>JAZBPR010000068.1:0-3906 GCA_036351735.1 Wenzhouxiangella sp. | reverse complement strand
GTTCCTTACCGTGACAGCTTCTTCGACAACGTCGAGTATGCGGGCGCCATTCCGAATGCGGCGGCTGACTGGACGGCCGGCTGGACGGTGGGTCTGGATCGCAACGAACCGTAAATACTGGCAGTCAGTACGGTCTGCCTGATTAAAGGGGCAGACAAAAAAACGCCGCGGTCTGATGCCGCGGCGTTTTTCTTTTCCAGTCGCGTGCAGGTAGAAAAGTCTTTACTGATTGCCCCGCTCCCGCCCCGGGAACCGATGCGAGCGACCCATGAACGGAAGCTTGAGCTTGCCAATGGTCGCGATGCGTTCTTCAGCCATGCGATCGGCAGCTTTCCAGGTTGGAATGCCATCGCGCTGGGCGATCTGAAAGATCTTTGAGACGTTGTAGTAAATGGTGCGCATCATGCGCTTGGCGCGTTCGCGGTTATAGCCTTCAAACTCAATGGAAACATTCATCAGGCCGCCGGCATTCACGGCGTAGTCGGGTGCATAAAGAATGCCGCGGGCTTCGAGTTCGTTGCCGCATTCATCGGTGGCCAGCTGGTTGTTGGCCGCGCCGCAAACGATCTTGAAGCGGAAGCGGGGAAGGGTCTGTTCGTTGACAACGGCGCCCAGAGCAGTCGGACAGAACACGTCGGCATCAACATCGTAAATGTCGTCCAGCCCCACCGCCTCGCAGCCCAGATCCACCGCCTTGGCGACAGCGTCTTCGTTGATGTCGGTCACAAAGACTTTCGCCTCCTGGGCACGCAGAAGCTTGATCAGTTCAAAGCCCACATGACCAACGCCCTGAACGGCATAGGTGTAATCGCTGACTTCCTCGTTGTTGAAGCGATGCGACAGCGAGGCCTTGATACCTTGCAAGGTGCCAAACGCGGTGAAAGGAGAGGGGTCGCCTGAGCCGCCGTGAACCTGATGCACGCCCACGCAGTTGTCGGTTTCCTGAAAGACGTACTCCATGTCGTTGACATCGATGCCAACGTCTTCAGCGGTGATGTAGCGTCCGTGCAGGGATTCGATAAAGCGGCCAAACGAGCGGAACAACGCCTCGGATTTGTCCTTGCGCGGATCGCCGATCAGTACCGACTTGCCGCCGCCTAGGTTCAGGCCTGCTACTGCAGCTTTGTAGGTCATGCCGCGGGATAGACGAAGGACGTCTTCCAGCGCTTCCTGCTCGGTGGCGTATGGCCACATCCGCAGGCCACCCAAAGCGGGTCCCAGCGTGGTGTTGTGGATGGCGATGATGCCTTTGAGACCGGCATCCTTGTTGTGACAGAACACGACCTGCTCATGCTCGGTCGTGTGGATGATTTCAAACAGATTCATTACAAAGACCTCCACCACCTGCGCTTCTGCGTCGCAGGCTTGACAGGCGACCGGAACCCCGATGAACCGGCCGGGAAAGGAAAGGCCCGACCCACAACGTATGTCGGGCCGGGCGAAAACTCTCCTAGTCTAGCGGAATCTGCTTAAAAAAAGTTTTTGCGGAGCCTTGGGCCTAGTTGAAGGCATGTCCCGGCTTGGTGCCGACGGCCTTGAGTATTTTGGCCAGCGGGCAGAATCCGGTGAAGGCGGCCTGCAGCATGTTGAAGCCGACGAACGCGGTCAGGAACAACCAGTAGACGCTGTGGACCTGAGACAGACCAACGCTGATCAGGATCATCAGGCCGGCGAATGCAAAAACGAAACGGTCGATATTCATGGGATTTCCTTCTCGCTCACGCGAGTATTTGAAAGAACTGACCAGTATTATAAGATAATTCTAATATAAAAGCAAGCGGTTGAACCTGCGAGTTTGGGCTACCATCCTGCCATGACTGATTCAATCCTGCTTGGTAAAGGCGACAAGACCGTCCATCTGGCCGGAAAGTACGCCAATCGACATGGCCTGGTGGCTGGTGCAACCGGCACCGGCAAGACCGTCACGCTGCTGGTTCTGGCCGAAGGTTTTTCACGGATGGGTGTGCCCGTTTTCATGGCCGACGCCAAGGGCGATGTCTCCGGCCTGGCCGCGGCCGGCAAGCCCCATCCAAAGATCGACGAGCGGCTGACCTTTATCGGTATTGACGACTATCGTCAGGAGCCCAATCCGCTGGTGTTCTGGGATCTTTGGGGGGAGGCCGGGCATCCTGTGCGTGCAACCGTCACCCAGATCGGACCGACGCTGTTGGCGCGCATGCTGGAGCTCAACGACACCCAGGAGGGCGTCCTCAACGTTGTCTTTCGGGTCGCTGATGAATCCGGCATGCTGCTGCTCGACCTTAAGGATTTACGGGCGCTGCTTAATCACGTTGCAGAGCATCGTCAGGAAGTCAGCGCGCAGTATGGACTGGTGAACACGGCCTCGATCGGCGCCATCCAGCGTCGACTGCTGAGCCTGGAGTCCGATGGTGCCGGGTATTTCTTCGCCGAACCGGCGCTTGAACTGGCCGATTTGATGCGGACTGATCTATCAGGACGCGGCGTGATCAACTGTCTGTCCGCCGAACGGCTGATCCTCAAGCCCCGACTGTATTCGACCTTCCTGCTGTGGCTGCTGTCCGAGTTGTTCGAGCAGTTGCCCGAAGTGGGCGATCAGGACAAGCCGAAGCTGGTGTTCGTGTTTGATGAAGCGCATCTGCTGTTCGACGACGCACCACCGGGTCTGATGCGGCGGGTTGAGCAGGTGGTCCGACTGATCCGCTCCAAGGGTGTAGGCGTATATTTTTGCTCCCAGAACCCCGATGACGTGCCCGATGAAGTGCTGGGCCAGCTGGGAAATCGCGTCCAGCATGCGCTGCGCGCGTTTACCCCGCGCGATCAAAAAGCCATCCGCGCTGCCGCCGAAACCTTCGTGCCCAACCCGAAGCTTGATGTTGAAAGTGCCATCACCACGCTGGGTGTGGGCGAGGCCCTGGTCTCCACGCTGGGCGAAAAAGGCATTCCGCAGCCTGTGGAGCAGGCCTTGATCGCGCCGCCGCGCTGCCGAATGGGGCCGTTGACGCCTGAAGAGCGCGCCCAGGTGCGCTCGCGCAGCCCGGTTGGAGTGAAGTACGACCAGACGCTGGATCGGGAATCGGCTTACGAAGTCCTGCAAAAGCAGGCAGAGGCGGCTGCAAAGGCGGCTGAAGAAGAAGCGGAACGGGCCGCGGCTGAAAAGGCCGCCAGAGTGGCCGAATCACCCAAGCCGCAGCGATCAACTCAACGGTCGTCTCGGCGGCAGTCCAGTGGTGAGGCATTTCTGAAGTCGACCATGCGCACGATGGGACGCACGATCGGCCGCGAAATCTCACGCAACATCATGGGCATTCTGTTCGGCAAGAAATAACTTGCCGGTGGGAACAGCTCAGACGTTGCAGTGCGGTCGGCAGAATTGGTTATACAACTCGCCCATCACGCCTCTCACCTCGTTGCCGGCCAGCGAGTAAAAAATCACCTGCTGATCGCGCCGGGTCTTCACCAGGCCCGCGTTGCGCAGCACCGCCAGATGCTGTGAGAGCGCCGACTGGCTGAGCGGCAGATGCTCGTTCAATTCGCCGACCGAAAACTCCTTGCTCAGCAAATGGCAGAGAATCATCAGCCTGTGTGGATTGGCCATCAGCTTGAGGAACTGAGCGGCTTGCTCGGCATGCTCCGCCATCTCTTCAGGTGGCGGTTTTGGGTACTGGTCTACCAGTTCAACTGTCTCGTCCATTTGTCAATTATTACCTAGCCTGCGGTCAGTTTCATCTGATCTACATCAATTTTTGGGCTCAAAAGGTAAACTAAATGCATGAGTCAGCCAGCCGAACGCCTCCATCCGGGCGATATGGTCCAGTCACCGCTGCGCGTGGTCACAGCGGCCAGCCTGTTTGACGGACACGATGCCGCGATTCACCTGATGCGCCGTCTGATTCAGGCGCGCGGCTGCGAAGTGATTCATCTGGG
>JAZBPR010000067.1:0-11079 GCA_036351735.1 Wenzhouxiangella sp. | reverse complement strand
TGGTGCGCTGGTGCATGGATCATGGGCTGCATGGCCTCGAAAATCTCATTCTCATTCCAGGCTCGGCCGGTGCAGCCCCCATTCAGAACATTGGCGCCTATGGTGTTGAACTGTCTGACGTACTGCAATCCGTTACGGTCTGGGACTGGGAGACGCAGGAACTGAGCGAACTGAGCGCCGCAGAGTGCGGCTTTGCCTACCGCACCAGTCGCTTCAAGCATCAGGATCGCGACCGTTTCCTGATCACCGCCATCACGCTTCGTCTAAGCCACCATTTCATCCCGGATACGGGTTACGAAAGCTTGAGCAAAGCGCTTGAACGGCGCGGGGTCCGCAAGCCGCCGTCTCCAAGGCAAGTGGCCGCCACCGTGATGCGAATTCGCAGACATCGGTTGCCCGACCCGGCACGAATCGCAAACGTTGGGAGTTTCTTCAAAAATCCCATCGTAAGCGCCGCAGATGCCGAAAAACTGGGCTCCAGCTTTCCTGAGCTGCCCCAATGGAATCTGCCCGAGGGACGCGTCAAGCTGGCGGCCGGCTGGATGCTGGAGCAATGCGGCTGGAAGGGCAAAAGCGTCGGACAGGCCGCAGTGTATGCCCGTCACGCACTGGTCCTGATCAACCGGGGCGGTGCTTCAGGAGCAGAGCTTCAGGAGCTGATCGACGGGATGACGGCAGATGTTGAAGAGCGCTTCGGGGTCCGGTTGGAGCCGGAACCCCGATTGATTGGCGCGACCGCTTAGGCCTCGAAGCGCGCCTTCAGTTTCTTAAGCGCTGCCGACTCAAGCTGCCGGATGCGCTCAGCTGAGACCTGATACTTATCGGCCAGTTCCTGCAGCGTGACCTTGGGCTCAATCAGCCAGCGGCTCTGGATGATATCTTTCGACCGATCGTCCAGTCGATCCAGGCCATCGAACAGCAGATTGTTGTGGTGGTCTTCCCAGTCCTGAGCTTCCACGGCCTCATGCGGCGAAACCGTCAAACCTTCAAGGTAAGCCGCCGGCGCCACATAGGACGATTCATCGTCATCGCTGGTCAGGTCGAAACCGATATCCTGACCGGACAGCCGGGATTCCATTTCTCTGACCACCTCAGGTTTTACGCCCAGATCTTCGGCCACCCGATTCACCTCAGTCTGATTCAACCAGCCCAAACGCTTCTTCTGGCGGCGCAGATTGAAAAACAGCTTCCGCTGCGCTTTGGTGGTCGCCACCTTGACGATCCGCCAGTTACGCAGGATGAATTCGTGGATTTCTGCCCGAATCCAGTGGACGGCGAATGAGACCAGTCGAACACCCTGGTCAGGGTCAAACCGCTTCACTGCTTTCATCAATCCGATGTTGCCTTCCTGAATCAGATCGCCCAGCGGCAAGCCGTAGCCCGCATAACCCCGAGCCACGTGGACAACAAATCGCAGGTGGGCCATGACCATCCGACGGGCAGCATCCAGATCATCCTCGTCGCGAAAACGGCGCGCGAGATCCTGCTCCTCATCGAGGCTCAGGACCGGCAGCCGGTTCACTTCCTGAATGTAGGCATCAAGAGATCCAGTGCCGGCCGGCGCCAGCAAATGACTTGGTACCAGTTGATTGCTCATCCAATACTCCCAAAAATAACCTTACAAGTGTAACAGTGCGGGGTCAGCGCGGTAAATCACACGCAATCCCGACACTTGGTTGTTTCAAAACTGCTAATACGACCGCGAAAAACCGCCTGAGGTTCCGGTACAAGCTCAATTTTTTTCGGGTTCAGGCTCGCTGTCGGCCTCCACAGACTGGCTCGTTTCTGGAGGCGGCAAAGGATGCGCGCTGCGCCCGCTCTTGATCCGCAGCGCGTTTCTATAGCACTGGGCGGCGGCCTCCAGCCGACCTGAGCGATCCAGAATTCGTCCCAGCAAGGCGTAAGCTTCACCATCGGGCTGGCGCGCCACTGCTTTTTCCAGATGTTCGCGGGCCTGATCGTACTCACGCTCGTCGATCAGCATGATGCCCAGCGCCAAATGCAGACCGGGGTGATCCGGATGATCCTGGAGCCAGCGTTGGCAATTCCGGATCCTGCCAGGGCGGTCTCCGGCCTCGACCATGGCATAGACCCGCAAGACCTCAGTGTCCGGACCCTCGTCCAGCAATTTCTTCAGCCGCCCGCTGGCCAGTTCGGAACGCCCAAGTTCAGACGCTCGTTGGGCGTAGGCCAAAATCAGATCCCGCTGTCCCCTTTGTTTTCGGGGCAACGCCCGCCAGGCGTCTTCCAGGGCGGCCACGTGCTCCGACTGCTCCAGTTCTCTCGCACCGGCATGCACGGCCAGTTCATCGCGTCGTTGGGCGTCAACGATTTCAGCTTTATGGAGCGCGGGGGTCAACAGACGAAGATCGCGCCAGGCGCCTGCATCTTGATAGGCCTGCAAGAGAAGACGCAAGACGCCCTGGTGCGACTTCTTCTTCAGATGCAGGGCTTCAAGCAGTGGAATGGCGTCAGTGGCACGGCCTTCCGAAACCAGCATCCGCGCACGAGCCAGGCCAGTGGCGAAATGCCGGCGACCGAAACGCCCGTCGGCCAGCGCCAGCCAGCGATCTCGACCCTCGGCGTCGGCCTGACCTTCGGCTGCACGAGCCGCCGCGAGATAGCCGGCTGTTGAAGGCCGATGCGGGAGCGCACGCTGCAAATGGCGTTCGGCCTGTCGCCAATCGCCCTCTGCCAGCGCCAGAAATCCGTTTTCCAGCTGACGGCGGCTGCGCGCGGCCCTGGCTTTGCGCACCGCCCGTCCAGGCAAGCGCAGCAAACCCAGCAAGACGGAAAATCCGATCCAGACTCCGAGGATTAATCCGGCCAGCACCAGCACCGACATTTCCAAGCGCCACTGACCGAGATCGATCACAACACGGCCCGGGTTTTCCAGCAGCGGCGGCGCCAGCACCCCGGCCAGCGCAATCACAGCCAATACGGCCAGGATCAGCAATAGCTTCTTCATGAACCGCTGAGCCGGGTCTGCAACTGATCCAGAGCCGAGCCAAGCTCAGGGGGCGATGGCTGAAGCTCAATCTCCATGAGCGCTTCCAAACCGGCTCGAGCGGCTTCAACCTCGGCCGCGTCAGTCTGGAACCACTCATTGATCAACCTTAGGATTGCCTCAATCTGCCCGTCCAGTGCTGGTTTGTCGCGCCGAACCAACGCAAGTTCAGCGGCCAATAGCCGCAGCTGAACTTTCTCGCGAGCAGTCTCGAACTGCTCCTCGTCACGTCCCAGCGCGTCCCGGCGCTCAACCTGCACCATTGCGCCAAAGGTTTGGCCCAGCCGCTCGCGCCAGCCTCGTTCGGCAGATGCGTCCTGCGGCGCTTCAAAAGCCAATGGCATTTGAAGCTGCATCGGCCAAGCGCTGCTCTCTCGACCCAATCGTTCAAGATGGGCCAGCTCGGCGTTGAGATCAGGACCCCCTACCGCCTCAAGAGCATCGATCTCCCGGGCAAGCGCCTGCCGCACAGGTTCCAGCCGTGGATCATCAACCAGACCCAGCCGATCTCGGGCACGTTCAAAGGCTCGTCTGGCAGCCTGCCAGTCGCCCTGTAGCTCGGCCTGGTCCTGCCCTGTCCGGAGCAGACCGGCAGCTTCCAGCAAAAGCATTTGGCGGCGCAGGTCGCGGTCGATCTCGCGCTGAAGATCGCCGGCAGCATCCATTTGTTCGATCGCGGCTTCCAATCGCCGCCGCAAATCCGCCAATTCGGCTGTCTGATCCGTCGACGCCTGAGCCACCTGCTCCATTGTTCGCGTCATGCTCAGAGAACGTTCATCGACCCGACCAAGCCCCTGCGCCAGCTCTCCCAGCTGCGCTTCGCGGCCGTCGCTGCGCTCCTGCAGACGCTGGACCTCCGCATCCAGGGACTGCTGCGCGTGGGTCAAATCCTCATCACGCCGCTCTCCTTCTTCAATCGACACCTGAAGCGCCGAAATCAAGGCAGCCTGCTCCTCCAGCATCAAAGTCAGAGAGGCCTGGTCTTGCTCGGCACCGGTCATGGCCTGCTGGTAAGCCATCCAGCTCGTTCCCGCGATCGCCACCAGTGCGAGCAGCAAGGCGACCGTGCCTGGCCAGGTTCGCACCTGAACAACCGGCTGAGCTGGAGCAGCTGCGCTGGCTGTGTCCGCGCTTGACTCAGGCTCCGCCGACTCAGGTTCAGCCGGTTCCTGGTCAGATCTGTGCTCCTCAGTCAACTTCTCGTCAGCCGCGGGTTCGGTCTGAATTTTTGCCTTGCGCTTTTGGATGTCCTCTTCGCTGCTCATCGTCGTTCTAGTCAGGATTTGGGCCAAGGGTACCGCAAACATCCGGATTCTGGCGCGCGCGAGTCAGCGCGCTGAGCATGGACGCGTTATCCGCGCCTTTTGCGACCTCGACATGGACCGCACCGGCAGCCCGCGCAAGCGTCGCTACGCGCGCCGAGGGCGCCACCATGATGCCCGACAGCAAATGCGACCACGCGGCAGGCTGCAGGGCAGATTCCAGGCCTGAAAGCGCGCCACCGCTGGCCAGAAGGGTGATCGGCCTGCCCGAGGCCAGGAGCCTGCTTTCGAATTCTTCGGGAACCGCAAGCGGCACTCGACGATAGACGTGCAAACGGCTGACCTGTGCACCGCGCCTCGACAATTCCCGACCCAGGGTTTTTCGCCCGCCTTCTGCGGCCAGCACGACAATCCGCAGCCCGGCAACAGACTGCAGGGAAGGCAGATTCAGGATTTCTTCGCTGGTTCCGCCGGATGGCGGATAGGAAACGGCAACAAAGCCCAGGGCTCGGGCAAGCTCAGCCGTCCCCTCTCCCGGCACGATGAGCAAAAGCTCGCGCAGCTGCTCGATACCGACCAGGGAAACGGCCTGCCGCAGTGCCTCGGCCGAGGGAACGATCAAACGATCACAGGGGAGCAGATCACGCAACGCCCGGCGACATGCCTCCGCATTCTCAGGCCCTTCCAGCTTCACCGGCGAGAAGTATTCAGCACTTTCTCCCCGCTCACGCAGAAGCCGGTAGAGGGCCTGCCCATCGGCGCCCGAACGGGTGACTAGAATCAATGGAGCGTTGAGCATGTTGCCCTGAAAAAGAAAAAGCCTGCCGATTGGCAGGCTCTTCTAATAGATCCCGGGTGCCTGACCAAACCCATCAAAGTGCTGGGGGCTTGCGTGTTGGCGTTGGCAGTAGGGGGACGCACCTCAACAGAAATGGTCGTTAACGGCACCCGGAAAGCGAAACGAATCTTGCCCCATACACTGCAATCTGAGTTCAGTGTGCCACCAATGTGGCCATCTGTCTACCCTCGGATCGGAATTTTTTGTGGCCATCGTCAATCCAGCTCAGACAGGCAGCGCTGCCAGAATTTCTTCCCCCCCGTGCCCCAGCAGGTACTCGCCTGCCGCACAGCCCAATTGATGGGCCCGCGATCGGTCGCCTTCAACGATCCGCTCTACAGACGACTGCCCGTCAGGGCTGCACAAGCGGGCATGCAAGCTCAGAACGCCGGAGTCATCAATCTGTGCCAGCGCAGCCAGCGGCATACGGCAATCCCCGCCCAGAGTGGCCACCACGGCACGTTCTGCAGCGACCTGATCAGCCGTCCTGGCACACCCCAGTGGCGCCAGCAAGGCCTGAGTGCGCAGATCATCACTGCGGCATTGCGTCACGATCACACCCTGCCCCGGCGAAGGAATGAAGCTCGGCGGCCTCAAAGGGCAGAAATGCTCCAAAGGGAATTCCAGTCGCGTGAGACCGGCTGCCGCAAGAATGACGGCATCGACCTGTCCACTGGCCATCAATTCATAGCGAGTCTGGACATTGCCCCGGATCGGCACCACCTCCAGATCGGGATACTGGCGCAACAGCTGGCTTTGACGCCTCAGACTGGAGGTACCCACTCGCGCCCCGGCCGGCATTTCGTCCGGCGTTCTCCCGTCAGCGGTCAGCCACCAGTCGGCCCAGTCGGCCCTCGGCATGACGACCGATAGGGATAAACCGGGCGGCGACTCAGCAGGCACGTCCTTGAGCGAATGCACCGCGATATCGGCCTGTCCATCCAGCAAGGCACGCTCAAGCTCTTTCAGGAACACACCTTTGCCCCCGATCTCGGACAGTGAGCGATCCAGCACCTCGTCTCCACGGGTGCTCAGAGGCAGCAGTTCCACCTCGGTCTCTGGATGATGACGCCTAAGCTCTGCGGCGACGTACTCTGTTTGCCAAAGCGCCAGACGTGATTTTCGGGTCGCCATTCTGATCATTGCATCATTCCTTTTCCAACACTTTTCCCTTGATCGCTTGTCTGACCGCAGCAAGATTCCTGCGACTGATCTCGGGCCGAATCGGGCAATCATCGATCTCCACCCGCTCATGCCCCTGAGGGTCCCGAAACAGCGCGCGCAAATGAGGGCGGGAGACTAGCGTCGCACGGTGGACGCGCAGAAAGCGATCGCCGAAGCGCTCTTCCAGACTGAGCAAGGAGTCTTCAATGAGAGCCTCGCCGCCAAGATAGTGCACACAGGTGTACTTGTCCTCGGCCTGCAACAGTCGGATATCTGCGACCGGTATGGCCAGCAAACGCTCCCCCAATCGCGCACTCAAATTCTCAGGCGGTTTCGAATGCCGTTTCTTGGCGGACGCTGCCCGCTTCAAGGCTTGCTCCAGACGCTCGCTACGAACCGGCTTGACAAGGTAATCAACGGCTTCCAGGTCAAATGCATCAACGGCATAGCGCTCGAACGCAGTGACGAAGATGATTGCGGGCGCCTGCTCTTCTGCCTGAAGCCTGCGCGCCGCCTCGACACCATCCAGACCCGGCATTTCCACATCCATCAGCACCAGGTCAGGGCGGAACTTCTCACAGGCGGCAAAAGCCTGTTCGGCATTGTGCACCGCCGCGACGCAGTCAGCGTTTGCAGACGAGGCAAGCAAGCGCTGTAATCGACGCACGGCAGGTTCCTCATCATCAACCACCAGCACCTTCAGCGGCCTGCTCACGCCCAGCAGCGTTCCATCCAGGCATCAATGGCAGCCAGTTCCTCCGGGCACACCGAATGCGGCATCGGCCAGGTTTGCCAATCAACGGAAAAGCCGGCTTCTTTCAGCCGGTCGGCGCTGGCCTGCCCCAGACCGACCGGAACGACCGGATCCTGGCTGCCATGACCAATGAAAATCGGCACTTGTCTGGCTTCCTGAGCCGACCATTGGGCAAGGCGCCCTTCGTCGAGCAAATAGGCCGACAGCACCATCACGCCCGCCAGGGAGGGCGACCTCGTCAGACCCAAACGGAGGGCAATCGCCCCACCCTGAGAAAAGCCGGCCAGAATCAGGTTTTCCGGAGGAATCCCGTTCTCGATCTGGTCGTCCAGCAACTGGCCCACCTGAGCCAGCGAAGAGGCAATGCCGGCCTGATCCTGATTTCGATCAATCTCCATGCCCAGAATGTCATACCAAGCCCGCATCGACATTCCACCGTTGATGGTGACCGGACGGGTCGGTGCATGCGGGAAAATGAAGCGGACCGGGCGGCGGGCCGCACTCTGCAGGTGCGGTACAATTGGCGCGAAATCGTTGCCGTCGGCACCTAGTCCATGGAGCCATACGACCCCATGTTTTGGCGAAGGCCCGGTTTCCTGAACGATGCATTCCAGCCGTTGATGTGATTGCGATTCCATGCGCCCAAGTGTACCCCTGATTCTGGCTGCTTTGCTGAGCGCCTCGGCCATTTCCGGCTGCGGTTTGAAGAACGATTTGTACCTCCCCGAAGAGCCTGCGCACCAGACTGATCAAGACGAACAGACCAAGGATGAAGAGAGTTCCTGAACCTGAACTGATGGACGAACCGGCGCAGGCGAGAGCCTACGCAGAGGCTGATTTCTCCGAACCGAACGAGCTGTTCGCAGAGGCCGTTGCCGAACGTCTACAAGGCCTTAGCCCCGGGCGTCTGATCGATCTAGGCTGTGGGCCAGGAGACATTTGCCTGAGATTGGCCAGAAAGTTGCCCGATTGGGAAATCTGTGGTCTCGATGCAGGACCGAACATGCTGAGCCTTGCGCTCGCTTCAGCAAAGAAAGAAGAGCTCTCGGACAAAATCCAGTTTTTCCATGCTCATCTTCCCGAACACCCGTTGAGCGGGACAGTGGAGGCGGTCGTCTCCAACAGCCTGCTCCACCACCTGCCCGATCCCATGACCTTGTGGCAGACGGTTGCCGATCTTGCAGCTCAGGGCGCTTACGTCCAGATCATGGATCTGCATCGTCCCGACTCGGTGGCCAGAGCACGCTGGCTGGTTGATCAGCACGCTGCGGATGCGCCAGACATCCTGCGCCAGGATTTTTACAACAGCCTGCTGGCATCGTGGACGATCGAAGAAGTGCGCGACCAATTCGAACGAGCGGGCCTAGGTTGCCTTCGGCTGACCCGCCCCACCGAACGGCACTGGATGGCCAGCGGCTTCCTTGACGCCACGTGAGTCAGGCAAAGCGGTTTTCCAAATTTGAAGCACTCGGCAACGACTTTGTCCTGCTGGATCATCGAAACAGCGAACCGGATCCCGGCGCCGAAGTCATCCGGTTGCTGGCGGACCGCCATCGAGGTGTTGGCTTTGACCAGCTACTGATCGTCAAACCGGCGACGACAGACGCGGCAGATTTCGCGGTGAGTATCTTCAATCAGGATGGCAGTCCAGCAAGCCAGTGCGGCAATGGAATGCGCGCGATCGCGCGCTGGCTGGAGCAGCAATATCCGGATCGCAACGCTTTCGTGCTTGCTACTGACGCAGGACTGATCGCCACCGAAAACCACGGAACTCGCGGCGTGCGCGTCGCCATGGGCAGACCCCGCTTCGGCCCTGCTGCGGTCGGGTTCAACGCCGGTACTGATCTCGAGACCTGGACCAACCAGTTACCCGGCCTGATCGGAACCGGCATGGTTTCCATGGGCAATCCGCATCTGATTCTTCAGTTAAAGCAATTTCCGGAACCTTTGACAGTCGAAGAACAGGGTCGGCAGATTGCCTCCTGCCCCGGCTTCAGTCAGGGTATCAACGTAAGTTTTGCGTGGCTGGATCCCGATCAAACCGTCCAGCTTAAGGTTTACGAACGGGGTGTTGGCCCAACCCTGGCCTGCGGAAGTGCGGCGTGCGCAACAGCAGCATTTCTGATTCACTCCGGCCAGGTCCGGTCCCCCGCGTTGATCGATCAGCCGGGAGGGCGGCTTGTGATAGATTGGCGTCTTGGCGATGACAACCTTTTCATGACCGGACCGGCGCGTCGGGTCTTTGATGGAATTCTGGTGGAATGAGCGATCAACCCGAGCTGAACGCCCAGCAAGTCGCGGACTGGCTCCAAAGCAATCCTGATCTGCTGGTCCGGTTTCCCGACTTGATTGACCGTCTGGAGTTGCCGGAACCGGCGCAGGCGGTCTCCCTGGTCCAGCACAAGTTACTCAGGCTGCGCAAGGACAATGAAGAACTGCAGAACCGTCTTCGACAGCTGACGTCCATTGCGGGTGAAAACGAACGACTGATGCAACAGCTGCATCAGCTCACCCTCGAGGCCATGAGCGCCGACACCGAATCAGCCTTCGTGGATTGCTTGCTGACCCGCATGGCCGACGATTTTCAGGCCGATGCGGTCAGACTGCACCTGGTCACCGAGTCGGGAGCCAAGCCTCAGCACCAAGGGGTCACCCTGCACGGCGCCGAGCGCCCAGAATGGCTGAATGATCTGATTGCCCGTAAACGGCCTTACTGCGGCCGCTTGACACGAAAAAAACTTCAGGACCTTTTTCCAAACGCAGATCCTGCCATCGGCTCATGCGTAGTGGTTCCCCTCGCCGGTCAAGGTCTTCTGGCGGTAGGTGCCGCAAGGGAAGACTATTTCCACCCCGACATGGGTACGGTATTCCTCGAGCTGATCGCCAGCACCATCACCTGGCGTCTCAAGCTCTCGGAGCAGGACGATCGCAAACGCGCCTGAACACACCGGCCCAGCAGCCGAGCTTGCTGGGGATGTCACGGAGTTCATCGATTCGCTGGGCGCCAGCGTGAGTCCAGCGACGTTGGATGCGTATCAGCGGGATATGTCCGCCTTTACCAAGTACGCCGCCAAAAGGGACATCCACTGCGTTGAACAGATCAGCGAATCCGATGTGCGCGCTTTTGCCGCTGCCGAGCATCGGCGTGGTCTAAACCCGCGCAGCATCCAGCGTCGACTCTCCGCACTGAGACGCTTCTTCCGGTTTATGCGCGAGCGGGGCAAGCGCAAGGATGATCCATCGCAGGGGGTCAGAGCGCCCAAGACCAGGCGGCGACTGCCCGAAGCACTTGATGTTGATCAGGTTCTGGCTCTGCTGGCAATCCCAGAGGATGGCGATCTCAGCGTCCGTGACCGCGCCATGCTGGAGTTGTTCTATGGAGGCGGCTTGCGACTGAGCGAGTTGGCCACGCTGCACTGGAATCAGATCGATTTTGGCGAGGGCATGGTCCGCGTCCTGGGCAAGGGACGCAAGGAAAGGCTGGTCCCGGTCGGTCGTCAGGCCATCGAAGCCCTGAATCGCTGGCGCTCTGTCCACGCGGGTCTGGCGGGCGAGCCGCCGGCCGCAGTCTTCACAGGACTGAACCGAAAGCCGCTAACCACCCGCGCTATCCAGAAGCGGGTGGCGTACTGGTCACAACGGCAGGGGCTGGATCAACGCGTCCATCCACACCAGTTACGCCACTCGTTTGCCTCGCATATCCTCGAATCCTCAGGTGATCTCAGAGCGGTCCAGGAACTGCTGGGACACGCCAACCTATCGACCACCCAAATCTATACACACCTAGATTTCCAGCATCTGGCCAAAGTCTACGATCAGGCCCACCCCAGAGCCAAGAAACGCGGCTAGAGAGTTGACAGCTCCTCTGACCGGGGCTGGACTTGCCACAGACCCGCATCGCCCCCACCTTCGTCATTCACGCACAGTTCCGGACCCGCTTGATGGAAGATTTTCACGGCACGACGATCGTTTCGGTCCGACGCGGCAATCAGGTCGTGATGGCCGGTGACGGCCAAGTGACGCTTGGCAATACGGTCATGAAGGCCAACGCGCG
>JAZBPR010000066.1:0-3089 GCA_036351735.1 Wenzhouxiangella sp. | reverse complement strand
TGCTGCATCGCCTTGGTGACCATCGGGCCTCGCCAGATCATCGGCTCTTCCTCATCGATCAGATAGCCGACCGAAATCGACTGGATCGAGTAGCTCATCATCGGCTCAAACGAAGTGCCGTCAACCGAGTCGGGCCGACCGCTCACACCGAGCATCCGGGGCTGGCTGGGCCCATAGATGTCGGCATCCAGCATCCCGACTTTGGCGCCTTCGGCCGCCAGCGCCAGCGCCAGATTGGCCGAGACGGTTGATTTACCCACCCCACCCTTGGCCGACGAGACCGCAATGATGTTCTTGACGACCTGCAGACGCTGCACATTGGGCTGAACCTGATGCGGCTTGATGTTGCTGGTGACCTTGACCGTCGCCTGTTCGACCTCCGGCATGGCTTCGAGGTCTTTCTTCAGCGCAGAAGCGAGTCTTCGACCAAAGCGGCGGGCCGGATAGGCCACTTCCAGATGGACGGAAATTTTATTGCCTTCAGCTTCGATGACCGGCGCAACGCAGGCGCCCGCGAAAGCGTCGCCCAAGGCAGCACGCTGCCCATCAAGCACAACTTGCTCGATGCGCTGTTGGAGTGATTCGTTCATTTGAGGCATTTCGATATAATTTCGGGTTAACCCTTCAATGCTAGACGATTTCGGATGTCAACAGCGACCGGTGTAGCCGTGCTGATCGGTACCCGCAAAGGTTTGTTCATCGCCCGCAGCGATGCCGACCGGGCCCGGTTCGAGCTTGAAGGCCCTCACATGCCCGGATTTGAAATTCAGCGCGCCTTTCTAGACCCGCGCTGGAACGGTCAACGTGGTTATGCGGCGGCGCACCATCCGATCTGGGGCATTCATATTTATCGCACCGACAACGCCGGAAAGGACTGGACGTCTCTCGGCACAGTACCCAGCCACGGCGATGACGATGATCCAGCGCATCTCAAAACCATCTGGTCTATCGCGCCCGGACCGGAAAATGAGCCTGACACCATTTTGGCCGGTATCGAACCACCGGGCATGTTCATATCGCGTGACGGCGGCGAGCAATGGAGCTGTCTGGATGGTTTCCATAGCCATCCAACCGCTGAACGGTGGCATCCGGCCAAAGGCGGATGTGCGGTGCACTCCTTGTCGGCGAAAGGATCACGTCTTTATGCCGCGTTGGCAGCGGGAGGAACGTACCGGTCTGATGATGCAGGCCTGAACTGGCAACCTTGCAACAGCGGTATCCGTGCCCCTTATCTGCCCGAGACGGATGCCCCGGCCGGGCAGAACGATCACACCCTTCGCCAGCACCCTGTCCACACCGACCGCCTCTACCGCCAGAGTCATTGCGGCACCTACCGGTCCGATGACGGGGGTAACAGCTGGACTGAAATCACGGGTGACCTGCCCAGCGACTTCGGCTACGCACTGGGCCTGGATCCAGCAAACCCGGGTACCTTGTTCACCATCCCGGAGGAATCGAGCCAGTTCCGCACCACCGTTGGAGGCCGCTTGCGCGTCTATCGCACGGAAGACGGCGGCACGAACTGGCAAGCACTGACCAATGGCTTGCCGCAGGAAAACTGCTTTGTCACGGTCTTGCGTGACGGGCTCGATACCGATGGACTTGCACCGCTAGGCGTGTATTTCGGCACATCCAGCGGCCAGGTCTTCTACAGCAACAACCGCGGACACCAGTGGGAGGCAATGCCTGCAACACTTCCGCCCATCCTGTCGATTCAGGCCGGGGTTGTCAGTTGAGCGAACTGGCCACAGAACTGGGGCTTAGCGGCATTGTTGCAGCGGTTGGCGCGGGCGGCAAGAAAAGCGTGCTGAACGAGATCATTAGCAGCACCGACAAACATACCGCCTGGACGGGCACCGTCTTTACAGCGCGCCCTCCACGCTGGACGGGTGTCGAAGTGTTCGTGGAATCCGAAGAGCGGCTTCTCGCCCTTGCCGAGCGTGCGTCTCGACCCGGGCGGTACGCGTTTCTCAAGCCCAGCGACAAACCTGCGCGCTATGGCGGCTTGAGTCCAGAGGGCGTTGCACGCCTGCATGAGAAGGGTGGATTTGAACTCACCTTGGTCAAAGCCGATGGCGCCCGGATGCGCGGGCTGAAATGCCCAAAGCCGGGCGAGCCGGTCCTGCCGCCTCAAACAAGTACCATACTGATGATCTTGTCCGCCCAGGTCATTGGCCAGGTGCTCAGCGATGAAATCGTGCATCGACCCGAGCGGGTCGCAGAAGTCTGCGGTCGCCAGCCGGGAGACACCCTCACGCCGGGCGATCTGGCCGCTGTTTTTACCCGGCCCGGTGGGATCAGTCAGGGGACGGAGGGTAAATCCATCATCCCGATCATCAACCAAGTGGACGATGAAGCGTCGCTGGCAATGGCCCGCGAAGCCGCCAGGCTGGCGCTCGATGCGAGCAATCGCTTTGACCGCGTCATCCTGACCTGCCTGCACCGAAATAAAACCGGTCAGGCACAGGGTCCAATCGTCGATGTTATTCGGAGGCGTTCATGATTCGAATCGAACTACCCGGACCGCTTCAGGACCTGGCCGATGGCCAGGCGAGCGTCGAGGTCGAGGGCGACAGCATCGAAGCAGCCCTGGAACATCTGGGCACCCGCTACCCGCTGCTGTTGAACCGCATCCTGACCCGGGGAGGCCAGCTGCGCCCCCATGTGAACCTGTTCTTGGGTGGCCGAGATATCCGTCATGTAGCGGGGCTTAAAACACCACTGGCGGACGGTGACGAGTTACTCGTCGTGCCATCGGTTGCCGGTGGCTGACCCAGCGTGTCTCTGGAACAGCGTCTTCAGCAACTCCGCCAGAGCATCCGGCTGATTGCACCTTCCGAGGCGCTGGAGCGCACGCAAGCGGGCGCTCTATTGCTTGATGTGCGCGAGAACGAAGAGACCGCTCAAGGTCTGCCTGATGTCGCAACCGCAGTCCCGCGGGGTTATCTGGAGATGCGCATCGCCGAGCTGGTTGGCAAGCCGGACCAGGAGATCATTCTGCTGTGCGCGGCAACCACTCGATCACTGCTGGCCGCCGATGACCTTCGCCAGATGAATTACAGCAATGTCTCGGTGGTCGAAGGCGGCTT
>JAZBPR010000065.1:0-7032 GCA_036351735.1 Wenzhouxiangella sp. | reverse complement strand
GGCTGGAACGCATGCTGGACGATCATCCGCAAAGCATCCGGAATTTCACCAATGTGGATCGCCAGCACCCCAAGTGAGCCGGCCAGGTAAGCCACCGCCATGACCGGCACAACTTTTTCAGCCGTTACGGCAATTCGGCTGATCCCGCCCAGCGTGACCGCGCCGACCAGCACAACCAGAGACACTCCGGTGATCCAGGTGGGTACACCAAACCCGGTCTCCAGCGACGCCGCCAGCGTGTTCGATTGAACCATGTTGCCGATCCCGAAAGCAGCCAGGCCAGCAAGAAAGGCATACATCACCGCCAACCACTTCCAGTTGGCGCCCAGACCGTTTTCAATGTAGTAAAACACGCCACCGGAGACATGCCCGTCGGCATCGACGTGGCGGTACTTCAATCCCAGTGTCGCCTCGGCCATCTTCGTCGCCATACCGACCAGGGCGACCATCCACATCCAGAAAATAGCGCCGGGTCCGCCCATGACGATCGCAGTGGCTACTCCGGCGATGTTGCCCACGCCAATCGTGGCTGCCATCGCCGCAGTCACGGCCTGGAAAGGGGAAATGGCGCCGGATTCTTCGTGTGCGGATGGCCGAAAAATCAGGCCGAAGCTGTTGCGCCAAGAGTGGCGCAGGTACCGGAACTGGAAAAATCCCAGACGAATCGTCAGGTAAACGCCGGTGCCGACCAGGAGGATCATGAAAGGAGGACCCCAAACGATGCCGTTCAGCCATCCGTTGGCGGCGCTAATCATGTCAATCATGGGCGTGTCTCAAGAACGAAACCGGCCCATAGCCTAGCTCAAAAGTGCTTGCTCAAGAAACGCTTTGCCAGCGAAGGCCGGTCAGCCGCCCCGCAAGACCATGGCTTCAAAGCCGTTTTCGAGCAGCCGGCGACGCGCCTCATCGGCCGAGCGCGCACTTTCAAAAGGACCCACCCGAACCCGATGCCAGGTGCTGTCATCCACCGTGACATTCTGAATCCGCGCCTCCAGGCCCAGCAAAGTCACCTGCGCGCGCAGTCCTTCTGCATCAGATGCGCTGCGGAATGAGCCGACCTGAAGAAGATAGGGACCGGCCACACCATCGTCGGTGCTGGGCTCGCTTCCGCGGGCCCGTTGCTCAATTTCACGATCCGGAACGACAACCTCGATTTCGGGCAGGACCGTAAAGAACTCGTAGCTTCGGGAACGTTCCGGCGCCTCACTTTCGGCAATCGGGGGCTCATCGCGACCTGAAGGGACGGCCGGTCGATGATCCGCAGGACCACCCGGCAGGACACCACCGAGAATCACAACGGTGGCCAGAACCAGTCCGCAGACCAGCCCGCTGACAAACCAGGCCAAGCCGTGCCCACCGGCCGAACCGCGGCGCGCCTGTTTACGCGGCACTTACATCTCCTCCGGAGCGCTGACGCCAATCAGACCCAGTCCGTTGCGCAACACCTGGCCGGTTGCGCTGATCAGGTTGAGACGGGCGTTGCGCAGCTCGTCATCCTCGACCAGGAAATGGCTGTTGTTGTACCAGGCATGAAACAGTCCGGCCACATCGTGGAGATAGTGGGCCAGCATGTGCGGCGAGCGACGCTCGGCGGCACTCTCGATGACCTCCGGATAGCGGGCAACCGCTCGCAGAAGGTCCTGTTCGTGGTCGCTGTCGAGGCGGTCGATGGCCGTTTCTCCCAGCGCCTGGTTATAGCGATGATTGCTCTCACCGAGTTTGCGAAACACGCTCTGGATGCGCGCGTGGGCATATTGAATGTAGTAGACCGGGTTTTCGCTGGCCCGGGATTTGGCCAGTTCCAGGTCAAAATCCAGATGCTGGTCGTGCGAACGCATCACGTAAAA
Organism: Wenzhouxiangella sp.; assembly: GCA_036351735.1. Lineage (GTDB taxonomy): Bacteria > Pseudomonadota > Gammaproteobacteria > Xanthomonadales > Wenzhouxiangellaceae > Wenzhouxiangella. Next base: position 5,185 of record JAZBPR010000065.1, on the reverse strand, counting down.
GTAGCGCGCAGCATCGTTGCCGACTTCTTCGCGCAGTTCACGCAGAGTGACAAAGCTTCCCGAGCGGGTCGACATCTGGACCCGCTCGCTGCCCCGATACAGGACGGCAAACTGCACCAACTGGACTTCCAGCCGATCAGGGTCAACTCCCAGGCCCTGCGCCGCAGCCTTCAGGCGCGGGACATAGCCGTGGTGGTCGGCACCCAGGATGTAAAGCGCGGTGCCGGAACAGCGCTCGAACTTGTCCAGCAGATAGGCGACATCGGACGCGAAATAGGTGGTCCTACCGTTGTCTCTGACGACGACACGATCCTTGTCGTCACCCAAATCGGTTGCCCTGAACCAAGTCGCGCCTTCCTTCTCGTAAAGCCAGCCCCCGGTCTTCAGTCGCTCCAGCGCACGCTCAAGCGCGCCGGACTGCTCCAGGCTGCGCTCCGAGAACCACCGGTCGAAGCGCACGCCAAACTCATCCAGATCGTCGCGGATGTCCTCAACCATGGTTTCCAGCGCAGCCTTGAAGCAGGCTTCATAACCTTGGTCGCCGAGCATCTCGCGCGCCCGGGCGATCAGCGCGTCGATAAAGACTTCCGCATCGCCGTCCTGGTCAACATCCGGCGGCAAGCCATCGACCACATCGGCTCCGTTGTGGCGCAGATCGTCGCCATGTCGACCACGGACTTCGCGGGCAATGTCGTAGATGTAGTCGCCCCGGTAGCCGTTGGAGGGGAATGCGACTCGCTCGCCAGCCAGTTCCAGGTAGCGCAGCCAGACCGAGACGGCCAGAATGTCCATCTGCCGGCCATAGTCATTGACGTAGTACTCGCGATGCACGCGGTGACCGGCAGCGGTCAGGATGGCGCTGAGGCTGGCCCCATGCGCCGCACCTCTGCCGTGACCGACGTGGAGTGGCCCGGTCGGGTTGGCACTGACGTACTCCAGCAGCACTTCTTCCCGGCTTCCCGCAGGCGCCCGGCCGTATTCATCACCAAGCTTCAGCACATCGCGGATGACCATGCGCAAGTGATGGGCGCTGGCGAAGAAGTTCAGGAATCCCGGTCCGGCAATCTCGACCTTGTCGATGCGCTTGGACTCCGGCAAACGCTTGAGAATCATCTCGGCCAGATCACGCGGCTTCATGCGGGCGGTTTTCGCCAACACCATCGCGATATTGCTGGCATAGTCACCGTGGTCTCGGGAACGGGTGCGCTCGACTTCAACGACCGGCTCCTCATCGAAACTCAAATCGCCGTCGCGCTTGAGATACCCCAGCGCATGGCTGACCAATTCTTTAATGTGCGCGCGCATTGACTGGCAACATGATGGCAGAGGCGCTATTGTACCGGCCGCATCGAGCTTCGCGGACCTTCGCCCGAGTTATCCACAAAACCTGTGGATAACTTTGTGTGCAGTTTTTGAATGGGTGTCGGAAAGCGCGCTTAGCAGGCGATCAAGACCGATATGGGCAGAAATCAACCAAAACGCTCATTTCTATTTTATTCAATAGTTTATGCGGCTTTCATTGGAAACTTTTTACCAGAAGACCACTAAGCCTCTGTTTCAGTTACTCGTAGATGACAATGTGAATAAGTTTTCGGGAAAATGACCACTATGCCGACGATCCGACCTTATCTGGACTATCGCCCTCAGCTTGGAAAACGCGTTTTTGTGGACCCGGACGCGACCGTGATCGGCAGGGTGAAACTGGCTGATGATGTGTCCATCTGGCCCAGGGCCGTGCTCAGAGGCGACGTCAACACAATCAGCGTCGGTGCGCGAACCAACATCCAGGACGGCACCATCTGCCACCTCACCCACGACGGTCGCTACACCCCGGGTGGTATCCCCCTGATCCTCGGCGAAGACATCACCGTTGGCCACGGTGCAATCCTGCACGCCTGCACCATTGGTGATCGCTGCCTCATCGGCATGGGTGCCATCGTGCTGGACGGCGCGATCATCGAGGAAGACGTGATGCTCGGTGCCGGCAGCCTCGTTTCTCCCGGAAAACGCCTGGAGTCGGGGTGGCTCTACCGCGGTCGCCCGGCAGTCCAGGCCCGCCGGCTGAAACCCGAAGAGCTGGACATGCTGAAGTATTCGGCCGCCCACTACGTCAAGCTGAAGGATCAGTACCTGGCAGGAGATATCTAACGGCCTGTATGGGGCCTTTGCTATTTCTCAAAGTTTGCTTAAACTTCCGAGATTGTCGTTGCGCCATCCACTCTTGAAGCGAGCCAGAAACCATGCCAGTTGAAGTCCCCTGTATTGCCGCCAGCGGCGTGAATATGCCGGCCTTGGGCATGGGCACCTGGCAGCTGTCGCCGGAGACGGTGGAGAGCATCGTCCCGGTCGCGCTCGAGCATGGCTACCGGCATTTCGACACGGCGCAGATCTACAAGAACGAGCACGCGCTGGGCAAGGCGCTGGACGAATCCGGTGTCAAACGCTCCGAGTTGTTCGTCACGACAAAGGTCTGGGTAGATCACTACGCACCGGAAGACCTTCGGGCCTCGGTTGAAGAGAGTCTGGAAAAACTGCGCAGCGACTATGTTGATCTGCTGCTACTGCACTGGCCCGCCTTTAGCGGCAACGGTATGAACGACGCGCTGGAGGCCTTGATGAGGTGCCGAGCCGATGGATTGACCCGGCACATCGGCATCAGCAACTTCAATATCGATCAAACCGAACAGGCGGTTGCATTCTGCGGGGAAGACACGCTGGCAACCAATCAGGTTGAGTATCACGCCTATCTGAGCCAGGAAAAGCTTCGCCGCGTTCTGGCGCGAAATAATCTGGTGCTAACAGCCTATATGCCGCTGGCCAAGGCGCATGTGGTCAACGACCCAGTGCTCTGGGAGATCGGGTCTCAATATGGCAAGACCGCCCCACAGGTCGCCCTGCGCTGGCTGGTAGAGCAGGATCGCGTGGCCGCCATTCCGGCGACCTCCAATCCCCATCACGCCAAGGCCAATATCGAGATTTTTGATTTTGCGCTTAGTGAAAGCGACCGAGCCAGCATTGACGCGCTGGCCCGGGGGCAACGCCTGTGCCAGCCCGAAGGACTGGCACCGGCATGGGACGATTAGTTCGGATCAGGAATCGCCCAGAAAGCGGACGCCGTCGGCGACCAGTTGAAGCTCCCACAGCCGCTCCAGAACGATAGGATCAGCGCCGTACTGATCGACCATGCGCTGCGCGTAGTCGGGCGAAATTTCGACCTTGGACAATACACCGTGCGCGATGGCTGGCCCGCGCAGTTCAGAAGGGATGGCGAAGTTGTGGTCACGTACCTTGACTCGAAGCATCTCGCCGTTGTCTTCAAAGACGGCCCAACAGCCGCGGCCGGTGCAAACATCGGTCATCCGACCGGCGATGGTGAGTGTCTGATCCATCATGGCCTCGCTGGCGGCCAGCACCTGGGCAACAGGCAGTGGTTCTGCTTCTGTCTCAGGCGTCTGGCCGAACCACTCTTCAGAGGCCGCGACTGAACTCGCCAGAACCAGACCGGCAACAGCACTGATCATCACTGCAAACCTCAATTTCATACAGAACTCCTTCATTGGTTGTCGTCCATATTCTTCATGAATGGCTTTATCACGTCCAGCGGTAACGGAAACACGATCGTCGAGTTGTTCTCTCCGCCGATTTCACTCAGGGTCTGAAGATATCTCAACTGCATTGCACCCGGGGCTTCGGCCAGCTCGGTCGCCGCTTCGACCAGGCGCTTGGCCGCCTGCTGTTCACCGTCTGCAAGGATGACCTTGGAGCGCCGGGTCCGTTCGGCTTCGGCCTGACGGGCAATGGCGCGGATCATGGACTCATCAAGGTCCACGTGCTTGATCTCGACGTTGCTGACCTTGACGCCCCAACCATCGGACTGGCGATCCAGAATCACCTGGATGTCTTCGTTGAGCTTGTCTCGCTCCGACAGCATTTCATCGAGTTCATGCTTGCCCAGCACCGAGCGCAAGGTCGTCTGGGCCAACTGGCTGGTGGCGTCCATGAAACGCTCGACGTTGATGATCGCCTTCTGAGGATCGACCACCCGGTAATAGACCACAGCATTGACCTTGACCGACACGTTGTCGCGGGAGATCACATCCTGCGTCGGCACGTCCAGGACGATGGTTCGCAGATCCACCCGGACCATTTGCTGGATGAAGGGAATGACGATGATCAGCCCCGGACCCTTGACCTTGTAGAAACGGCCCAGGGTGAAAATCACACCCCTCTCATACTCGCGCAAGACCTTGATCGTATTGGCGATCAATACGACCAGCAAGCCGAGGAATGTGGCAAGGAAAAACAGAAAGTCCATATCGATACCTTTAGGCTTTAAATGAAAATGTTCATTGTTTGCGGTCGGAGTCTGTCGCACTGACGTGAAGCGTCAAGCCGTCAACCGATGAAATCCGGACGGTGTCGCCGTTTCGAATCGCGTCCTCGCCGACGGCACTCCAGTCCTCACCCTCCACGTGAACCCGGCCGTGCCCATTGGCAAAATCGGCGATTGACTCGGCGTCCAGACCCACCAGGGCTTCCGTACCACTGACGCGCGGCTTGCGGTGAGATCGGGCCGCCAGATAGACGATGACGAAAAACGTCAAGGCGGCACCCAGGCCCATACCTGCGATCAAACCGGTATTGATGGCAAATCCCGGAACGTCGGTGTCCATGAGAATGATGGATCCGAACACCACCGCCAGCACGCCCCCAATGCCCAGAATGCCGAACGACGGAATGAAAAGCTCTACCGCAATCAGGGCAAAACCCAGCACCATCAGTGCAAGCCCCGCGTAATTGACCGGTAGAATCTGAAACGCATACAAGGCCAGCAACAGGCTGATACCACCGATGACACCCGGCACCAGCGCCCCCGGGTTGTAGCCTTCGAGAATGAGTCCATAAATACCGACCAAGAGGAGAATGTAGGCCAGACTGGGGTTGGTGATCACACCCAGAAAGCGACTGCGCCAGTCCTGTTCAATCACTTCGATGCTGGCGCCGGCGGTGTCGAGAACTGTGACGCCATCGTGCATTCTTACTTCCCGCCCATCAATCTCGGTCAGCAGCGCCGGCAAGGAATCGGCCACCAGATCAATGACGTTGATGTCTGCCGCTTCAGACGCTGTCAGACTGACCGCGTTGCGCACAGCCTCTTCAGCCCACTCAGCATTTCGCCCGTGTC
>JAZBPR010000064.1:0-4027 GCA_036351735.1 Wenzhouxiangella sp. | reverse complement strand
TGGTCGCTGGGAATCTGCTCCAGCGCGCCGTTGCGATCGACCCACGCCTGCACTGGCTTGGGCCGCAGAAGTTTGCGGAGCATGCGATCTGACTGGCGGGCCGTTCGCGTTTCCATGTACTCGCCCAGGGCGAGCATGCTGGCCGTCAGACTGGCCGTATAGAATTCGCCCCGCGCGGCTGAAAGGCCAACCGCCAGTGCATCGAGCACTTCTGTGCCTATCCCTTCCTGGATAAAGGCATCTGCGCCACGGACCAGCGTGGGGCCGGCTGTCAGCATGGTCAGCGCGAACTGACCGGCTGGCGGCAGAAAGGGAACGAGAGCCAGCGCCGCAACGCCGCTGACTAGCGGCAGGATTTCGGCTTCTTCCTCCAGGCTCTGGTCACGCAGATCCGCGTCGTAGCTGAATCGGTCCAACCGATCGAGCACCGCATCGCGGCTGGTCAACTCATCGTCATATTCCAGAACCAGCGCGCGTGCAGAGGGGTTGATCCGAACGTGCGAGATCGCCGGATCGGCTTCCATCCAGGCCTGCAGCTGCGAACCTGCCGAGCCGGCATACAACAGGGCCGGCAGCCGCATCCGCATGCGCCCCGGAAGGTCATGAACGATATACGCCCCGTCGATGATCGACGGGCTGGTCGATACGGCCAAAGCAGCCGACTCCGCGGAGATCTGGGACGTATTGCCGAGCGCGCTAGCTGTCACGCTCCTGCTCGGCCAGGCGCAGCTCGGCTTCAGCATCCTGGAAGCGCTCCTTGAGCTCTTCCACACCGCCTTGCAGCGTCGACCAGGCCTTGACGGCACCCTTGATGGCAGCGCGCTGTACGGTGTCGTTGGTCAGGAGATACGCGGCGGCCCCGCCGATCAACAGACCCTTGATGAATCGCTCACGGGGGGTTGAAGCATTGACCGGCTGACGCGCTGGTGTGACCGCAGGATAGTAGCGGGCGTAGTTCTGTGAGTACCCGTAGTTCATGCTTGTTCTCCGCCCGCAGTCAGACGCTCAAGCCCGTAGACGACGGCTGTCCCGGTCGCGATGCCGGCCAATGCTGAAATCAGCGGCGTGCGGAACTGGGTGGAGACCATCGCGGCAGCGCCGGCAGCAAGGCCTGACACAGCCGCGAGCTTCGCGGTATTGACGACCGCCTCGGCGCGATCAATCTCGCCTTTGCGTACGCGATAAATGTTGCGCGCACCGGCGCCACACAGCCCTGCGATCGCACCGATGCGAGCCATTTCATACGGATTGTGCGGGGGGTATCTGACCGGTTGCACGGTGCGGGTTGGGTAGTAATGATTCATGCTCTTCGTCCTTTATTTCTTTGTTCGGGTTCGGCTGCTACGAGGCTTTGAGGCCGGCTTTTCTGGCTCGGCTTCGTCCTTTTCGGACGCCTTGGCCTTGTCATCCGGCTTGGCCTTGGGCTTGATGGAGTTGAAGCCTTTCTCGACCACATCGCGTGCTTTAACGCCACTCTTCAACAAGGATTGCTGAACGGTTTCGTTGGTGAGTAGCAAAACGGCAGCCGCGCCGACCAGTGCACCTTTCCAGAAATCGGTGTCGTCAAAATCAAGAAATTGCCCGATCCCGGCAAAACCGGTTCCGGCGGTCATTTCTTCGATGAGTTGACCCATGCCGGGCCCTCGTCCCGCACCCGGCCCCGCTCCGGCAGCTTGGCCTGGCATCCCCTGGCCTCCCATGGGACCGTAACCGCCACCGGCCGGACCGAATCCGCCCATTTCTGGCCCAGCACCGGGCCCCGGGCCGTATCCTGCGGGTCCCGGACCCATGGGTCCGAAGCCGTGCATGCCGGCTGCCTCTGGCCCGGGTCCGTACGGACCCCACGGGCCGCCCATGCCAGGTTGTGGGCCGTAGTAGCCCCATCCGTATCCTGGCGGCGGTCCGCCTTGGGGCTGAGCCGGTCCTTGTGGGCCTGGTCCCTGTTCCTGTCCCTGGGGTCCCTGACCCCCCATTTCCTGATCGCAGCCGGGGCCGCAGGGTGGCTGTTCGTACATCTTGGTTGGATCTCCTGACTTACAGACAAAAATTCTCGGTAGTGAGGTTAGCCAATGCCGCACTCGCACAAGTTGCGCCAAATCAATTCTTTGGTGGGTTTTTCGGGTTACAAAAGATGCCCAAAATTTGCCTTTTCAAGCGTCCAGGGCCCGATACGTTCCATGCCACGCCATGAATACAGTCTTGCCCCGATCGCCGCTTTTGCTGCTCCCCTGCTCTTTTCGGCGCCCGCCTTGGGCGGTCAGGACTTAGATCAGCCGGATGATTCCGGACTTGAAGCGGAGTTTTTGATCGATAACGAGTTTTTCGTTGGCCTGCAAGGCGACGAAGGTGATGCCGCGACCTGGTCGAGCGAGCTGGAATTAGAGCTTGGCCTTGATTTCGAAGCGATGCTTGGCTGGTCGGGCTGGGCGGCCGGAATGGTCGCCAAGGCCAACCGGGGCGATGCGCTGGCCGCCTCCTCGGGCGAAACACTGGCGTTCAGCGGGGCAGCGGACGACCGCGGAGAGCTCGTCGAGGAACTCTGGTTGCAAAAGCACTTTGCCAAAGACCGCATCAGCTTTCTGTTGGGCCGATACGCGGCGGATAACGATTTTGATGTCAGAGAAGCGGCTGATGTTTTTGTCAATGCAGGGTTTGAAGAGGGTCCTGAACTCGCCGAGGCCGGGGGTGATGGCGGTGCGGTGGTGCCGTTGCCGGGATTGGGTGCGCGATTGAACCTGGCAATCACACCAGGCCTGGCATTCCGGATTGCGGTCATCGAGGGCGACACGGAAGAGGTGGATCCGGATGCGCCCGCCGACGAGGGCTACTTTTACATTGCAGAGTTGGATTGGAGCCCGTCCCAGTCACCCGAGACACGCGTGGGGTTGGGTGTCTGGCACCACACGGGAGATTTCCAAAGACTGATTGAACAAGCAGATGCTTCATTCAAGACCGGCGTCTCGGGTTACTACGCGTTCGCCGAAGGGCCCATTTATCATGGCCGACAAAATCCCGATCTCGTTGTTTCCGCCTTTGCCCGAATCGGATTGACCGACGATGAAGTCGCTGCCATCGACTCGCACCGCGCCATTGGACTGGTGGTGGGGGGGCTGATTCCACAACGAGCCGATGACCGGCTTGGCCTGGGTTTGACTTCAATCTCCAACAGCTCGGATTATCGTCGGGCAAGCGTGCTGGAGGGCGAGCCCATCAGCGATCGTGAGACAGCGATCGAGTTGACGTACATCATTCAGGCCACCGATTGGCTGATCGTGCAGCCAACGCTGCAGTGCGCCCTCAATCGGGACGGTGACCCGGAGGTAGCAAGAGCCTGCGCAGCGGGCCTCGGACTGAGGCTGGAGTTCTAGTGGCCCACCAGCGTTTTTGCTGAAGTACTCACATGGGTGCTTCATGCTAGCAATATGAATCTGCTGATTGCGTTTGTACTTGTTGTCCTGGTGATGACCGGGCTGTGGTTTTGGCAGCGTCGCTCGTGCCGTGCGGACTGGGTGGATGCCTTCTGGGCCGGCAGCATTGGTGGCTTAGCCTTGTTTTTTGCGGTCTTTGGCGATGGCGCGGTTGAAAAGCGCGTATTGGTCGCGCTGGTTGCCGGCACATGGTCGTTTCGCCTCGCGCACCACCTTGCTGTTCGTCTGGCCAGCCACAGTGGCGAGGATGGTCGTTATCAGGCCATGCGTGAGCACTGGGGCGACCGCGCGAATTTCTGGCTGTTTTTCTTCTTCATGGGGCAGGCCCTGATCGCGTGGTTGTTTGCGTTGCCGGCCTGGGTGGTGTCCAACGACCCCGGCTCTGCGATTACGCCCTGGGTCGTCCTTGGGGTTGGAATCTGGTTTGTGAGTCTGGCGGGTGAGTCGCTGGCGGACCGTCAGCTCTCAGCGTTCAGACAGAACCCGGAAAACAAAGGCAAGGTCTGCCGGGTGGGCTTATGGCGCTATTCGCGTCACCCCAACTATTTTTTCGAGTGGTTGCACTGGTTCAGCTATCCGCTGATTGCCATGGGCGCACC
>JAZBPR010000063.1:0-33282 GCA_036351735.1 Wenzhouxiangella sp. | reverse complement strand
TGTCCGAGCGAATCGCTCATTATAGAACGCGGGTACCATAAAGAAAACACGTCCTCTTGTCATGACTTCCGAACTTTCAATTTCGCCCGTTGATGGCCAGCAGGACTGGCAAGCCCTTTGGGGTCTGACCGACCGTATTTATTCTTCCGATCCCTGCTGGATCGCGCCGCTGAGGATGGAACGTAAGAAGCTTTGGAAAAAAAACAACCCCTGGTTTCGTCATGCAGTCGGTCAGCTGTTCGTGGCCCGTCGGGGAGGAAGCGCAGTCGGTTCCATCAGCACACAGTTTGATGAACTTCAAGCCGATGAGGGCGAGGGTCGAATCGGCTACTTCGGTCAATTTGAGTGCATTAACGACCCTGAAGTAGCAATTCAACTGATTCAGGTGGCCGAGCGGTGGTTGACGGACAAAGGCTGCAAAGTGATGCGGGGCCCTTATGATCTTGGCATTAATCAGTCCTGCGGTTTGCTGGTGGAAGGCTTCGAAACACCGCCGATGATTCTCATGGGACATGCTCCTCGCTATTACTCGTCCCTGCTGGCTTCCTCGGGTCTCTCAGAGCAGAAAGACCTGCTGGCTTACCTGATTGAGCCGGATTTTCCTGCACCTGTGGCAATGAGAAGACTGGTCTCACGCCAGGGTACTCGCCTGCACTTCCGCCCACTGAAGATGCAGCGTTATCCTGAGGAAGTTGAACTCTTGCGCCAGTTGTTCAACGATGCGTGGGCCAATAATTGGGGATTTGTGCCGCTGACCAAGGAGGAATTCGCCCAAACCGGGACGGAAATCAGACACATCCTTAACCCGGACCATGCCTGTATCGCGGAATTCGATGGTCAACCGGCCGGCTTTATCATTGCCCTGCCCAATCTCAATGAATGGATTCGGGATCTGCGAGGGCGCCTGTTTCCAACCGGTTGGGCGAAATTGCTCTGGCGTGTCAAGCGGGGCAGGGTGTCAACCGCGCGGGTCCCTTTGATGGGTGTTCGACGGCAGTTTCACGGGGGAGCGCTTGGCGCGGCGATCAGTTTCGGAATGATTGATCATATCCGACATGCCCTGCATCGCGACGGGGTCGAACAGGTCGAAATGTCCTGGATTCTTGAAGATAACCAAGGCATGAACTCGCTGATCAAGGCGATGGGTGGCAGGCTTTACAAGCGTTACAGAATGTATGCAAAACAAATCGGCTGAACACGGCGAGAGCATCGACTGTATCGTTTTGGCAGGTGATCGGAAGTCTGGTGATCCCCTGGCTGCAGCGGCTGGTGTTTCGGGCAAAGCGCTGGTGCCTGTGGCAGACAAGCCCATGCTCCAGCATGTTCTGAGTACCTTGGCCTCCTGGCCCGGGGGCGGCAGACTGGTCCTGGTCGCGCCTGACTTGTCGGCCTATCGTGCGATAGCCGCGGCCGCCTGGCCTGAGAGTCGTACTCAGGAATTGCTTTGGATCCCACCGGCGGCTTCATTGGTGGACAGCGTCAGTAAAGCACTGCAGATGTGCCGTTCGCAGCGCTGCCTGTTGCTGACCGCCGACCATGTGCTTCTGTCCACAGCATGGCTTGATGAATTGATTGGTCAAAGCAGTGAATCCGGAGCGGCATTGGCGCTGGGTCTGGCCGACTGGCATGCAGTCATGGAGCGTTTCCCGGGCAGCAGGAGGACACGTTATCGGTTCAGTGATCTTTCCGCCTGTGGAACCAACTTGTTTTTCTTGAAAGATCGCCAGGCGACCCACCGTGTTCTCGCTCTATGGCGGCAGGTCGAGCAAGAGCGCAAGAAACCATGGCGCATCGTATCGTTGCTCGGCTATCGAAATCTCGCCCTTTATCTGACTGGGCGGCTCAGGCTCGCAGAGGCCTTTGCTGCGCTATCAGAGCGCGTCGGCGCAGAACTCTTACCTGTTTTGATTCGCGATCCTCTAGCCGCCGTTGACGTGGATAGTCCGCAGGATCTTGCGCTGGTCGAGCAAGTTCTGGCCGACAGAGAGCGTTCCGGATGCTGATTGACCGCTATTTGGCCCGTGAAGTGCTCCGGCCGGTGGTCGCGATCTTCAGCTTTCTTACCCTTGTGGTTCTGGTGTTCTACGCCAGCCGTCTCCTGGGTCGCGCTGCGGTTGAAGGCCTGCCCACCGCGGCTGTCGCTGAGATGGCCTTCCTGCGTCTCGGTTTGTATCTGGACGTGCTGGTTCCAATTTCTCTGCTGCTGGGCACGGTCGTGGGGCTGGGGCGCCTGCAGGCCGCGCACGAGATCATTGCGCTGGCGTCTGTTGGGGCCGGCCGGAGGCGCGCGGTCAAGGCGGTGCTGGTGTCAATCGGGATACTTGCGCTACTCGTCGCGGTCGCCTCGATCTGGTTCAGACCCTGGGCTTACGAGAGGCTCTATGCTCTGGAACAGGCCCTGGCAGCTGAGCTGGATCTGGCCAGGGTGGAGCCAGGTCGCTTCCAGGTGGGCGATGAACACTGGCTGATCTATGCGGAAAATCGATCTGAGAGGGGGCTTGAGGATGTCATGGTCCGACAGCGTGCTGACGAGGTCAGCGGGCTGATCCGGGCCAAGCTTCTGCGCCAGGCTGCGGCTGATGAGGGTCAGGTCCGACTGATTTTTGAAGGTGACGTTTACAGTTACACCATGGCGTCTGGTAATGAGCCGGATATCGTCGCCAGATTCGACCGCTTCGATATGCTTCTGAAGATCGACGAGCCGCCGGGGCGCGAGCGGATCCGGCGTGCCCTGCCGACGGCCAGACTGCTGGCCGATCCAACGCCAGTGGAAATGGCCGAGCTTCAGTGGCGGTTCAGTGGGCCAATGACGGTTTTAGCGTTGGGCTTGACGGGGCTTGCTCTGAGCAGAATCAACCCCAGAAGCGGCAAGTCCGCCAGAGTGTTGAGTGCAACGCTGGTTGGCACCTTGTACTTCAGCACGCTCGGGGTGGTCATCAACTGGTTAGAGAATGCGGATTTCCCACCTTTTCCCGGCGCTTTTGTGGTGCCGCTATGCGTTCTGGGCCTGCTCGGTGTGCGCTTTTTGCTGGTCCAGCGCGGGCCGGGGCCACCGCTTTGAAGATTCTTCGCGAGTACATTTTTGTCAGGCTCGCGGCTTCCTATGGGATTACCGCGATCTCAATCGGGGCATTGCTCTGGTTGCTTGAGTTGCTGGAGGGCCTGGAAAACGGTGTCGGGAGTCTGCTGGACCTGCTCCTGCTGGCTGTGGACGCGGCGCAAGTCCTGCCCGAAGGTCTGATTGATCTGTTGCCCGTCATCACCGTTCTGGCGACGGCGTCTGCCATGGGTGCTCTCCAGGTTCGGAACGAATTGACGGTGATGCGCGCGGCTGGCGTTTCGTTGTGGCGGCTGACGGGGTTGGCGCTGGTACCTGGCCTGCTTGCCGCTGCGCTGGCGCTGGCCTGTCTGGAGTGGGTAACGCCTGATTTGCAGCAGTCACCCGAGCGACTGGTTGGTGCTTCTCTCGGCGAGAGTGGTTTGTGGGACCCGGCGCATGGACTCTGGGTTCGACGTGCCGATGAGTTTTTGAATGTTCAGAACCTGTATCTTGGAAGAATTCCGACGGATGTGAATTTGTACCGGTTTGCGCCGGATGGCGGATTGATCAACCACACAGAAGCGGAAAGAGCTCTGGTGAATGTTGACGGAAGCTGGCTTCTGGAAAACGTAACGGTACGGGACTATCAGGCCGACGTCGGCGATCAGGTCCGGCAATTTGAACAGCAGCGTTGGGATTCATTTTTGACGGCAAGGCAACTGGAGCTGCTGTTGAGTCCTCCGGCCAATCTTTCTCTGAGCGATCTCTGGCAGTACGTCGCCGCATTGAATGAGCGCGATCAGGAAGTGGCGGAGTTCGAGATGATCCTTTGGCGCAGGCTTGCGCTTCCGCTGAGTTGCCTGGGGATGGTGCTGGCAGCTATGGCCACTGCCGCAGTTCCGCTGAAAAGCAGGGCGGTGAGTGTGCGTTTGGTCGCTGCCCTGACGCTGGGTTTGGGCTTCCAGATGCTGGCGGAGTTGATTTCTTACCTCGGCCTTGTGCTTGCCTGGCCGGTGATCTTTGCCGCAATCGGCCCTGCTTTGATGCTGACGGTACTGTCGTGGTGGTTGCTGAAAAAAGCCCGCTGAGGACGTGATGGCATCGGTCCCCAGCGGGTCGGCTTGCAATCAAGCTTTATCTAGCGTTTAACCCTGACGCTGAACCCAGGCACTGCACCAGCCTTCCCGTGCGACCTGCTTGCCAGGGAAGATGCTGCAACCAAACCAGTCAGTCGTCACATCACCTTGCGCAAGCTGGCAGGTAGCGCAGATCTGTCCTTCCTGATAGCGTGGAAAGGCAGCCTGATCGACTTCACTGAAGTGGTGCTTGTAGCCCAAGGCCTTGGCTTGGGCGCCCTCCGGATCCAGCTGATTGTCCTGAGCGAAAGCAAGGCCGGCCGACATTTTTGTCATGGCAGGCAGGAGCAGCGCCAAGGAGCCCGCGCCAGCAAGGCGGAACAAATTTCGACGTGAACAGGTTTTCATGAAACTCTCCTCTTTGGATTCATACTTTGGCCGACCTCCTCGCCGACCTCGCGCACTATAAGCCTTTCCCGGTAAAGATTGTGACAGACCAGAAACTTGACGCTCAGGTTGAAGTTCTTGAACTGCCGCCATCGGGCAGGGTGGACTATTGGCCAACTGTGCTTGAATCAGGCGAATCCTTGCGGCTGCTGGGCAAGCTCGAAGCCGAACTATGCTGGCAGCAGTTGCCGGTCCAGCTTTTTGGACGATCCATTCCCCAGCCCCGCCTGACCGCCTTTTATGGTGATGCGGGAGTGCGCTACCGTTATTCCGGGCTGACGCTAGACGCGCGAGGCTGGACGCCGGAGTTGCAGCAGATCAGCCAAGTGATCACACAATATTGCGGGCGCAGGTTCAACAGCGTGCTATGCAATCTATATCGGGATGGCAATGACTATATGGGCTGGCACGCGGACGATGAGGCCGAGCTGGGTCCGAATCCCGCGATTGCCTCGGTGAGTTTCGGTGCGGCGCGGCGTTTTGTTCTAAAGCCCAGGGAAGGGTCAAGCGAGCGCCGAGAATTCCTGTTGTCGTCGGGCAGTCTGCTGGTGATGTCCGGAGACCTTCAACGACATTGGCTTCATCAGCTCCCCAAGGCCAGACGGGTAAAGGGCACTCGTATCAACCTGACCTTCCGACAAATCATTTCGCCCAAGCCGCTTTAAGGGGTTTCTTCAGTCGCCGAACCGGAAAACGGGATTTCCGAGTCAGGGTTGCCCGGCTCGGTGAGAACGCTGACTTGCTGGCGGGCCGACTCCAGCATGGAGTGGCAGTGCCGGCTTAAGCTGATGCCTCGTTCGAACTGCCTTAGAGAATCCTGAAGAGAAAGCTCGTCATTCTCAAGTTTTTCAACAAGTTCTTCCAATTCCTTTAGAGATGACTCGAAGTCTGGAAGTTGCTCTTTGGTGGTTTCTGCTTGATCTGATTTCGTCATCGCTCCAGTTTACCGCTTTCGGCTTGCGACCTATTCGACCCTGAGATTGAGTTGGCTGGTCCAGTGCAGATTTGTGCCGGCACCCATCAGCTTCTCTCTGAACTGGCTGTCCAGCCAGCGGTCCCCGAGCGCAACCAGTTCTCCATCAATCCACACGCGGGGCCAGAGTTGCCGGTGCCACGGTGGTATGCCCGCTTCGGCCAGCAACTGTTTTACGGATCGATGCCCGGAGTCGATGTGGATGCGAAGCTTCTCTGCAGGTTTGCCCGAACAGACAAGCAACTTTTTCGCCAAAAATGCATCGGGCAGGGGCTTTGAAAAAGCGAGAGTCCCACAGTCTGCGGGAAGCTCAAGCGTGCCTTGGCCATCCCATTCAAGCCTCCAGTGCGCGGACTCGATCTGGCGCTCGATTAGCCATAAAGAATCTCCATGTCGCTGGACACGGACCTGGCCCCACTCAAGCTTCGGTTGGCGATCCAAAGGCGCGTCGCGGACCTGGCTGACGAACTCATCGAGCTGCTGCCCGGGTGGCGGCTCAATCCTGTGCTTGAGACACCAGTCCCGGATAGTTTCCGCCAGCGTAAAGGGACTTTGTTTGCCGAGAGCCGAGAGATCCAGGCGGGGACCCGGACGTTCAGCATCCTCAATCCTGGCTGAAGTAACGGTTCTGAGCACGTCGGCGGCGGCGCGGTTAAGCCTTGCTGAGCGGTTGAAGGCCTGGATGTAACCTGGGAATCGTTCTTTCAGAAGAGGCAGGACTTCATGTCTGAGAAAGTTCCGGTCCAGGCTGAGCAAATCGTTGGCCGGATCATGAATGCTGGGAATGCCATGCGTTGTAAGGTAGGTTTCGATTTCCGAGCGGCGAAACCTCAGCAGCGGTCTGATGAGGTGCCCTCGTTCGAAAGGCCTTTGCCAAGGGATGCCCCCAAGCCCGCCCACACCTGATCCGCGCAAAAGCCTTAAAAGAAGCGTTTCGGCGACGTCATCAGCATGGTGAGCTGTGACCAGTACATCACCGTCCGAAACGTGCTGGCTCAGCGCCCTGTACCGCGCCTTTCTCGCATTGGCCTCGATGGAACCCGATCGCTTGACCTGGACCTGTTCGACCAGGCATCGCACGTCCATCCCTTCGGCAATGGCAGCTGCTTGTTCGGCGCGCCCAGCACTACCGTGGTCGAGGTCGTGATTGATATGGACTGCGGTGATTCGTCGCCGGGGTTGGCTCTGGCTCAGAAGATGCAGAAGGCAGGCGGAATCCGGTCCACCGCTAAACGCAACAACAATGCCACCTGAGCCCGGCCATTCATCTGGCGTGGGCTCCAGGCGTGGAATGTTTTCAGCCTTGCTCGAAGACACCCGGCTTCATGAGTTGCTGGTAGCGTTCTTCGAGAAGCTCGTCGACCGGCTTGCGCAACAAGACTTCTGTTTGAGCGATGATGGTTTCCTTCAGCCGCTGGGCCACTTCCGCCGGGTTACGATGCGCCCCGCCTGCAGGTTCCTTGATGATCTTGTCAATCAAACCCAGAGACTTCAGCCGGGGTGCAGTCAGGCCCAGTGCTTCGGCGGCTGACGATGCACGGTCAGCGTCCTTCCAGAGTATGGATGCGCAGCCCTCGGGGGAGATGACGCTGTAAATGCTGTACTGAAGCATGTTCGTTCGATCGCCGACACCAATGGCTAAAGCGCCACCTGAACCCCCTTCGCCGATCACGTTGCAAACGATCGGTACCGGCATTCGCGCCATGTAGGCCAGGTTGCGGGCGATGGCTTCGGACTGCCCGCGTTCCTCGGCGCCGACTCCAGGGTAAGCGCCAGGTGTGTCGATGAAGGTCACCACCGGCAGTCTGAACCGACTGGCCATAGCCATCATTCTCAGGGCCTTGCGGTAGCCCTCAGGCCGAGGCATCCCAAAATTTCGCCGCACCTTCTCTCGAGTATCGCGGCCTTTTTGCTGGCCAATGACGACAAAACTCCGGCCATCGAGTTCGGCAAGGCCTGCAACGATTGCCGGATCGTCCGCATAGGCGCGGTCCCCGTGCAACTCTTCGAAACGATCGAAGATCATCGCCACATAGTCAAGTGTGTAGGGACGTTCGGGATGTCGGGCAAGTTGGGAAATCTGCCAGTCGCTAAGGCCTGCAAAGATGGCCTCGGTTTTTTCCTGGCACTTGCTCTCAAGCCGGCGAATCTCTTCTTCGATATTCAGCTCGTTATCCGAGCCGACATTGCGTAGCTCGCTGATCTTGGCTTCCAGTTCGGCGATGGGCTGCTCGAAGTCGAGATAGTTGGCTGGCATACGGGGGAAAGTGGTCAAGGATGGCTGGGAGTATAGCGTTCGATGCGATCGTCTTGCACGGTAACCGGTCCGGAAGGAATTCGGTCCGCGTTCCAGTTTCTCAATGCCCAGTGCCAAAGCGCGTCGATCGTCATCAGAACTTCAGGCGGCTGATGTCCGAGCACAGCGAGGCACAAACGCAAAGCGTCGACTGGATTCATGGATGCAACAGGATCATCATCGTCCGACTTGCTCAGCTTGCGTCCGTTGGCATCAACAACCAGAGGCAGATGCAGATAAGTGGGCGTGGGCAGTCCAAGCGCTTGCTGAAGCAGAATCTGTCGACCGGTCGAATCGAGCAGGTCGGCGCCTCGCACAACGTCGGTCACGCCACTGGCTGCATCATCAACCACCACGGCTAGTTGATAGGCAATCAATCCATCGCCCCGACGGATAATGAAGTCTCCAGATTGGGTCGAGGGCGATTGGCGTTGAGGGCCAAATAAGCGATCATTGAATTCCACAATCTGTTCATCGGTCCTGAAGCGGACCGACTTGGCCTGCTTGCCCGGGGGTAGGCCATGGCGGCAGGTGCCGGGGTAGATGCCTGAGGCAGGCAGTTGCTTCCTGCTGCAGGCGCATGGAAATGCACGCCCATGATCGAGAAGTTGCTTTAAGGCGGTCTCATGTAATTTATGCGATTGACTTTGAAAAACCGGCGGCGCATCAGGAACCAAGCCAAAGTGATCAAGGGTTGCAATCTGCCGTTCGGCTGCACCGGCAACCTCTCGCGGCGGGTCAAGATCTTCGATGCGAACGAGCCAGCGCCCGCCCCGTGAGCGAATGTCGAGGTAGCTTCCAACCGCAGCAACCAGCGAACCAAAGTGCAATTCGCCGGTTGGCGAGGGTGCAAATCGACCGGTGGGGCCTTGCCGGATTTCAGAGTGCTTATCGCGCACCATAGACTTGGAAATTGTTCACTACGCACACATTGTATGATCCGCTGAGGTGGCACCGGCCACGGACTGAACGAGGAATCTGGCAATCATGCAGCGAATTCTGCTTTTCGTAGGAACCAACCTGGCCGTAATGGTCGTCCTGGGCATCGTGATGACCTTGCTCGAGCCCTGGCTCGTGGCGCAGGGTATCAACGTCAACCACGCCGGGACATTGATTTTCGCGCTGATATTCGGCATGGGCGGTGCGTTCATTTCCCTGCTGATGTCCAAGCGTATGGCTCTGTCAGGCACCGGCGCAAAGGTGATCAAGCAGCCGTCCAATCAAACCGAGCGCTGGTTGATTGAAACGGTTCGTCGTCAGGCTCAGGAGAGCGGTATCGGGATGCCCGATGTAGCGATCTACGATGCGCCCGAGCCCAATGCTTTCGCGACCGGAGCGTCGCGGAACAATGCCTTGGTTGCGGTGAGTACCGGCCTGTTGCGCAATATGCGCCCCAATGAGGTTGAGGCCGTACTTGGTCACGAGGTGGCTCACGTGGCCAACGGCGACATGATCACGCTGACTTTGCTTCAGGGCGTCTTGAATACATTCGTGCTGCTGTTGTCCAGGGTGCTGGGCCAGCTGATAGACCGGGTGGTGTTCCGCTCTGACCGTGCCTATGGCCCCGGCTATTTCATCTCGGTGATCGTTCTGCAGATGGTGCTGGGCGTTCTGGCCAGCATGATCGTCATGGCCTTCTCGCGCTATAGGGAATTTCGAGCCGATGCCGGCGGCGCACGGCTGGCGGGTCGAAGCAATATGATTGCAGCGCTTGAGCGGCTCAAGGGCAATAAACAGCCCGCCCAGCTGCCGGAGTCCGTTGAGGCCTTCGGCATCAGCGGCCGAGTCGGTGGAGGTCTGCGTCGTCTGCTGATGAGCCACCCTCCACTGGATGAGCGGATTCGGGCGCTGTCCGAGGGGGCCCGCTAGGTTCGCAAAAGTTATAGAGCAGCTTGTTCGCGGACAAACTCGCCCTGAACCAGGGTGATTCCGAGCTGCCAAAGGGTAGCAAGGTCACTGGTGTCGTCCACTCTGGGCGCTACCAGGCGGACATGGTTACGAGTAGCTTCTCTGACCAGCTCGGCCAACTTGTCTCGAAGCGCCTCGTTTTGTCCGATGTTCTGAACCATTTCTGGGGCCAGGCGCAGGAAATCCAACTCCAGAAAACGCAGACTCGGTCCGGTTGAGCTGTCCGGAACGACGTCGCAGACCGCGAAGCGGCAGCCCATCTGACCGAAACGATGGATGAATTCCTGAGTCTGGCGCAGCTTGTCCTGAACCTCAAAATCCCGGAATGCCCAGATCATCTGACGTGCCGGCAGCGTACCTTGCTTCATTTGGTTCTCGAGATGGTCACAGAAGCTGGCATCCATGGCCGATTGCAGAGACAGTGTGGCCATCCATAGATCGTCCCGCGAGATTTCCCGATCCTGCAAGGCCTGCGAGAGGCGCCTCAGTAGATCGCGGTCCATGCGCGGCGCCAGGCCCAGGCGGCTTGCGGCTGCACTGAAGACGGACGGCATGACGACTTCTTCGCTTTCCTGGGAGCGAAGACGCGTTTCGATCTCATGAATGATGAAGTCGTCTTCGTCCATGCTGGTCACAGGCGAGGACAGCAACTGGATCTCGTCATGATCCAGGGCGTGCACGAGTCGCTCGCCCCAGGCCAGGTCGCCATCTTCAGACGACGAGGAAATACGCGGACGATATCGAACATAGGCGTTGCCACCTGATCGAAGCGCTTCAGACAAGGCCATATCGGCTTGGGCAATCAAGTCTTCCGGACTGGGGTTGGCGCTGCTCCCCTGAGTCAGGCCCACGCTGACGGTGACCGGCAGGCTGACATCGCCGATTTCGACAACATGGCCTTGGCAGTATTCCACGATCTTCTTGGAGACCGCGTCGGCCTGGGATTCGTCGTGATCCTCGAGCACCGCTGCAAAAATGTGATCGCGGAGTCGAGCCATTGGAACGTCCTGCGAAATGGACTCACTGAACAGTCCGCTCAGGGCACAGATCAGCTTGTCACTGGCCCCAATGCCGACTCGGGACTGGACCTTCTCATGGTCGTCGATTGACATCATCACCACCGCCAGGCGGGTGCTGTCCTCCCCCTGTTCAAGCAGCTCGCCGATCCGGTCAACCATGGCCGAATGATTTAGAAGGCCGGTCAGAAGATCGGACTGTTTGATCCGACGCAGCTCCTCGGCGAGGGCTGGATCAGCGTCCAATCGATCTTCATGGACAAGGATCTGGGCGCAGGACTCACCGCCATAGCGAGCACGCGAGAACATCACAACCCCGTTGAACTGGCTGCCATCAGCGCGGTTGGCTTTAACCAGGACCGGTGCGTCGGGAATCTCATCTTTTGCCAGAGCTCTCAGGACCTGCTTCAACTCCACCTTGTCGTCAGCACTCTCCATCAGATCAAGCATGGATAGCCCTTCAACCTCTTCAAAGTCGCTGAAGCCGAACAGTGTCAGGTAGGCGGGATTGGCAAACACATGCAGCCCTTCATGAAGGTAGGCGATGGATTCGCTGGAACTGTCGAGCAGTAGCGTGTAGCGCTCCTCGATCTCGGTTAATCGCAGATTGGCAAGCCCTGCTTCCTGCTTGGCCCTGATCAATTGCCCATATCGCCCCAGAAGGGTCTTGAGTCGACGCTCGCTGTCGCTGCTGACAAAGCCCTCAATCCCGAGCTTGGCCAGAGTCGCCATGGCTTTGGTGTCATCGGGATCAACAACACCGATCAGGCCAACCGCATGATCTGATTCGCGTACGTCGCGATAAAGGGCCTCTACCAGCTCAGGAACCGCACTGTCGGCGTAGACAATGACCAGGTCGATGGATTGTTCGCTGAAAGCCCGGCCGATGGCATTGGCGGTATCAGCAAACGTGATGGTGATTGGGTTTAGATCATCAAGAAGCGACTCCAGCTGTCGCGGCAGAGCGGGGTCGTCACTGACCAGCAGAATGCGAAGCGGAGATGGAGCAGTCATGCGTAATTCCCGTGAGTGACGATGGCATGGTAGCAGTTTTGGAAATGTTCAAAGCACGGGCAGCTTGTAAGGCTGCCCGCTTTGCTCGCGGACCAGACGCGGAACCAGATATCCCGGTAGCCGAAGCCGAAGTTCGTGCATCAGTGTTTCCAGGGAGGAAACGTCGACCTCGTAGCGCGCAGCACCAGCTACCCGATCGAGCTGGTGCAGGTAGTATGGCAAGACGCCTGCGTCAAAACTGCGCTCCATCAGGGCTGCGAGCACATCCGCTGAGTCATTGATTTTTCGCATCAGAACGGCCTGATTCAAGAGATGCGCGCCAGTCGTCCGTAGACGGGCGAGAGCACCTTGTACCGAATCATCGAATTCGTTTGGATGATTGGCGTGGACGACCACCGTGGTCGGCCAGGGCAGGGCATTCAGCCAACTCAGCAAACGGTCGGTGACCCGGTCGGGCAGCACAATAGGCATTCTCGTATGAATACGGAAGCGACGGATGTGCGGCAGGCGGGCGAGATCGTGAGTCATTGCCTCAAGGTGCGGCGTGGTGAGCATCAGCGGATCACCGCCCGATAAGATCACCTCGCTAACGTCTTGCGTGTCGGCCAGGTAGTCCAGGGCTTGGGCCCATCGGCGCGAGCTAACTGTATGGCCTGCATATGGAAAATGTTGCCGAAAGCAGTAGCGGCAATGAATCGCGCAGGCGCCGGTCGTTATCAACAGCGCCCGGCCCTGGTACTTGTGAAGCACCGCCGGGGCAGAGCGACTTTGCAGATCGCCAACCGGGTCAGCGCTGTAGCCGCTGTCGATCTGATTTTCCGAAACATCCGGCATCACCTGCAGCAGCAGAGGGTCGCTTTCGTTCCCGAGCCCCATTCTGCCGACAAAGGCGCGGGGCACCCGCAACGGGAAATGCCGGTTGTCCGGCAAGGCCCGGGGTGGCAGTCCCAGATCAAGTCTCAGGGCATTGGGGTCGCGGTATCCATTGCGGAGCTGGGATTGCCAGTCTTGTGCGGGCGCGGACGGTGATCGCGATACACTATGATTCTCTTGATCCTGAACAGCGGAATCTCGCTTCACTTTGTCTCGGTTCTGGCTTCTAACGCCACGCCAGACCACCTTATTCATGGAGAGCCAATGGCCAGTTATAGCACCAACGAGTTTAAGTCGGGCCTGAAAATCATCCTCGATGGAGACCCCTACAACATCGTCGAAAACGAATTCGTCAAGCCCGGTAAGGGGCAGGCGTTCAGCCGGGTACGGGTTCGCAATCTCAAGACCGGCAGAACGATTGAAAAGACCTTCAAATCCGGGGATTCGGTCGAAGCTGCTGACATCTTTGAAAAGGAAATCCAATACCTGTACTCCGACGGTGAGTTCTGGCATTTCATGGACCCTGAAAGCTTCGAGCAACTGGCTGCCGGCGAGGCCGCGATCGGAGACAGCGCACAGTGGATGAAAGAAGAGGACATGTGCCAGGTCACCCTGTGGAACGGCGAGCCGCTCACAGTCCTCCCGCCGAACTTTGTTGAACTGAAGATCGTCGAGACCGATCCCGGACTCAAGGGAGACACGTCCGGAAGTGGCGGCAAGCCCGCCCGCCTTGAAACAGGGGCCACAGTCCGCGTACCCCTTTTCGTGCAAGAGGGCGAGGTCATTCGGGTTGATACTCGCAAGGGTGAATATGTCTCAAGGGTCAAGGAATAGCTCGCTGTGACGGAAAAGCACGTTGCTCTCCTGCCCGAGTGGATCGTCCCGGTCCGCCCCGGACACGATGTTTTGACGCATCATGCGTTGATCATGCACGGCGAGACGATCAACGCGATCATCCCCAGAGAAAAGCTGGATCAAGCCTTTCCGGATGCGGATCGCGTCGATTTGCCCGGCAAGGTGTTGTTGCCCGGGCTGATCAATGCCCATGCCCATAGCGCGATGACCCTGCTTCGCGGCCTCGCGGACGACCTGCCCTTGATGCGGTGGCTTGAAGATCACATTTGGCCTGCCGAACAACAGTGCGTTGGCCCTGATTATGTTCGAGTCGGAACTGAACTCGCCATTGCCGAAATGGCTTTGGGTGGCACGACCTGCTTCAATGACAATTATTTCTTCCCTGATGTTGCCGCGAAAACCGCGATTCGCGCAGGCATGCGAGCTGTGGTCGGAATCCCGATGATCAGCGTGCCGACGGCATGGGCGACCAGCGAGGATGAGTATTTCACCCGAGGCCTCGCGGTTCATCAGGACCTGATTGAGGAGCCGCTTGTCAGCACGGCCTTTGCGCCGCATGCACCGTATACCGTCAGCGATTCGGCCTTCAGCCGGATCAGAGAGCTGGCTGAAGAATTGGATATTCCTGTCCACCTTCATTTGCTAGAAGCGGCCAGCGAGATCGAGAGCAGCCAGCAGCAATATCGCTGCCATCCCATTGATCGGCTGGAAAAGCTTGGTCTGTTCAATGATCGCTTGCTTGCGGTTCACATGACACAACTGGGCCCTCGGGATATGGACCGCGTCGCCCGCGCCGGGGTCCACGTGCTGCATTGTCCGGCCTCTAACCTGAAACTGGCCAGTGGTATTTGCCCGGTGGCCGAACTGCTAGACCGCGGCGTTAATGTGTGCATCGGCACTGATGGTGCGGCCAGTAATAACACGCTCGACATGTTCGCCGAGATGCGCCTCGCTGCGCTTTTGGCCAAGGGGTATAGCGGCAACCCGGAGGCTGTGCCGGCGCAGGCCGCTCTTGCAATGGTTACCATTAATGCAGCGCGGGCGCTGGGCATGGAAGAGCAGATTGGCTCTCTGGAAGCCGGAAAACAGGCCGATGTGATTGCGGTGGATCTCGATCGTCTGGAGACTCTGCCTGTTCACCACGTGGTGTCCCAATTGGTCTATGCGACCGGGCGTCATCAGGTCAGTGACGTTTGGGTCAATGGCCAGGCACTGGTCCGTGACCGACAGCTTCAAACGCTGGATGAGCAGCGCATTCGAGCAGAAAGCACGGTTTGGCAGCAGCGCATCGCGCGCATCGATCAGAAAGTACAAGGGTAAAGAACACTATGGCTGAGCAGCTTGAAACCAGGCCCCCCCAGAATCTGGATCCTGCCGAGGCTGAGAAGTTTGATGAGCTTGCCGCGCGATGGTGGGATCCCGAGGGTGACTCCCGCCCGCTTCATGATCTCAATGGTCCCCGGATGGAGTTCATCGAGTCCCGGGCGCGCTTGCAGGATGCGAAGCTTCTGGATGTAGGCTGCGGCGGCGGTCTGCTTGCCGAGGCCGCGTGTCTTAGTGGCGCTTCGGTGACCGGCATCGATGCGGCTGAGAAAGCGCTGGCGGTTGCCCGGCTGCATGCAGCTGAAAGCGCACTGGATATTGACTACCGCAAGGTAACCGCAGAAGAGTTGGCAGAACTCGAGCCAGAGTCCTACGATGTTGTCTGCTGTCTGGAGATGTTGGAACATGTTCCTGATCCGTCCAGTACTGTGGATGCCTGCGCTCGCTTGTGTCGTCCCGGCGGAGCGCTCTTTTTCAGCACCATCAACCGCACGCCCGCCGCTTGGGCGCTGGCCATTTTTGGCGCAGAGTATGTGCTGGGTCTGCTGCCGCGCGGCACCCATCGCTATGACCGGCTGATTCGACCCGGCGAGTTGGCTGGCTCAATCCGCTCCAGCGGTCTGGAAGTTCGCGAGATCAGCGGTCTGGACTACAACCCGTTTTCTCGAACGGTAAAGATAGGCGGGCGTCCGCGGGTCAATTATCTGGTCCACGCCTCGAAGCCGGAGTAATCCTTGGCCCCCAGCCGAGAGCTGCGAGCAGTTCTATTCGATCTGGATGGGACGCTGGTTGACAGTGCGCCAGATCTGGTCGGCACCCTGATCTGGCTACGCGAGCAGTACGCTCTTGCGCCAATCGACCACTCACAACTGCGGCATCATGCCTCCCGCGGTGCCCTGGGATTGATTGAGGCAGGTTTTGCCGATCGTCCAGATCTGCCGCGAGATGCGTTACGTCAGGCTTTCCTGGCTCGATATGCAGAGCGTCTGTGGCAGGACTCGCATGCTTTCGAAGGCATCGAAGTGATTCTTCACCAGCTGCACTCCGCCGGGCTTGGCTTGGGAGTCGTGACCAACAAGGTGGCTGGGCTTGCCGAACCACTGATCGTCCAGGCCGGATGGTCTGACCTGTTTGGTTGTGTTGTGGGGGGCGATACAACGCCGTTCCCGAAGCCTCATCCCGGGCCAGTGCTGGAGGCGTGTCGGTGCTTGGGCGTTCATCCCGGCGATGCGATGATGGTCGGAGATGATCGGAGGGATATTGAAGCTGGTCGCAGCGCAGGCTGTCTTACGGCGGTTGCAACTTGGGGCTACATTCCGCCGGGGCAGAATCC
Organism: Wenzhouxiangella sp.; assembly: GCA_036351735.1. Classification (GTDB taxonomy): domain Bacteria; phylum Pseudomonadota; class Gammaproteobacteria; order Xanthomonadales; family Wenzhouxiangellaceae; genus Wenzhouxiangella. The sequence continues at coordinate 17,128 of JAZBPR010000063.1, read as the reverse complement.
GGTAGGCTGGGACGCTGATCATCTCCTGTCTGACCCAAGCTCAATTCTATTAATTATTGAAAAATAATAGTGATTTACAAAGACTACTTACAAAGACTTCTATTTGAGGATATCGGGGCCCGATGTGTTTTCGTCAAGCTCGAGACGGTCGTCGACGAGGTCCTGGCGCGGGGTGATTATTCCCCTGGCGAAGCGAGATTGCTCGGTGAAGCGCTGTTGCTGGCCGCACTGATGTCCAGCGGTCTGAAGTTCGCCGGGCGAATCTGTTTGCAGCTTCGTGGTTCTGGTCCGCTGCAGCTGTTGCTGGCCGACTGTTCCGATGAAGGCGGACTACGAGGCATGATCGCCTGGCGGGATGACATGGAAAAGCCCGAAGATCTGTTCAGCCTGAGCGATTGCCTGCACAAAGATTCGATCCTTAGTCTCACCCTTGACCCCTCAGACGGGGGCCAGCGTTGGCAAGGAATCGTCGGGCTGGAAGGCGATAGTCTGGCGGAGGCTGTTTCCGCGTATTTTGCGCGCTCCGAGCAGTTACCGACGCGATTCAGTCTGGCTCTTCACAACAGCCGGGGTGCGGCACTGATGCTGCAGCGCATGCCGGATACCGGCGATGATGAAGAAGGCTGGAATCGTCTGTCTCATTTGTTCGAGACGGTGACTGAGGAAGAACTGTTGCAACTGGACGGCGAGACCGTCATGAAACGGCTGTTTCATGAGGAAGCCCGGCGTCTCTTTCCGGCCAGAGAGTTGGCCTTTAACTGCCCCTGCAGTCGTGAGCGTGTCAGCGAGGTGCTGGTCAGTCTGGGCGAACTGGAGTTGCGAGACATGGCCGCCTCGCCGGAGCCTACCGAGGTGCGCTGCCAGTTTTGCAACCAGCGTTACCTGTTCGACGCGCTGGACCTGCTGGCGCTTGCGCACGTCGAAAGCCCAGCCGTCGATCCGACGGTGCATTAGCGCTGCATGGACGGCATCCAGTGGTGTCGGGACCGGCTGTTGGTTCCAGGCCATCCGCTGGCGGCGAGCCTGCTGTTTGTTCCCAGTCCCGATCGGGAGCGGATTCTTTCGCTAAAGGCGGTGTTGGCGGAAATTTCGGCCATTCCGGAATCCTCGGGTGATGACACGGTCGTGCGGGCAAAGCTCGCCTGGTGGGAGGACGCCTTGACGAGTGGATCGGAGCATCCGGCGTTGCTGGCGCTGGCCCAAAGCGGCGCGCAGGAACGACTGAATGCTTCGGACCTGCTCGCATTTCTTCATGAGGTGGTCGGCCGATGTCAGGGTGGCACGCGCTTTGAGCGCTATGAGGAATTGTGGGCGCATTGTCTGGCCCTCGGTGGCGGCGCTGCGAGGCTGGAGGCCAGCCTGATTTCAATTCATCACGGCCGTTATCAGGATGCGCTGGAGTCAGTGGGTGGGGCCGGATACCTGTTTCGCGTGGTCAGAGACATGGCAGTGGATGCCCGTCAAAACCGGTGGTTTGCACCCCTGGATCTGCAGGCGCAGTTTCAAATCAGTCGAACGGAGGTTGCCGAATCGAAGGTGGGCTCTGGGTGGGATGGTTTGGTACGAACCTTGATCGAGCGGGGAGTGCGCGCAGGTGGTGATGCTGTTGCCAGCTTGTCCCCAAGCCATCGACATCTGGCGATCGCGTGGGCGGTCGATTACCGGCTTGCGGTCCACTTGATGCGCCGTCCGCGCAAGATTCTTTCGCGTAGGTTGCTCCCGGGACATATGGGCAACGTTTGGGCGGCGTGGCGAGCAGCGCGTCGACTCTAGAGACGGATCCCGACACCGATGCTAAAGCGTGTGCGTTCTGACCATCGCCGCATGTCTGCCGGCCAGAGGTGGATGGCTTCGGCCATCAATAGAGGCTGAGTCAGCACGAACTCATCAACCGGAGATTCCTTGATTCCATGGGTCATGCCGAGCACGGTCAGAAAACGGCCGGGTGCATACTTGACCGGCTCCAGAAAACCGGGCTGCCGGATGAGAAATCTGACGCCGGGTTCCAAGTCGGTCAACGGCCTGTCCCCGCCGTCCAGAGGGTAGCTCACCACGCTGATTTCTGTGTGCTCGGCAAGGTTGCGGATGGCCACAATCTGGCCTCCCCATACCACCCGCGTACCTTCTTCGGCCTGACCGGCCAGGACATGAGCCGGCCCAATATCCTCGACCTGAATGTCAGGCGGTGCGACAGGACTTGTTGCGCAGCCGGTGATCAGAACCAGAGCACCAAGGCACAGTAATCGAGACTGCAATCGGGCTCTAATCGTCGGCACTGATGACTCCGGGACCTTTTCCCGCTGTCTTTTCGTAGACCCCGTGTCCGATCTTGCGGTATTGGGTAAACCCGGCTTTTTCGATGCTGGAGGTCTTGAGCATGTGCGCTTTTCCGCTGACTACGTTGGGCGGCGAGATCACTCGTTTCACCTCATTCCCGCATCTGGGGCAGCGGGTCAATGGCGCGTCGCGCAGTTTCTGAAGAACGGTGAACCCGCCCGTGCAATCTGGACAGCCGGCTTGATTCGCGCTGATGTACTCGTAAAAAGGCATGACCGGACACTCTTGCATAGCTGTGCCAATGGTAGCCGATGGCGTGACGATGAATCTGCGACAATCGGATAACGTTTCGCATCGTGTCGAAACGCGTGTGAATACCGAGGCACGTTTGACCAATGAACCCACGAATAGACGGCTCGATTTGGCTGGTCACGGGCGCTGCTGGTGGCCTGGGGCGAGCGCTGGTCGCAGCGCTTCTTGGCCAGGGCTGCGATTGCATCGCGCTGGATCGCAATCTACGCGGCCTGAACCAGCTCCACGATGAGTTGGCCGCCGCTGGTCGCCCGCCGGCTTTGTATCCGCTGGACATGACCGGTGCGGGCCCTGACGACTACGCTGCCTTGGCAGAGCAGATCACCGACCAGTTTGGGGGCCTGACCGGCGTGATCCATGCTGCAGCGCACTTCGAGGCGCTCAGACCGCTTGGACACCAGTCGGCGGAAGAATGGTTCAAAACTCTGCAGGCTGGCCTGACAGGCCCTCAGTTTCTCAATGTGGCCCTCATGCCGATGCTTCGGGAAGTCGATGGGGGAATCATTGTGTTTGTCAACAACGCACAGTGTTTGGATAGGCCGGCCCGCTGGGGTGCTTACGGTATCTCCCAGGCCGGTCGCCGGCAGATGGTACAGACACTTTCTGCCGAGTTGGGTCCGCGTGGTCCCTGCGTGCTTGAAGTGGATCCCGGACCCTTTTTCTCGCCGCTTCGCAGCGCCGCGTGGCCGACCGATGATCCTGGTGATCTTCCGTCTGCTGAGGCTGCAGCCGAAGAGATCCTCCGCCAAATCACCACGGGAAGGATGCAGCAATGAGTGATGATCTGTTTCTGAAAATTTTGAACCGCGAAATTCCGGCCGACATCGTTTACGAAAACGACGAAGTTTTGGCCTTCCGGGATATTGATCCGCAGGCGCCGGTCCATATCCTGATCATCCCCAAACGAAGGATCGCGACCGTCAACGACCTTGAAGACGGAGATGCCGAACTTATGGGGCGCCTGTTGCTGGCTGCGCGCGATATCGCAGTTTCAGAGAAACTGGCAGACAATGGCTACCGACTGGTTTTCAATTGCAACAGGCACGGTTGTCAGTCGGTTTATCACATTCATCTGCATCTGCTGGGAGGCAGGCAGCTTGCCTGGCCGCCTGGATGAGGATCATGATCCGGAAACTTCCGGCAGCCGCGCGCTGAGCCAGGCACCAGCCAGGCCCATTGCGCTGAGGACGACGATGACCCCGACGATGGGCATGATCAACGTCAGCAATCCGATGGCGCTGGTGAGCAAGAGAACAACGCCAATCACGCTGTTGCTGACCGAGACATAATCAGTTCGCTTGTTTCCGCCGGCCAGGTCAACCAGATAGGTCTTGCGGCCCAGCCGGACCCCGGCGTGGGCGATGGCGAGCAGGAAGAAAAAGACCGGATACAGCCACTGTTTGGCCCCTAGCCAGGGCAGACCAGTGACGGTAGCAGCCAGGAGCAGTCCGACCATGGCAGAGCCAGCTCCGGCCAGAATCATGACCCGTCTACTGGAGACATCGGCAAACTGTCCCCAGAACGGCGCAGACACCAGTTTGGCCGTGCCATCGGCGATCACGAACAGACCAAGAACCAGCAAGGCTCCTTCGGTTTTCTCGTGGGCCAGCATGATGAAGAATGGAGCACTCAGGGCCGAGCAAAGCAGCAGCGAGCGAGCCATGACAAAACGGCGAAACGGTGCGTCGGCAACCAGCAGTTGAAGGCGCTTCAGGGCGTCGCTGATCGCGTTTCCGCCGCCGTCGGTAGCGCCCGGCATTTCGCGAACCAAGGCGTAGGTGCCTGCGGCAAGCAGCCACAAACCACCGGCGATGACCAGTAAAGTCAGATACGCGCCCATATTGCTCTCGTCGCCTGTGTCGAGCAGCAAAGACACGCCAACAATGATGGTGATCGCTCCGGCGAGGGACTCGGACCACCCGCTGACCCGCCCACGACGGGTTTTGGGCACTGTTTTTCCGAGAACGTCCTTGGAGGCAACTGAGCAAAGACCTCGGGCAAGGCTGAACAGGACCAGAGCGGAAATTAAAGCCAAGCCGGCGGCCGTTCCGGTCAGGGTCAGGGCCACGCCCGCCATCGCGAACACCGCCAGGCTCTGGAGAACGCACCCCAGCACGTAGGTCCATTTCCTGACCGGCTGACGGCGAACGAAACTGGCAATCATCAATTGCGGTATGAGGGCGCCGGATTCGCGAATGGGAACCAGAAATGCCGTAAACAGCCCGGGCGCACCCAGCGAACTTAGCAGCCAGGCCAGAACCGTTTTGGGGTTTGCGATGGCATCACCGAGTTTTGTGAAGAACTGGGTGACGATTTGAAGCAGGAAATTGCCCGGGACGACCCTGCAGGCGTCTTCCTCAATGTCCGTGCAGACCCGCGCGTCCTCCTCGTTGACCAAAGCCTGGTAGACGCGCTCCAGCCTGGTGCTGGCTAATACCTCATCCAGACCAGACACGATCAGGGCACGGGTTGAGAGACATTGGCGCCGGCATCAGACAGATCAGGACGAGACCATTCCTGCACCAGGACAATGACACCTAGCCAGGGTGAGTCAAAGTATTCAAGCCGATCCAGCCCGATGGGCCGACTGGTCTGCAGGCGATGGGTGAGCACTTCAGGTTCTCCCTGAGCGACTGGCGAAAGGGGACCCGATGGACCAAGCCAAAGCTGCGGTTCCTGCCAGACCAGATCCAGATCGACATGACGGAACTGGCGCTGCCTGACGGTAATGCTGCCGTCGAGTTGATATGGGTTTGCTTCAGGCCCCGGACCGCCGTCAATGGCTCGACCGAAAATCAGGCGGGGAGGGGGTGCAGGTTCATCGTCCAGCCGCAGTTCTTCGTTGCCTCTGATACGCACTGCCTGGGGACGGGTGTTGCGGGCCAATGGCTGGATCCAGCTCAGGTTGGACAAGATCAGATAATCACGGCTGGACTGAATCCGCGACAGAGCTCTTTGGAAAACTTCAGAGTGTTGGCCGGTGTGGGTATACAAGGGTGGCCAGGATGGTCCATGAGGATCTCCAGTCGACCGCTGCTCAGTCCGCGGCACTGCGGGGGCATTGACCATCATGACGTCGGCCCGGGTGAGTGGGTCGGGCAGGTCGGCGAACTGGTCAGCGACAGGCATCGGCCAGCGGTCAGATTGTCCGTTGACGTGCTGGAACACCACGACTTCGACCAGAACCCGGTCAGAGTCCTCAGCCCAGCCCGGGCCGGACCCGATCAGGCTCGAGACCAGCAATAGCCAAAACACCCTCTTCATACCAGCGAGTTTAACTGATTGACCCACTCAGGCGGCCTTGCGCCCGGGGTCAAGCCGCTCAAGGACTTCGATTGCGATCTGTCGTCTGATGTCTGGGAGTTCGAATTGCCCCTTGATGCGCATGCGGTCGTTGCTGGGGAGTTCAAACGTATGTGATTCCTTCTGAATCATGCGAATGAGCTCGCCCATGTCGATATCGGGCTGGTTGATGAATTCGACCCGCCCACCGGCTGGCCCAACCTCAAGTCGCTTGATGCCCAGTCGTTGAGCTTCCAGACGAAGTTCCGCACTGACGAACAGGTTCTTGACCTCTTCAGGCAACAAACCGAACCGGTCGATCATTTCGACCTGCAGGTTGTTCAGGGCTTTTTCGGATTGTGCCTGCGTGATGCGCTTGTAGAGAACAAGGCGCTGGTGAACATCGGGCAAGTAATCGGGCGGAATCATGGCGGTCACGTGCAGGTCGACTTCGCCGGTGACCGCCATGGGCTCGTCGAGATCAGGCTCTTTGCCAGATCGAAGGGCTTCGACCGCCCGGTTGAGCAGATCTGAATACAGCGAGAACCCAATGGCTTCGATCTGGCCGGACTGATCTTCGCCCAGGAGTTCGCCGGCTCCGCGGATCTCCAGGTCATGATTAGCGAGGGTGAATCCGGCGCCCAGCTCCTCCATGGATTGGATGGCCTCAAGCCGTTTGTGTGCGTCGCGCGTCATGGCGCGTCGCTCGGGTGTAACCAAATAGGCGTAGGCAAGGTGATGGGAACGCCCGACACGACCGCGCAGCTGATGAAGTTGTGCGAGCCCGAACTTGTCAGCCCGATTGATGATGATGGTGTTGGCAGTGGGTACGTCGATGCCATTTTCCACAATCGTTGAGCAAACCAGCAGATTGATCCGTCGAGCATAGAAATCCCGCATCGTTCGCTCCATCTCCCCCTGCGCCATCTGGCCATGCGCCATCCCGATTCTCGCCTGCGGAAACATTTCGGCTAAGTCGTTGGCCATTCGGGGCATGGTCTTGACTTCGTTATGAAGGAAGTACACCTGTCCCCCGCGCTGGAATTCACGCAGCACAGCATCCTTGAGCGTTGGTGTATCCCATTCGCTGACAAAGGTCTTTACAGCCAGGCGGCGGGCGGGCGGTGTGGCGATGATGGAAAGTTCACGCAGCCCGCTCATGGCCATATTGAGGGTGCGGGGAATGGGTGTGGCGGTCAGGGTCAGCAAATCCACTTCGGCGCGCAGCGCCTTGAGGCGTTCTTTCTGGCGAACCCCAAAGCGTTGCTCTTCGTCGATGATGACCAGACCCAGATTCCTGAACTTGATGTCTTTTTGCAGCAGTCGATGAGTGCCAATCACGATGTCGACCGTGCCGTCCGTCAGGCCAGCCAGGACTTTCTCAGTCTGTTTGCCGGTCCGGGACAAAAGTTCGACACGAACCGGCCAGTCGGCAAACCGATCGGCAAAGGTTCGTTGGTGCTGCTCTGCCAGTAGCGTGGTGGGCGCGAGCAGAGCGACCTGGCGGCCCGCCTCGACTACGGCAAAAGCGGCCCTTAGAGCCACTTCGGTCTTGCCGAAGCCCACGTCCCCGCAGACCACTCGATCCATGGGCTGGTCAGACGCCAGGTCAGCCAGAACGGACTCGATAGCGCGCTGCTGGTCCTCGGTTTCCTCATACTCAAAGCCAGCGGCAAAGCGTGCATACAAGCCACGGTCCAGTCCGTAGGCAAACCCCTCTCTCGCTGCTCGTCTCGCCTGCAGATTGAGCAGCTCTGCAGCGACATCCCGAACCTTCTCTGCGGCTTTGCGGCGGGTTTTCTTCCATTGATCGGATCCCAGCCGGTGCAGCGTAACTGCCTCAGGATCGGCGCCGGTGTAGCGGCTGACCATTGCAAGATCGGTCACCGGCACATACAGCTTGTCCCCGCCGTCGTAGGCAAGGGTCAAATACTCTCCCCGACCATCTCCGACTTCCAGTACCTCGAGACCGAGATAGCGGCCAATGCCGTGCTCCAGATGAACGATCAATGCGCCGGGCTGGAGTTCGGCCAGGCTTTTGATCATGCTTTCCGGATCTTGGCCGGTACGCTGTTCTCGCTGAACGCTGCGGGCGTGCCCGGGAAACAGCTCGCTTTCGCTCAAGACGATCAGCCCGTCGTCATCCAGCGCGACCCCGCCCGAAATGGGCATGACGGCGATGCAGATCGGTTCATCCTGACTGGAGAACGCGGCCCAGGAGTCTACCGCCCTGACCTTGACGCCAGCCGATCGCAGTGCATCGCTGATGAGTTCCCGACGTCCCGCGGTATCTGCTGCCAGAAGAACCCTGGATGACTGTGCCTTGAGCCATGTCAGCGCCTGATCGGCCTTTTCATCCAGGTCAACGGGGTCAGGTGCCCGCGCAGTGGCGGCTGCCGGGGCGCGACGGGTGATGCGTATCGAGGCCTGCCCCTGGAGCTCTTTTGCTAGGGTCTTACCGTCAAAGAACAGCTCCGCGGGCTTGAGCGCCGGTCGCTCGATATCGCCGCATCGTTGCTGATAGCGCTGCTCGATCTGATCGGCGTAGGCGAGAGCAGCCTCTTCAACGCCTTCCAGGACCACGAGCCGGTGCTGGCTCGGCATGAAGTCTTTCAGAGCGCTGGTTTCTTCGAAAAACAGGGGCAGGTATTGCTCCAACCCTTGTCCGGCGACACCATCGCCGACTTCCTGATAGGGCAGGGCGCGGCGAAGGTCGACATCAAAGCGGTTCCTGAAACGTCGTCTGAATTCGTTTCGACTGTCTTCGTCAAACGGAAACTCCCGCGCTGGCAGCAAGTCGATTCGCTCCAGTTTTTCGATCGATCGCTGCGTTTCCGGGTCGAAACTTCTGATCGTGTCGATTTCATCGTCGAACAGCTCCAGCCGGAAGGGCAGCTTCAACCCCATGGGCCAGAGGTCAATTACGGCCCCGCGCGTGGCAAACTGCCCGGGCTGCCAGACCTGTTCGGCGGCTTCATATCCGGCATCGTGCAACAGACTTCGAAATGGGGATGGATCGAGTTGTTGACCTGACTTGAGGTGAAGGCTGTGCCCCATCAGCCAGCTCAGGGGTGCCAGACGCTGCATGAGAGCCGTGATGGGCGCAATGATCAGCCCCTGATCCAGCTGCGGCATTCTCGAGAGCAGATCCATACGGCGCGAAACAAGATCGGGGTGCGGTGAATAAAGGTCGTATGGCAGTGTTTCCCAGTCCGGAAACAGGTCAACAGAAGGGGCGTCAAGCCGAGCCAGGTCGTCACGCAGTTGGCGGGCGCTGTAGCCATCTGGGGCAACGATCAGTAGAGGCCCGCCTTTTCTCCGGGCTGTTGCCGCAAGCGCCAGGGCAAGGGCGAGGCCCTGCAGATGCGGCCAGTCTTGGCGCTCATCCGGCCTCGTGACCGGCGGATTCAGTACCGAGAATTTTTGGCTCATAGGACGTGCGGGTCGTGACGGTGCACCATTGTAATCGAGCCCTGATTTCGATTGCCTGAACTCGAACCTTGATTTATACTAACGGGCTTGTCCGGATGGGCGATTAGCTCAGTTGGTTAGAGCGCTGTCTTGACATGGCAGAGGTCACTAGTTCAAATCTAGTATCGCCCACCATCCTTTCCTGCTTTCCCTGATGGCGGGGCCGGTTATTGGCAATCCCTCCATCGATAGAAGCAGAGAATTCCGAAAGGGCGCCTGTCGCCCTTTTTTGATATGTGCGCAAAAGCAGTTGCAAGGCGGCGACGAGATGGTACAGATCAGTCTTCCTGACGGCTCGAACAAACAATTCGATGCACCGGTGACGGTAGCCGAGGTGGCTGCCTCCATCGGCCCCGGTCTAGCCAAGGCCACGCTGGCTGGCGAAGTCGACGGAAAGCTGGTCGATGCCAGCCACCGGTTGGATCATGATGCGAGCCTGCGCATCATTACCGGTCGCGATGATGAGGGGGTCGACCTGATCCGTCACTCGACGGCGCACCTCATGGCGCAAGCCGTCAAGCGCCTGTTTCCTGAAACTCAGGTCACTATTGGCCCTGTGATCGAAAACGGCTTCTACTACGATTTTGCGCGTGACGAGCCTTTTCGGCCTGAAGATCTCGAAGCCATCGAAGCCGAAATGCAGCGCATCGTGGACGAGGACATCCCCGTCTCCCGTGAAGTGATGGACCGGGGAGAGGCTGTGGAGTTTTTCCAGGCACAGGGCGAAGAATACAAGGCAAAAATCATTGCCGATATTCCGAGCGAGGAGGCAATCTCGCTTTATCGGCAGGGTGATTTCATCGACCTTTGCCGCGGGCCGCATATTCCCTCGACCGGAAAACTGGGCGCTTTCAAGCTGACGAAGCTGGCCGGCGCTTACTGGCGAGGAGACTCCGGCAATGAGATGCTGCAGCGCATCTACGGCACCGCGTGGCCGGATCGCAAGCAGCTCAAGGCATATCTCCAGCGTCTGGAAGAGGCTGAAAAACGCGACCATCGACGTCTTGGCAAACAGCTGGATCTGTTCCGCTTTCAGGACGACGCCCCCGGGGCCGTGTTCTGGCTTCCGAGAGGCTGGACGTTGTTCCTCCAGCTGATTGAATACATGCGCCAGCGTCAGGACGAGTCCGGATATGTCGAGGTCAATACGCCAGACGTTATGGACCGCTCGCTTTGGGAAACCTCCGGGCATTGGCAGAACTACCACGAGCACATGTTCACCACGCAGACTGAAGATGGTCGTGTGTTCGCGCTCAAGCCGATGAACTGCCCTGGCTCGGTCAGTCTGTTCAAACATGGCTTGAAGAGCTACCGTGATTTGCCGGTTCGCATGGCCGAATTCGGTAAGGTGCATCGCTACGAGCCCTCGGGCGCGCTTCATGGGCTCATGCGAGTCCGACACTTTACCCAGGATGATGCGCACATCTACTGCACCGAGGAGCAGATGCAGGAAGAGTGCCGCAAGGTAATCGAGCTGAATCTGTCGGTCTATCGGGATTTCGGTTTTAACGATGTGCGTTTGAAGTTCGCAGATCGCCCGGAAAACAGAATTGGCGACGACGAGACCTGGGACAAGCTTGAGTCGGCGCTGAAAGGAGCCATTGACGCAATGGGGTTGGAATACACGTACAACCCTGGCGAAGGCGCGTTCTATGGTCCGAAAATTGAGTTCGTTTTGCGAGATGCAATCGGGCGAGACTGGCAGTGCGGAACGCTGCAGGTTGACCTGAATTTGCCTGAACGCTTTGATGCGACTTACCGAACGGCAGACGGCGGTGAGGCGCGCCCGGTCATGCTGCATCGGGCGCTGTTCGGCTCGTTGGAGCGGTTTACCGGCATCCTCATTGAGCACCACTCTGGCAATCTGCCGCTGTGGCTGGCTCCGGTTCAGGCGGTGGTGATGAACATCACCGACGCACAGGCTGACTACGTTGAATCTGTTTGCCAGAAGCTCAAGGCAGCAGGGCTCCGGGTAGAAACCGACTTGAGGAATGAAAAGGTCGGCTATAAAATCCGCGGCCGCACGTTGGAGAAGATCCCCTATTTGCTGATCGCCGGCGACAGGGAGGTTCAGAACGGCCAGATCGCAGTCCGTATGCGTGATGGAACGGATTTGGGGTCGATGACTATCAATGACCTGATCAGCCGATTGACCACGGAAGTGGCAGAGCGCGGCGGGATCGGAGATAATTCCGCGGCGGCCTGAGGTTGGGCTGATCGCGGTACCATAAGAAATTATCAAAGGTTTATAAGGAGCAGCACACATCGCAACTGAAAAGCAGACTCGGCGTAATGAGGACATTACTTCGCTGAAAGTCAGAGTCGTAGGTCCCGAGGGCGATCAGATCGGGGTCATGACCAGCAGGGACGCCCTGGCTCGGGCCGAAGAATATGGTTTGGATCTGGTGGAAATTGCACCGCAGGCTGACCCGCCGGTTTGCAGGATCATGGACTGGGGCAAGTTCAAGTTTGAAACGTCGAAGAAAGCCCAGGCTGCCCGAAAGAAGCAAAAGCAGATTCAGGTCAAGGAAATCAAGTTCAGGCCCGGCACGGATGATCATGACTATGACGTCAAGATGCGGAACCTGAAGAAATTTATCGAAGAAGGCAACAAGGTCAAGGTGACTTTGCGCTTTCGGGGTCGGGAAATGGCGCACCAGGAACTCGGCCGTGATCTTTTGGTAAGGGTAGAGAAAGACATGGCTGAGGAGACAACGGTTGAGCAATTCCCGCGGATGGAAGGGCGTCAGATGGTGATGATGCTGGCGCCCAAGAAAACCTAAGGGCCCGAAACGCCTGGAGCGCAGAGCTCCACCGGATCGGCGCCCAAACAACTCGCTGGACTGCAGCCAGTCAAGACCGCATGCATCGGCATTGCATGTGGCGCTGCAGGAAGGTATTAAAAAACGCCCTGGAAAGAAGGGCTAGGACAGGAGATTCAAATATGCCGAAGATGAAAAGTAATCGGGGCGCCGCCAAGCGCTTCCGGGCCACGGGTAGCGGGCGCATCAAGCGCAAGCGCGCCTTTCATAGCCATATCCTCACCAAGAAGGACACCAAGCGCAAGCGTCGTTTGCGGTCCACCACGCTGATTTCGAAGGCCGATGAAAAGGCCGTTCGACAAATGCTTCCCAAGCTGTAAGGTCCGAGGAGAATAAACAATGGCTAGAGTTAAACGTGGAGTGGTGGCCCGTCGCCGCCATCGCAAGGTTCTTAATCGCGCCAAGGGTTATTACGGCGCTCGTCGCAAGGTCTATCGCGTTGCCAAACAGGCGGTCATCAAGGCCGGCCAGTATGCGTACCGGGACCGGCGTCAGCGCAAGCGGGATTTCCGTAGCCTCTGGATTACCCGGATCAATGCTGCAGCACGTGAGCATGGATTGTCGTATAGCCGGTTCATCAACGGCCTGAAGCGCGCCGAAATCGAAGTCGACCGGAAGGTGCTGGCGGATCTGGCTGTTCACGACAAGGCTGCCTTCAAAGCGCTGGCGGAAAAAGCTCAGGCCAGTCTGGCCTGATCACATGGCCAGCCTTTCTCCGGAAGACCTGCTTGCGCAGGCTCAGGAGCTGGTGGCCTCTGCCGCAGATATTCGCGCCCTGGATGATGTCAGGGTGCGTTTTCTGGGCAAAAAGGGCTCACTGACCGGGTTGCTCAAGCAGCTCGGTCAGCTTCCAGCTGATCAGCGTCGAGAAGCAGGGCAGGCCGTCAACCGCTGCAAGCGGGCGCTTGAAGAGGCCATCAACGAAAGACAGGCAACCCTCGGCAACGAGCAGCTCAATGCTCGGTTGAGCGCTGAGCAAATCGACATTACCTTACCGGGCCGACAGCATGAAGCGGGCGGCCTGCATCCTGTCAACAGGGCACTGGACCGAATTCTTGCCATCTTTTCCCAGCTGGGATTCAGCGTGGCGACCGGGCCGGAGGTGGAGGATGACTATCACAATTTCGAGGCGCTGAACTTCCCCGAGCACCATCCTGCCAGGGCAATGCATGACACGTTCTACCTGCCCAACGGTGATCTACTGAGAACGCACACCTCGCCGGTACAGATTCGAACGATGCGTGAGACTCAGCCGCCGGTGAGAATTGTTGCGCCAGGAAGAGTCTTCAGGGCTGATTCAGACCAGACCCACACCCCACAGTTTCACCAGGTTGAGGGCCTTTTGGTCGATACCGATGTGACTTTTGCCGACCTGAAAGGTCTGCTGTCGGAGTTCGTCAATGCCTTTTTCGAAGATGAACTCGAGGTGCGACTGCGTCCGTCCTACTTTCCGTTCACCGAACCTTCCGCGGAAGTTGACGTTCGCTGGACAGAGGCAGACGGCACGCCTGGAAAGTGGCTTGAGGTGTTGGGCTGTGGCATGGTTCATCCAAATGTTCTGGAGCACTGTGGTATTGATTCGGAGCGCTACACCGGATATGCGTTCGGCCTGGGTGTAGAGCGCTTTGCCATGCTGCGCTATCGGGTGGATGATTTGCGCCTGTTCTTCGAAAATGACCTGAATTTCCTGCGCCAGTTCCGCTAGAAAAGGAGCCCAAGTGAAGATCAACTACCAGTGGCTGAAGTCCTGGGTGAACACGGACTTGGACGCGCAGGGCATCGCTGAGCGCTTTACGCTGGCCGGACTTGAGGTGGACGACTGCGTCCCGGTTGCGGCGGCACTGGACGGCGTTGTGGTTGGCGAGATTGTCGATGTCCAGCCACATCCGGACGCGGATCGCCTGCGGGTCTGCAGGGTGGTCGGCGATGACCAGGAACGGACCATCGTTTGCGGCGCGCCCAACGCGGCCAAGGGGCTTAAGGCACCTCTGGCCACTCTGGGCTCTGTGCTGCCCGGGGGGCTGAAAATCAAGCCTGCGCGTCTGCGCGGGATAGCCTCTGAAGGCATGCTGTGTTCAGCGCCGGAACTCGGGCTGGGTGAGGACAAATCCGGTCTGATGGAGCTTCCCGACGATGCTCCGGTTGGCACATCGCTGACCGACTACCTGGGGCTCGATGATGACGTACTCGATATTGACTTGACCCCGAATCGAGCCGACTGCCTTTCGGTTCGCGGTCTTGCCCGCGAGCTATCGGCACTGACTGGCACATCCGTGTCGGGGCCGGACTTCAAGCCGGTTCCGGCAGTTGTCACCGACGTGATCGACATCCATCTGCATGCACCAGCCGACTGTCCCTGTTATCTCGGTCGGGTGGTTCGAGGCGTGGATGTCAGTGCACCCACGCCACTCTGGATGTCAGAAGCGCTAAGGCGATGCGGCATTCGCTCGCTGGGTCCGATCGTTGATGTCACAAACTACGTGCTGCTGGAGCTAGGGCAGCCCATGCATGCGTTCGATCTAGCCCAGCTGCAGGGCTCGATTCACGTTCGAAGGGCCAAAGAAGGCGAACGCATGGTGCTGCTCGATGAGCGTGACGTGGAGTTGGACCCAGACATGTTGCTCATTTGCGATGAGTCGCGTCCGCTGGCCATTGGTGGTGTCATCGGCGGACTGGATTCCGGGGTCAGCGACCAGACCGTTGATATTCTGCTTGAGTCAGCCTGGTTCAATCCCGCGACGATTGTGGGACGGGCCAGAAGACTGGGGCTGGCAACCGAGTCTGCCCATCGCTTCGAGCGCGGTGTCGACCCGGCTTTGCAGCGCCAGGCTATGGAACGGGCCACAACTTTGATTCTCGAACTGGCCGGCGGAACACCGGGGCCTGTCGTTGAAGCGATTGAGCCGGATCATCTCCCGGTCGCAAGGCCTGTGTTGCTAAGGCCTGAGCGTGTCAATCGGTTGTTGGGCACCACCCTGACGCCAGAACAAATCGCTGCAACGCTAAAGAGCCTGGATATGAAGGTCGAACCGCAGGATGGTGACCTCTGCGTCCTGCCACCGACAGCAAGGCGCGATATCGGGCTTGAGGTGGACCTCATCGAGGAAGTCGCTCGGATGGTGGGCTACGATGCCTTGCCCACTCAACTCCCGGGTGGCCATCTACGGCTGAATACACCGACGGAGTCCGAGGTCAAGATCCGGACTCTGGCCCGTCAGCTCAGCGCCCGTGGTTTTCAGGAAATCGTCACCTGGAGCTTCGTCTCCCACCAGGATCTGGCCGATCTTGCGCTGCAAGAGGGTGCGCAGCCGCTGGCCAATCCCTTGAACCGCGATATGGCAGTGCTGCGAACGTCTCTGTTGCCCGGCCTCTTGAAGACTGCCGCGGCCAATTTCAGGCGGCAGCAGGGCAGTTTCAGATTGTTTGAACTGGGAACCTGTTTCCAGATGCGTTCTGGAAAGTTGCACGAGAATCAGAGCCTTTCCCTGTTGATGACGGGTCGTTTGTTTCAGGAGCATCCGTCGGCGCTCGATCGCAGCGCAGATTTCTTTGACTTAAAGGGCGAGCTTGAGCAGTTGCTGAGTCTGAACGGCGTGGTTGGTGGACTCACATGTCAGCGCTCCACGCAGACGTGGTTGCATCCTGGCCAGAGCGCGGATTTGTACCTGGATGATGAGTTTGTCGGCTCTTTGGGGCAGCTGCATCCCAGCATTGCAGAGCGCATCGACGCCCAGCAGCCGGTGATTGTTGCAGAGCTGTCTCACCGGATTCTTCAGACCCGCGTGCCGGTGTACCAGCGTGGCTCTCGCTATCCGGCGGTTCGCAGAGACATCGCGGTGGTTGTGGACGAGCAAACAGCCGCTGCCGACGTTATTTCTGAAATTCGCGTAAATGCCGGCAATCTCTTCGAAAAATGCGTCATTTTCGACGAATACCGCGGAAAAGGCATAGAATCCGGTCATAAAAGTTTGGCTATGGGCTTGATTCTTCGCGATGTTTCGCGCACTCTAAAGGATGCTGAAGTCGATCAAACCATAGACCGTGTCGTGGCCGGCCTACGCGATCGCTTCGGGGCAGAACTCAGAGGTTAGATAAATGGCATTGACCAAGGCAGATCTGGCCGCGACCTTGTTTGATGAGGTTGGGCTGAATAAACGGGAAGCCAAGGAATTCGTGGACGCGTGGTTCGAGTCGATCAAGCTGGCGCTTGAGGCAGGCGATCACGTAAAACTTTCAGGCTTCGGAAACTTCCAGTTGCGCGATAAGGGGCAGCGGCCGGGAAGAAACCCGAAAACCGGAGAGGAGATTCCAATCACCGCCCGCCGGGTCGTCACGTTTCGACCGGGTCAGAAGTTGCGCGCACGAGTAGAGGGCTATGCTGGATCCGGGGAGTAATCGAGAACTACCGCCGATACCGGCAAAACGCTACTTCACCATCGGTGAAGTCAGTGATCTGTGCAGCGTCAAACCACACGTGCTGCGCTACTGGGAACAAGAGTTTCCTCAGTTAAAGCCCGTCAAGCGCAGGGGGAATCGACGTTATTACCAGCGGCACGACGTTCTGATGATCCGCCAGATTCGCAGTCTTCTTCACGAGCAGGGTTTCACCATCATGGGCGCGAGGCAGCAACTGGAAGGTGAGGGCGCGCAGGATGATGTCAGCCGCAGTCAGCAGCTGGTGCGCCAGATGCGAGGAGAGCTTGAGGATATTCTGCACATCCTCAGACGATAGGACTCTGCTGGGTGGTCCAAGCGGTTAAAATGGGTGAAAGGTTTTCGGTCGGAGCGTAGCGCAGCCTGGTAGCGCACCACAATGGGGTTGTGGGGGTCGAGAGTTCGAATCTCTCCGCTCCGACCATTTTCATGAATACTTCAATAGTTCCGGCAGTTTGCCTGCTCACAGTTCCTTTATCGTTGCTACCTTGTAATTGCCCGGGTGGAAGCGGTGCTGCCTTTGGCGCTGC
>JAZBPR010000062.1:0-13242 GCA_036351735.1 Wenzhouxiangella sp. | reverse complement strand
GTGCCGTACCCATCGTCGAGGCCATGCTGGCGTTGACCATACTGGATCATTACCTGCTTCACCGTGCCCAGTGTGGTGATGTCCCCCCGCAAACCCCGCGAATCCCGACCTGAGGTCGATCCGGCCTCAGGCACTTGCGGCGTTCGGATAGTGCGGATCTGGCGGCGACCGGCTCGCAACTGCGTTAATCTGCTGGCCTTATTTTTCTTTTCAAACAAGCGGGAGATTAATTCTTTATGTCCAAGCCCAAGAATGGCTATCGGGTTGCCGTGGTTGGTGCCACAGGTGCGGTGGGAGAAACCATGTTGGAGATTCTCGCCCAGCGCAAGTTTCCTGTGGCCGAAGTGGCCGCGCTCGCCAGCAGTCGTTCCGTGGGTCGCGAAGTCAGCTTCGGTCGAAAATCTTTGATCGTTGACGATCTGGCGACCTTCGACTTTTCCGGGTGGGACTTTGCCTTGTTCTCCGCGGGTGGTTCGGTATCAGCCGAGCATGCACCCCGAGCCGCAGCCAGCGGATGTACGGTGATTGACAACACCTCTCACTTCCGGCTCGATCCCGAAGTTCCTTTGGTCATACCCGAGGTCAATGGCGACGTTCTCGCTGAATTCGAAGGCGGCGGCATCATTGCCAACCCGAATTGCTCGACCATCCAGATGCTGGTTGCGATTGCACCGATTTATCGGCGCTATGGCATTTCCCGCATCAATGTCGCGACCTATCAGTCGGTGTCCGGAGCCGGCAAGAGCGCCATGGAGGAACTGGGCCGCCAAAGTGCCGACAGATTCAACTTTCATGATCCGGAGCCAAAGGTCTTCACCGCGCCGATTGCGTTCAACGTGATCGCCGAGATCGACGTCCTGCAGGACAACGGCTACACCAAGGAAGAGATGAAGATGCACAACGAGACGCGCCGCATCCTCAGCGATGAAGAGATTGGCGTCAACGCCACCGCAGTGCGCGTTCCCGTATTCATCGGGCACGGCGAGGCTGTGCATCTGGAGACGCGTGAAGACTTCGAGCTGGACGCGATCCGTGAACTGCTCGCCGATGCCCCGGGGATATCGCTCAATGATGCGCCAGAGCGGATCACGCCCATGACGCACGCGGCCGGGAAGGATGATGTTTTTGTCGGCCGCGTTCGCCGCGATCTTTCTCACCCCCGAGGTCTGAACCTTTGGGTGGTCAGCGACAACATCCGGAAAGGAGCCGCCCTGAATGCGGTGCAGATCGCCGAACTGCTGGCGGCCCGACGCTGATTGAACAGTGCGACGATGGCCTCTGGGCCGGTCGCTAAAGGGTTGCTATACTCCAAGGTTCTTAGGGCTGGTTTGTAAACGAGGGTTCGGCGCCATGCGCATCGTCAACACCACGAAACGCATCACGGTCACGCTGCTGGCCGGGTTTTTTCTGACCCAGTCGGCGCTGGCCAGTCTGGGGCTGGGAGAGGCGCGCGTCCAGTCCTTCTTAGGGCAGAATCTTGATGTCGATATCACGCTCATGCATTCGGGTGAGGCCAGTCTGGAATCGCTGGAAGTGGCGGTGGCCAGTCTCGAAGACCATGCACGCCTGGGCATCCCGACCGACGCGCTGGCGCTGGAGCTTGATGTAGTCATCGATCGACGGGTGACCCCGCCGATTGTCCGCCTGCGGTCAGCGCGAGCGGTCGAGAGTCCTTTCGTTCAGGTGCTGGTCGACGCGCGTTGGGCGAGCGGCCGGATACTCAGAGAGTACACCTTGTTCATTGATCCGCCGACGGTTCCGGTGGCACCGCCGATTCGCCGCCAAGCTGACTCGATGGACGCCGCACCAGAGTCGGAAGTGGCAAGGCCGGTTGAGCCGGCCCCTGCTGCCCAATCTTCTCCGCCGAGGCCAGAAAGACCTGCTGAGCGCGCGCCGGACGAGCCGACAGAGGTTGTTGAACCGGACCCGGGTCCGGTCGAATCTTCTGCCGAGGTCTCGGGTCCGCTGGTCGTGGAGAACGGGGATACCTTGTGGTCGATTGCTTCGAACTGGCGTCCCGACAGCAGCCTCAGCATGCACCAGGCCATGTTGGCCATTTTTGACGCCAATCCGGCGGCTTTCATGGACGACAACATCAACCGCTTGCGGCGCGGGGCCCGCCTGATCATGCCGGCTGCGGCTGATGCGCGCGCGATTCCGGCGGGAGAGGCAACCCGACGGTTCCTGGAGCAGACCCGGGCTTGGGAAAGTGGCCAGGCTGCTCCTGCCGTTGTTGCCGCCGAGCCCATTGGGCAGCCGGAACCGGTGGACGAACCGACGCCTGAGCCGGCGGAGGAAGCAGCTTCGGCGGAGTCTGAGGGGCAAGAAGCCGCTTCTGATGGAGCGGAAGCTGAGCCTGGCGACGAAAGCAATGTGGAACCGGTCGAACAGGAGCTGCCGGCTGCCGCTGCAGAAGACGCAATGGATGTCGATGCTTCGCAGCCAAGACTTGAATTGACCCCGCCCGATGAAGACGTAATGACCGAGATGTCGGCACTGGCTTACGAGCGTGAGGAATTGAGCGAGCGGCTGTCGGTTCTGGAGTCGGAGATCGCCCGCGATGGACTGGCAACACCAGAGATCGATAACCTCGTGGATCAGACCCGTCAGGCCATTGATTCGGCCGATGTGGGTGGAATGATGGTGGCCAGTGAAGATCTCGCGCGGCTGGAAGAGCAGTTGCGGGAGGCCCGCCAGGCGCGGGAGATGGAAACTGCGCCAGAAATTGCAGAGCCAGCGGTGGCCCCGTCTACGGCAGCTGCTGTTGAGCCGGCTGCGGCGGACAGCAGTCCCTCGATGGCAGAACGGTGGCTCGGGCCGGTTCTAGGTGGCGTTGGTTTGCTGCTGTTGATGGTCGCCTTGCTGGTCCTTCGCCGTCGCCGTGCCGCGGTTGCCGAGGACCAAGCAGTGGCTGAATCCGACCCGCCAGAGACGAAAGGAATCGTTGAGCCGGAGCCTGCCGCCCCCGTGCAGGATCAGGCGGCCGCAGCCTCGTCAGAAGTCGACGATGCCGAGGCAGCGCTGATGGGTATTCTGGGGCGCGATGAGGATGAAGAAGACGATCAGCGGGATCGTGGGCTGGACAGCACTCGGGATCGTACCTCCCTTGCAACGGAGGGCTTTGTTCCGCAGGCCGCCGATGACGATGCGCCTGATCTGGCCGAGTTGTCCAACCGCCTTGAATCCGACTCCTCAAAGAGCGAGGCCTCGGCGCCATCTCGTCCGGAAACGCTGGATCTGGATGATGAGGATTACGAATCGCTGTTTGCCAGCGATGAGGACAACGGCGCAGACGCGGAGTCCGTGCCTGAAGACGGCGAGCCGCTGACACTGGATTTTGAAATGCCCGAGGAGGGACCCGAGCAGGAAGCTGAAGAGCTGGGTCAGATCCTTGAAGAGGACAGGGCCGAAGCATCAGGGGAAACGCCGGGTGAACTGTCAACGGCAGAGCCGACAAAGGGCACCTCAGAGCTGACCGATTTGGAAGGTCAGGATGAATCGTCCGAGGCCGTCGCAGACTTTGATTTTGGAGAAGAGATCAACGAGGAGCCCGTTGCCACCAATCTTGAAGAAAGCGGAGATTTTTCAGAGGAACCATCTCCTTTCAGCCTGGAGGATGCCGAAAGCCCAGCGCAGCAGAATCTGCAGGAATCTGACGTGGCCGCGTCGGATTCCGAGGAAAAGGAATGGTTCGCGCTGGGCGATGATGAGCCGGCAAACTCGGAAATCGTTGAAGCTGATGGCTTTGCAGAGGAAGTCCCAGAGGATGTGAACGAGGACATGCCGGCTGGGGCGGTTGCCGCGCTGTCTGATGAAGACGCGGAGGTGAAGCTTGACCTGGCGCGCGCCTACATTTCGATGGAGGATGCGGACTCGGCACGCAGCCTGCTCGAAGAGGTGATCAACGATGGCTCTTCAAGCCATCAGGAGCAGGCCAAGAAGCTGTTGGATTCGCTGCGGTAAATCAATGCGTCTGGCTGCCGGGGTTGAATACGATGGCAGCGGCTTTTTCGGCTGGCAGCGTCAACGTCAAACACCGACGGTGCAGGCCTGCCTGGAAGAGGCATTGGCTTCGGTCGCCAACCATCCTCTGAGCGTTCATTGCGCGGGGCGCACCGACACCGGGGTTCACGCGCGCTGTCAGGTCGTGCATTTCGATACCCACGCTGAACGCTCCGAACGATCCTGGGTGCTGGGTACGAATACACGATTGCCGGATGGCGTCTCGCTACTCTGGGTGCGGGCGGTGGATGATGATTTCCATGCCAGGTTCTCGGCGCGTCGCCGTCGCTATCGTTATCGGATTCTCAACCGCTGGGTCAGACCGGCTATTGAGCGCGGCCGAGTCGCCTGGATCAGGCACCGGCTCGATGAGCGCTTGATGGATGAAGCTGCCTGCAGTCTGGTCGGGGAACATGACTTCAGCAGTTTTCGGGCCGTCGGTTGTCAGGCCAGGTCACCGGTAAGAACGGTTTTCGAAGCCGGCGTTGTTCGGTGCGGGCATGAGCTGCACTTCGACATCGAGGCGAACGCCTTCGTCTACCATATGGTTCGAAATATCGCCGGATCCCTGATCAGAGTCGGCCAGGGGCTTGCCCCACCCGGCTGGATCGCCGAGTTGCTTGAAAAGCGGGATCGAACGGCGGCAGGCGCCACCGCGCCGTCTCAAGGCCTGTATTTTGTTGCACCCAGTTACCCTGAATTTAGCTACCTGCCGACTCACCAGGAGATCGACTTTCCCGAATGACTCGCGTCAAGATCTGCGGTATCACTTCGATTGAGGACGCGCTTGCGGCTGAACAGGCCGGAGTTGATGCCATTGGCCTCGTGTTTGTCCCGGCCAGCAAGCGTGCGGTCAGTGCCGAACTGGCGAAGGCGATCTGTCGTGCGCTTGGGCCGTTCGTCAATCGGGTCGGTTTGTTCATGGACGCGGCGCCAGATGAGGTCGAGAACATTCTCGCTCAGGTGCCGATCGACACCCTGCAGTTTCATGGAAGTGAGTCGACTTCCTTCTGTGAGGGTTTCAGCCGGCCCTGGATCAAGGCGCTGGCCATGGGCGGGAACGAGCCGCCGGACTGGCGGGCCTTTGCCCAGGCCGATGCATTGCTGCTGGATTCACACGGCGGCGGCAAGCTGGGGGGGTCTGGCAAGACCTTCGACTGGGGACAGGTTCCGGTCATTGAGCGGCCCTGGATTCTCGCCGGCGGACTTGCACCGAATAATGTGGCTGAAGCCTGTCGCGCGCTGAGACCTAATGCGGTTGATGTGTCGAGCGGGGTGGAGATTCGGCCCGGAATCAAGGATCATAAAGCGATGGATGCATTCATCAAGGCGGTCAAGCATGCTTGAAACACTGGAGCGGGTGGAGCTGGATTCTCAGCTTCCTGATTCGCGCGGACACTTCGGGATTTTCGGCGGGAAGTTTGTCTCCGAAACACTCATGCCGGCGCTGGAAGAACTCGATGCAGCCTGGCAACGCTACCTGAAGGATCCTGATTTTCTCGCTGAGCTGGACCGGGACCTGGCGCATTTCGTCGGCCGCCCATCGCCCCTGTATTTTGCTGAAAACCTGACCCGGCAAATGGGCGGCGCCCGCATCGTGCTCAAGCGTGAGGATTTGAATCACACAGGTGCCCACAAGATCAACAACACCGTTGGTCAGGGTCTGCTTGCGCGCGCCATGGGCAAGAAGCGTGTGATTGCCGAAACGGGGGCCGGTCAACACGGTGTTGCCTCCGCCACGGTCGCTGCGCGCCTTGGCATGCAGTGTGTGGTTTACATGGGTGCCGAAGATGTCCGGCGCCAATCGGTCAACGTGTTCAGGATGAAGTTGCTGGGGGCCGAGGTCATCAGCGTCGAGGCTGGATCGCGAACGCTGAAAGATGCCCTGAACGAAGCCATGCGTGACTGGGTGACCAATGTCGACGATACCTTCTACATTCTGGGTACCGTTGCAGGTCCACATCCTTATCCCGCCATGGTGCGGGACTTCAATGCCGTGGTGGGTCGTGAGGCGCGCTCCCAGATGCTGGCTGAATACGGCCGCTTGCCCGACGCACTGGTGGCCTGCGTCGGGGGTGGCTCGAACGCGATCGGACTGTTCCATCCGTTCATCGGGGACAAGGAGGTCGCGATGTACGGCGTGGAGGCGGCGGGTCGGGGCTTGTCCGGACTTGACCATGCAGCCAGTCTGTGCGCCGGTCGGGTTGGCGTCTTGCATGGCAGCCGCACCTACCTGCTTGATGACGAGGCAGGGCAGATTCGCGATACCCACTCGGTATCGGCGGGGCTGGATTATCCGGGGGTGGGCCCGGAGCACGCCTGGCTGAAAGACAGCGGCCGTGCTCGCTACGTTGGTATTGACGACAAGGAGGCTATGGAAGCCTTCCACGCGCTGACCCGCAGCGAAGGCATCATGCCTGCTCTGGAAACATCCCACGCTGTTGCTTACGGCATGAAGCTGGCGGCAGAACGGCCACGTGATGAAGTGGTGCTGATCAATCTCTCGGGGCGGGGTGATAAAGACATCAATACCGTGGCTGAAATCGAAGGAATCGAATTTTGAATCGAATTGATCGCCGTTTTGAGGAACTGTCGGTCAGCGGCCGAACCGCCCTCATCCCCTACGTGACGGCTGGGCACCCGAGTCCCGAGGCTAGCGTGCATATCCTGCATGCAGCGGTTGAAGCCGGTGCCGACCTGCTTGAACTCGGTATGCCGTTTTCCGATGTAATGGCCGACGGGCCGGTGATCCAGAATGCCTGCGCGCGCGCGCTGGAGCAGGGCATGAACCTGGATCGCGTGCTGGAGACGGTCGCGACTTTCAGACAGCGGGATACGCAGACTCCGATCGTGTTGATGGGGTACACCAATCCCATTGAGCGGCGGGGGGCGAAGAAATTTGCCGCTCAAGCCGCTGCGGCGGGGGTTGATGCGCTGCTGATTGTTGACTGCCCGGCCGATGAAGCTGAGGAGTTGAAGGCCGAGTTGGGGGAGCAGGGGATGCATCAGATTTTTCTTGTTGCGCCAACGACGACCCCGAGTCGACTCGAGAAAACTGCGGTTCTCGCCGGAGGGTTTGTTTACTACGTCTCCATCAAGGGCGTGACCGGCGCAGCCAGTCTGGATCTCGACAGCCTTGCACCGGCTGTGGAACGCATTCGGGAGGCCATTGACTTGCCCGTCGCGGTGGGTTTTGGAATCAGGGAGCCCGCTCAGGCAGCTGCCGTGGCCGGTTGTGCTGACGGGGTTGTCATTGGCTCTGCGCTGGTGGATCGCCTTGACCGCTGTGAGACCACCGAGCAAGCCTTGGCGGTGACGCGGGAGTATCTGAGTTCGGTCAGAAGCGCGATGGATGCGACCCCTGTGACCCGGGTCAGCGCAGTCAGCGCCTGAGATGAGCTGGTTCCAGAAATTGATGCCGGGTCGGATCCGGACCGAGGGCGGCAGCAGTCGCAAGGTTCCTGACGGGCTTTGGGTCAAGTGCAAGTCATGCGATGCGGTTCTCTACCAGCCGGAGCTGGAGCGAAACTTACAGGTCTGTCCCAAGTGCAACTTCCACATGCCGCTTTCCGGAAGGGCGCGCTTGCTCGCCTTTCTGGACGCTGATTCCGGAATGGAACTGGGTGAGTCGCTGTCGCCGGTTGACGCCCTTAAGTTCCGGGACACCAAGAAGTATCGGGACCGTCTTTCCGCCGCCCAGAAAGCGACCGGTGAGAAGGACGCCCTGGTGGCCATGCAAGGCAAGCTCCAGGGCCTCGACCTAGTCGCCTGCGCATTCGACTTCCGCTTCATGGGGGGATCAATGGGGTCGGTTGTTGGAGAGCGTTTTTCCAAGGCCGTGAGCCGCTGTCTGGAGCTTGATTTGCCCCTGGTCTGCTTTAGTGCTTCGGGCGGGGCGAGAATGCAGGAGGGGTTGTTCTCCTTATTGCAGATGTCCAAGACCTCTGCGGCGCTGGCGCGGATGGCTGAGCAAAGCTTGCCCTACATCTCGGTCCTGACCCATCCCACCACGGGTGGTGTCTCGGCTAGCCTGGGGATGTTGGGCGATATCAATCTGGCCGAGCCCAACGCCCTGATCGGCTTCGCAGGACCCCGCGTCATCGAGCAGACGGTGCGGGAAAAGCTCCCCGAGGGCTTCCAGCGCAGTGAGTTCCTGCTGGAGAAGGGCGCGATCGATCAGATCGTCGACCGGCGTGATTTGCGCCAGCGGATTCATCGCTTGCTGACCATGCTGCTTGGCAGTCGCGCGGTGACTGTGAAAGAAGGCGAATTGCTTGATCTCGACGAGCCGGTCGGCGATGAGCAGCCGGATGGTTTACCTTCTGAATAGAGATTCCTGGCTTGGCTGAACGGCTGGCCGACTGGCTGGAGCGACTCGAGTCTCGCACCCCGGAGTCAAACATTCGCCTGGGCCTGGATCGGGTCAGCGCCGTGTTGAACCGCCTGCCCGATGGTCGACCCCGGGTGCCGGTGATCACGGTGGGCGGCACCAACGGCAAAGGGTCGGTGGTGGCCATGCTCGAATCCATTTACACGGCTGGTGGATACCGCGTACTGGCCTATACATCGCCGCATTTACTGAGCTTCTCAGAAAGAATTCGCATCGACAAGGTGCCCGTCGATGAAACCCGCCTGATCTGCGCCCTGGACGATGTCGAAGCCTGCCGCGGCTCCATTGCGCTGACTTATTTCGAGCATGTCACGCTGGCCGCGCTTCGGGTTGCAGCAATGACGCAGCCTGACATCCTGATTCTGGAGGTCGGATTGGGTGGGCGGCTGGATGCGGTCAACGCCGTGGACCCGGACGTGGCTGTCATCACCTCGATCGGGCTTGATCATGTCGACTGGCTCGGCGGCACTCGGCGATCTATTGCCACGGAGAAGGGTGGTATTGCGCGTCCCGGCAAGCCCCTGATCGTGGGAGAGCGCCGACCCCCTGCAGGCTGGATCGCCGAATTGGAAGCCGGCAAAGCCAAAGTTGCGCTGGCCGGCAGGGATTTTCGCTGGCTGCGGGCGGGTCGCATGATGAGACTGTTGACCGATGGTGCGGAGCTCGACCTGCCGCCGCCTGGACTTCCGGGCAGACATCAGTGGGGGAACGCAGCCTGTGCGGTCATGGCCGCTCTTGCGCTTCAGCCGCGCTTACCGGTCTCGCCACAGGCGCTGGCCACGGGGTTGCGGGAGGCCGCAATGCCAGGGCGAATGCAGAAGCTTCGCGAGCACCCAACGGTCTGGGTCGATGTCGCCCATAACCTTCAGTCTGCCCAAGCGCTCGCCGACATGCTCAAGACTGACAGGATGCCGACGACCGCGGTTTTCAGCGCTCTGGCAGGCAAAGATATTACGGCTATCGGCTCGGCCCTGAGCGGGCAGGTGGATCGCTGGATCGTACCGCCGCTGGCATCCGACCGCGCCTTGCCGACGCGGGAGATTGCCGAGTCTTTGGAACGCGGTCCTGTCGGCGGGGTGGTCGAAACGGTAGAATCGATGCCTCAGGCAATTCAGCGGGCTTTTGCGGTCACGCCGCCTGAGGGCAGAATCGTCGCTTTTGGTTCCTTTCGAACCGTGGCGGAAGCCTGGCCACTCATTCAGACACGGGAGTAATGACGTATGGACAAGGTGCTCAAGCAGCGGCTCGTCGGCGCCACCATCCTCATCGCCTTGGCCGTGATTTTCGTGCCCATGTTGTTCGAAGAGCCTGAAACCGTCGACCGGATGCAGGATTTGTCCATGGACATCCCGTCTCCGCCACCGGGACGCGGAGAGATTCGACGGTTGCCGCTGGATCCCGAACGGGTTTCACAGGCCCAGCCCAGTGCGCCGATCGACTCGCCGCCAGTGCCTGTGGCGCCGGAACTGTCTGAACCCGAGCCCGAGGCACGCAACCAGCCGACCCCTTCGGAGTCTCAATCGACGGTTGGCTCGGAGCCGCAGGTCGAGCCAGTAGAAGCTCCCGAATCGTCGCTGCCCGAATCCGAGCCGGAAGAGATTGCACGGGTTGACGCGCCCGCTTCCCAAGACTCTGGGGCCGACGACCAGTCGCTACCGGCGCCGAGTCCAGCACCGGTGCCGCCGGCTGAGGAGAGCGTCCAGGGCGATTGGATGGTCCAGGTGGCCAGTTTCAGTTCGATTGAGACTGCCGAGCGCATCAAAGCGCAACTGGCGCAACTCGGTCATCGCGCAGACAGCGATCTTCTGGTCCGCGGTGACACGCGTTTGCATCGGGTATGGACCGGGCCCTACCTAGAGCGTTCGCAGGCCGAGCGCGCCAGCTCTCAAATTGCGGCCACAGTCAGAGATGTAGAGCCTCTGGTCAAGGCCATATCGGGTAGTGCCTCGGTACAGAGTACGGCTTCAGGGCCGGTTTTTAGCGTTCAGGTTGGTGTATTTGCCGAACAGGGCAATTCCGAGCGTCAGAGAGATCAACTCGTGGATCAAGGCTTTGAGGCCTTCATTTACTACGACGAGAGCGGCTCCAGACCGGTCTGGCGAGTCCGCGTGGGGCGTTACGCCGGGCGGGAGCAAGCTGAGGTCTTGCTGGACCGATTGAATGCCGAGGCGAGTCTGGAAGGACTGATCGTGACCCATCCTTGAGCTGCCTGGCATGAGTACGGCTGACATCATCATCCTGGCGATCTGTGGCATTTCCATGCTGGTCAGCCTGTTCCGAGGTTTCGTTAAAGAGGCCTTTTCACTGGTCGTCTGGTTTCTTGCCGTGTATGCGGGATTGCTCGCCGCCGAGCCTTTTTCAGAGCGGCTGACACCCTGGGTTGAAGTGCCGTCCGTTCGGGTCATCATCGCTTTTGTTGGCGTATTCGTGACCGTGCTTGTGGTCGGTGGACTGGTCAATTATTTACTTGGCAAGCTGGTGGCCAGTACCGGACTGAGCGGGACTGACCGGCTTGTCGGTGCTTTGTTTGGCGCCTTGCGGGGCGCGGCCATCGTGCTGGTGGCGGTGATCATCGCCCGCTTTACGCCTTTCCCCGAGGATCCGTGGTGGCAGAAATCCCGCCTTTTGCCGGAGTTCGAGCGCCTGGCGGTGCTTGCGGTGCAGTATTTTCCGGAAACCGTGCAGGAGCATATCCCGCCCGATTCCGTCGCTGAGGAAACATAAGAGATGTGCGGAATTACCGGAATTTTTGGTCGTACGGCGGTCGCCGCCCGACTCTACGATGCGATGACCATCCTCCAGCACCGCGGTCAGGATGCGGCCGGCATGACGACGCTGGACGGCCACCGCATGCGTTCGGCCAGAGGGATGGGGCTGGTGCGCGATGTGTTCAACGAACGCGCCGTCTCAGGTCTGACGGGTGATATCGGAATTGGTCATGTCCGGTATCCGACAGCTGGCTGTGATCGACCGGATGAAGCACAGCCCATGTACGTGAACGCCCCGTTTGGCATTGCGCTGGGTCACAACGGCAATTTGATCAATTCCGATGAACTGAGTGCCGAGTTGTTTGCCCGCGATCGGCGACACATCAATACCGAGTCTGACTCGGAGGTGCTGCTGAATATTCTGGCGCATGAGATCGCGGCAGACGACAGCGTAGAGATCACGCCCGAGCGGGTGTTTGAAGCAGTGGATGGGGTCCATCGACGCTGCCGGGGCGGATATGCAACGGTCGCGCTGATTGCCGGCGTCGGGCTGCTGGGTTTCCGCGACCCCCATGGAATCCGCCCGATTGTTCTGGGTCAGCGCGAGTCCCGCGATGGTCATGAATACATCATGGCCTCGGAGTCCGTCGTGCTGGATCTGCTGGATTTTGAGTTGATCTCTGATCTTGCGCCCGGGGAAAGCGCTCTGATTACCTTGGACGGCAAGTTGCACCGGCATACCAGCGACCAAGCCCGGGATCATACGCCGTGTTTGTTCGAATACGTCTACTTTGCTCGTCCCGACTCCATGATCGATGATTTGTCAATCTACAAGGCGCGTTTGCGCATGGGCGAGGCGCTGGCGGAGAAGATTCTCAGAGAATGGCCCGACCATGACATTGATGCGGTGATTCCCGTGCCGGATACCAGCCGCACAGCGTGTCTGCCTTTGTCTCAGATGCTGGGAGTGAAGTATCGCGAGGGGTTGATCAAGAATCGCTACATCGGGCGCACCTTCATCATGCCTGGGCAAGAAGAGCGCGCCCGCTCCGTGCGCCGAAAGCTCAATACGATTTCCCTGGAGTTTCGCAACAAGAATGTCTTGCTGGTGGATGATTCCATTGTTCGCGGTACAACCTCCAAGCAGATTATTCAGATGGCCAGAGAGGCAGGCGCCAGGAAAGTCTATCTGGCCTCGGCATCTCCGCCGGTGCGCTTCCCCAACGTGTATGGGATCGATATGCCGGCTGCCAGTGAACTGGTCGCCGCCGGTCGCAGTGAGGCGGAAGTCTGCGATCGGATTGGTGCCGACCGCTTGATCTATCAGGATCTTGATGAACTGGAAAAGGCGGTTCTGGGCAAGAATCGGCGCCTGGCCGGCTTTGACAATTCATGCTTCAGCGGACACTACGTGACTGGTCTGGCCGACGGTTATCTGGATATGCTCGAGGCACGCAGGACCGATGCGGTGCGCCAGGAGCGTCGGGTCGCTCCCTGACGCGGTCGTGTCCGAGGCCTGGAAATTCACCAGCGATTGACGGCACTGCATCACAGTTCCGACGCATGACCTCAACCGCGATTGTTTGGTTCAGACGCGATTTGCGCCTGACTGATAACCCTGCCCTTGCGCAGGCCTGTCGTGATCACGATTGCGTGATCCCGCTCTACGTGTTCGACCCCGAAGCCGAAGGCAACTGGGCGCCGGGCGGTGCCAGCCGCTGGTGGCTGCACCAGTCGCTGAGCGTGCTTTCGGAGAATCTGTCCCGGCGCGGCAGTCGGCTGGTCCTGGCTGCGGGAGATTCCGACAAGGCTTTGCAGCGGGTGATGAAGTCGACCGGAGCGCAGGCGATTTACTGGAACCGGGTCTATGAGCCGGCATTCGTGGAGCGGGACACGCGCATCAAAAAGTCGTTGCAGGCCCAGGGTTTTTCGGTCAGGAGCCATGCATCGGCTTTGCTGTTCGAGCCCTGGGAGATGCTCAAGGCAGACGAGACCCCCTATCTGGTATTCACGCCGTTCTGGAAGCAGATGCAGAAGCGTTGGAGGCCGCCGAGTGGCAATACGGAAATGGCCAAGTTGCCATCTCCTGACCGCTGGCCGGACGGTCTGACGATCGATGATCTGGGCCTCCTGCCCAAGCTG
>JAZBPR010000061.1:0-17670 GCA_036351735.1 Wenzhouxiangella sp. | reverse complement strand
GAGACGCGCGGAGTGGAACAGGCTGTGGGTCTTTACAGGATTTGCCATCTCAGTCTCCAAAACACCGGATTTTAGGTATCGCGCAGGGATCTCACATCACGTTCCCGTTCCTCCCATGTTAACGACGTGATGAATGGCGGTACCGCCCAACATGACCGTCCTGATCAGAGAAGCGGCCGGTGTCTTTATGCGAAAACTGTAATCAGTAGGCCTCGAGAAGAGGGGTCAAGCGCCGTCTTTTCAAATCTCTGTTAGCCTGTTTAAGTATGAGTTTCTCTTCTTTCCCTATCGGTGCTGGACGCAGTACGATTTCTCGAGCCGTTTTGCTACGCAGCAGCGAAGAATATTACAAGATGTTTCGCGATGCTCTGATTAAGGCAGAGCGGGCTGTCTATATCAGTGCATGGGACATCCACAGTCAGATCGCGCTGGTATCGACTTCAGATGACGGATACCCGATCCATCTTGACGAATTGCTTGAGTCTCTTCTTGCAGAGCGTCAGGAATTGTCGATGTTCCTGTCTCTGTGGGACTACTCGATGATTTATTTCAATGAGCGAGAAAATCCAAGTTACTGGGAGGCACTCTCTGAGAGGTATTCAAACTTCCATTTCCAACTTGATGATGCCTTGCCGTTGACCGCGTCGCAGCATGAGAAGGTAGTGATCATTGATGAGGCGCTAGCCTTCTGTGGAGGGCTGGATCTGAGTATCTGGCGATGGGATACGACCAATCATCATTTTCATGATGAGCGCCGAGAAAATCCGGACGGCGAGAGTTATCCGCCTATTCATGACACGCAAATGATGATGGAGGGTCCGATTGTCCGGTTTCTCGTCGAGAACTTTCATGATCGTTGGATACGCTCAGGCGCCGAGCAGTGGTTGGATGTCGGGAACGGCGCGGACAAACCCGAATTACTCTGGCCTACCGATCAGAGGGTGGACTTCGAAAATGCGATCGCTTGTCTGTACCGCACCCGATCACCCTACAGGGGCCACGACGGAATATTTGAGTGCGAAGAGTTGATGCTGCGTTCCATCGAATCTGCCAAGGACCTTATCTTTATTGAAAACCAGTACTACTCGTCGGAGAAGATCAATGATGCCTTGATGGCGCGCCTGCAAGATCCGGAGGGACCGGAGGTGGTGATGATTCTGACCGAAGACACTGATGGTTGGATGGAAGAGAGCACGATGGGGCTGGCGAGGGACTACCTGCTCCATCAGTTGCGCGCGTCGGATCAACATAACCGGCTGAGGGTTCTATATACCCGCAGATTTTCAAATAACGGCCAATCAAGAAATGTCTATATTCATTCAAAAACCCATTGCGTAGATGATCGGATTTTTAAGATTGGCTCTTCGAATCTGACTAACCGGTCAATGAGGCTGGATACAGAATGCGACATCGCGATACTTTCTGATTCTCCCAGTAAGGAGATTCGTCAGATCCGACTTGATCTGCTCGGCATCCATAGCGGTCTTCCTAAAAATACGGTTGAAAAGCTCTGTGGCGGCCATGATCGCTTTGTGGCCGCAATCGATGCACTGGTAGAGCATTCCGAAAACAGGCTCGCCTACTTTCCCGATAAAGGAGGTTCTGAGGTCAAGCAGTTAATCGCCAGAAATGTGGAGCTTGACCCGGATCAGCCGATAGATCCGAGTTATTGGCTGGAAACCGCGTCTTCGCCTTCTGATGGCGCTGCAGCAGGAAAGAGGCTGATCGGCTCAAGCATCGCTCTCATCGCGATCTGTCTGGGCATTGTAGCGGTCAACTACTTTGGGAGTGACTTCCTCAGCAAGGCAATGTTGACAGAGAATTTGAGCCGCCTCGCCAACAATCCCTACACATTCCCGACACTGGTCGCTGGGTTTCTTGTTCTGACACTCATCGGCATTCCGTTGAATTTGCTGCTGGTTGGAACGGCTCTGGCCATCAGTCCTTGGCAGGCTTTCCTGGCAGGGGTGATCGGATCACATCTGGCCGCCTGGGGTGGATATTTTGCTGGCGCTTATTTTGGACGTCCGCTGTACAAAAGATATCTGGCAAAAAAAATGCGGTCTTTCGGTGCGCGTCTGGAAGAGGGCAGCGTTGTGCCTATCGCGGTCGTGCGCGTTTTGCCGATCGCTCCGTTTTTCGCTATCAATATGGCTTGCGGTGCACTTGGTGTTTCGTTCGGGAATTATGTTCTGGGGACGCTGCTCGGGATGATTCCCGGCATATTCGCAGTCACGATGCTGTCTGATCGGATCAGGTCGGTCATTGTCGACCCGAATTGGATGAACGGATCTCTGGTTGTTCTAGCCTGTCTGCTCGTGTTGACCGCGGTGTGGTTGATAAAGTCCAAGCTTTCGCGAGGCAGGCCGATCTGAATGAGGCTTCTAACCTACAACATTCATTCGTGTCGGGGTGCGGATGGAAAGTTTGACATGTGCCGTACGCTTAAAGTCATTCGAGCGGTGAATGCGGATGTCGTTGCACTCCAGGAGGTCGAGAATTCTGGTGAGGTGGCTAGATCTTTTCTCCGGAGAGTCGAAAACCTCGACTACGACTCCGTGATTTATGGTCCCACGTTCTTCCGTGGAGGGGCAGACTATGGAAATCTCCTGCTGTCCAAGTACCCGGTCGTCTCAAAGAAGAAAGTTGACTTAAGCTGGCGGAACCGGGAACCCCGCGGGGCAATTTCAGTACGACTTGGAACTGAACTGGGTGGTTGCAGGCTTTCAGCGACGCATTTTGGACTGGGAATGCGGGAGCGCAACATTCAGGCTAAGCGGCTGCTTGAGGAAATTGATAGAGCGGATGATGAGCCAGTAGCCAGTATTCTTGTCGGCGACCTTAACGAGTGGCGCGGATTGGGTGGGTCGCTGTCTTTGTTACGGCATCGGTTTCCGTGCATTTCAAAGTGTCGGACCTTTCCAAGTGCATTGCCCGTCGTGGGTCTTGACCGCATCTTGTTGGCAA
Source organism: Wenzhouxiangella sp. (assembly GCA_036351735.1). Lineage (GTDB taxonomy): Bacteria > Pseudomonadota > Gammaproteobacteria > Xanthomonadales > Wenzhouxiangellaceae > Wenzhouxiangella. The sequence goes on along the minus strand of JAZBPR010000061.1, from coordinate 14,703 downwards.
ACCCAGCTTGGCAGATGTCTGCAAGGATTCCGAATGTTCCTTATGCCAAGATTGCTTCTGATCATCTTCCACTTGTAGCTGACATCTTGCCGGCCTGATGTTCAAAAATTACCAGATGGCATAAATCGCCATCCAGACCAAGGCATAGGCGGTGAGCCCTACGATGCGGAAGGTTCGATCCTGCCCAGAAGCAGCCGACGTCGATCTTCCCGCGAGCAACCACCGATAAGCGACCGCAGCTGCGATCAGGCCGCAGGCGCCGCTTGCAAAAAAGCCCACAGCGATCATCACATCCAGAAAATCGCCCCAAGCGCGTAGAACACTGATTGCAGGCAATAGGGAGATCAGCGTCCAGCTAGCCAGAATCGGCACACTGAAGCACCAAACGACGACTTGCAAAATGCTGCTTCGCGCATCGTGCCCTGCCGCAGGGGTGGTGATTTGGTTTTTCATGGTCTGGAACAGACGGGGCTCTTCTTTTGACGCTGAGATTACAAACTATTGTGTGTAGATGTCACGTCACGATCGACTTGGTTAAGGGCTGAATAAGCAGATGGCTTGCACACGGCCTCGACTGGATCCGCAATAAGCTTGCGGTTGATGTTTACTGATCCTCGATTGAGCGGAATAGAGCGGTTGATCCGCGGCGTAGCCCATCCTCCGCCGGGGACAGGGCGTCGAGCGTTGGCGGTGCTGATGGGCGTGCTGTGTCATGGCCTGTTCTCGGTCGCGGTTTTGTCGATGATAGTGGCTATGTTTTTCGGGATGAGTGAGAGTTTTGGGCAGGTTCCATGGCCTTGGGCGATGGGCGCCAACCTGCTCTTGATCGTTCAATTTCCCCTGGCCCATTCTTTTTTGCTGGGCCGAAAAGGGTCTCGTTGGCTTGCGCTATTGGTGCCCGGTGCCCATGGCCAGACTTTGGCTACAACAACCTATGCATTGATTGCCTCGGCGCAGCTAGCGGCGCTGTTTCTGCTTTGGACGCCTTCCGGTATTGTCTGGTGGCGAGCTGAAGGATGGATGCTGGGGTTGATCTGTCTGGCTTACGCGACATCCTGGCTGCTTTTGATGAAGGCTAGTTTTGATGCGGGCGTGGAGGTTCAGTCTGGCGCCCTGGGCTGGCTGTCGCTGCTGGCAAACGTTCGGCCGCGGTTCCCGGACATGCCTTCGCGCGGATTGTTCCGAGTCATCAGACAGCCGATTTACGTGGCTTTCGCGTTGACCTTGTGGACGGTCCCGGTCTGGACACCGGATCAACTGGCGATTGCTGTCGCCCTGACGATCTACTGCCTGCTGGCGCCACGCCTCAAGGAGCGTCGCTTCTCAGAGCGTTATCGCGAGCGCTTTGAGCAATACCGGGAAGCCGTACCGTACGCCATCCCCGGTTTGAAGCGGGTCCGGAGAAGCACCGATGCGTAACGATCTGAGTATTTATGACAAAGTTGCAGAGCAGTGGTGGTCCGATGAGATTCGCTGGGTGCGAACGCTGAAAAACCTTGTACCCGGGCGGCTTGGGTGGATGGACCGCCAGATTGACTGGGTCGGTAAGAAAGTCCTCGATCTGGGGTGTGCGGGCGGCTTCATGTCTGAGGCGCTCTGCGATCGGGGCGCGATCGTCACCGGTATTGACCCGGCCCAGGAAGCCGTGGCCGCCGCGCGTAGTCACGCCGCCGGAAAGGGCAGGTCAATTCAGTACGAAATTGGCGTGGGGGAAGCTTTGCCCTTCGAGGATCAGCACTTTGATGCGGTGGTATGCGTTGATGTGCTCGAGCACGTTGCCGATCTTCGACAGGTTATTCGGGAGGTTAACCGGGTGCTGGTGCCTGGCGGGCTATTTTTATTCGATACCATTAATCGAAATCTGCTGTCACGCTTTGCCACCATCACCGTGGCAGAAGACATTCTGAGGTTGTTGCCACGAGGAACGCATGATCCGGAGATGTTCATCAAGCCGGCAGAGCTTCGGAGCATTTTCTCAGAAGTGGGTCTGAAGCCGGGAGCGTTCACCGGTTTGGGACCTCGCGGTATCAACCGGCGATTTGACCTGACGTTTGGCCAACTGCCGTTAACCGCGATCATTTACATGGGCACGGCGCGCAAAGCGGCGGCCCCGCAAGGCGAGATGGCCGCCTAACGAAACAGTTGGTTGATATCTACTGAAGAACGTTGTCCGATATCGCCGAGTGTTTCCTCCAGCCACCGATCCGTGGCCTGGCGGCCAAGATCCTTCAAGTAGCGCAGAAAGTCCCACTCCGCGTTGAGCTTTGAGGAGGCAGACAACTGCGTCATCGCTTCATCATCATGAATGCGATGCAGTCTGATTTGTTTGTAATCAGCGGAATCCAGTTGACCCGAGTCGATCAGGCGGGACACGAACTCGATCGCGCGCAGCTCTTTCATCAAGGAGGCGTTGAACGTGATCTCGTTGAGGCGATTGAGAATATCGCGCGCGGTTTTTGGAGTCTCCTCGCGTTCCAGCGGGTTGATCTGGACCAGCAAGACATCCTCGCTGCTGCACGCGTTGAAAAATGGCCAAAGCGCGGGATTACCGAGATAGCCGCCGTCCCAATAGGGCACGCCCTCGATTTCAACAGCCTGAAAGAGAAAGGGAAGGCAAGCGGAAGCGAGAACGACGTCCGCCGTGATTTCGTCGGTCTTGAAGACACGTGCCCGACCGGTATGAACATTCGTTGCGGTCAGAAAAAGTTTGATCCGATTGCAGCTTTCAACGCGCTCGAAGTCAACCTGCGCTTCAAGTAAATCTCTGAGCGGATTCAGGTTGAGAGGGTTCAGTTCATACGGCGAGGCGAGGCGCGATACGACGTCAAAGAACAGGTAGCCCGGGGAGTTGTCCAGACTCCAGTCTCCGAACAGGCGGTTGAAGGGATTGCGCTGGAGAGGGCTGGCGGTTGCAGCCTTCGCAACGGCGCGCCAGAAGCGCTCCAGCGCCTCGCGCGCGCCGTCCTGGCCCCCTTGTACCCAACCATCGGCAAGGACCACTGCATTCATGGCACCCGCCGAGGTTCCGGATATGGCTTCGAACGTCAGGCTGCCGTCCTCCAGAAGACGGTCGAGGACGCCCCAGGTGAAAGCGCCGTGGGCACCGCCACCCTGAAGGGCGAGGTTAACCGACTTTGGCTTTTTCATCGATCTGCGTCTGTTGGGCGCGTTTGGATCGAGTCGAGACGGTGCTTAACCGGTGGTCCCGGCCAGGTGGCGATCGAGGAACTCCCGGATGGCGCGATAGCCCTGGATTTCGTTGTCTCTGTTGCGGAAGCCATGGCCCTCGTCTTCAAACAAGACGTATTCAACGGGCACCCCGTTCTCGCGGACTGCCTGAACGATTTCGTCTGATTCGACTTGCAGCACTCTGGGATCGTTTGCGCCCTGGAGCACGATCATGGGTTTGATGATCTGGTCTGCGTGAAACAAGGGAGAGATTCGGCGCAGTCGTTCTGCGTCCTCGGCCGGATCGCCGAGTTCAGCATACAACGCTTCGCGCTGCGGGCCCCACCAGGCCGGAATACTTTCCAGAGTGCGAAGCCAGTTGGTCACGCCAAAAATATTGACCCCGGCGTTAAATACTTCAGGTCGGAATGCCAACGCGGCGGCGGTCATATAGCCGCCATAGCTACCCCCCATGATGCCGATCCGGTCACCATCGACCCAGTCCTTGCCGGCCAGCCATTCGCGCGAAGCCACGACATCATCCAGGTCGCATTCCCCGTGGCAGCGGTCGTCGGCCGCAAAAAATGTTTTTCCGTAGCCTGAGCTGCCGCGATTGTTGATATCAAAAATGGCGTAGCCGTGATTGATCAGGTACTGGTTTAAAGCCGAATAGCCGATCCGGGCCTGCCCGCCGGGACCGCCGTGCACTCGAACGATCATGGGCGCTGGCCGCTCCGAAGATGCGCCATGCGGGCGATATAGGACACCGGGTATGGTCATGCCGTCATAAGATTCAAACCGCACGACCACCCCGTCCACGAGATTCGCCGGATCAATCTCTGGGTTGAGAGAGGAAGTCAATGCCCGGGGCTCAGCATCTCTGTCTTCGGTTGCGACAACAAACAGGTCGCTGGGCCGTCGGCTAGCGCTGACATAAAAGGCCATGTAATCGTCATCTGCCGAGAACTGCACGGAGGTGACATTGCCGTCTGGCATCTCGGGTAACTCCACTTCGCTGAAGCCGGTGGCTGAGAGAACTTTGATGGTCGTTTGCGAGTCCTCGTTGATCCCTACGACGAGATAGTTGCCGCCCCGTGAGCGGCTGGCATACGTCACGTCCCATTCAGGCTGGAGAACGACCGTTTCTTCTCCCGAAGCGAGATCCCGACGGACCAGATAGCTAAACTCGGAACCGCGATCGGTTGTGTAAAAGAGATATTGGCCATCGGCACTGAAGGTTTCGGCGCTGTTGGCAACGGCGCCTTCATCAGCAACCAGCGTTTCGATTTCACCCGTTTGGCGGTCCCAGAGCAGGATGTCGGTGTCGCTTCGCACGTGGACCTTGGTGAAAGTGACGTAACGCCCGTCCGGTGATGCAGCGGATGGAAAAGCGTCGACGGTGTTCTCTACCAGAAGCTCCCTGTCCAAGGTCTCCGCATCGTATTCATAGATGTCAGAAACGCTGTTGTCCCGCTCGTTGCTGGCGATCCAGAACCGGCTGGCGTCAGTAGAAAATCCGATGAAGCTGGCCCGGTGTCCCTCGCCGGGCGTCAGGTCAACGACGGATCCATCCATATTGCGCAGATAAACATGGTTCAGTTCGTTGCCGCCCTGGTCGCCGGAAAATATCAAGCGGTCATCGTTTGGAAACCAGGCGTTGAAGAAACGCGGGTTGGTCGTCGACTCGGTCAACTGAATCGGTTCCCCGCCCTCCACAGGCTGTGCATACACGTTGAAGACGCCGCTACGGTTGCTGGAGTAGGCAATTCGCTGGCCATCAAACGAAAAACCGGCGCCACGGATCTGCTCTGTATCCATGAACTGCTCAATCGTATAGCGCGGAATCTCCTCGGTTGCGCCCGATTGGGTTTCAGCTGCGGGGGCCATGACTGATGGCTCGGCCGATGCCGTCGCTGGGTCAGGCTGTGGCTCGGTTGAGTCGGTGCAGGCAGCAACCAGAGTCGCGATCAGGGTCAAGCCAAGAAATCGATAGAGTGTCATAAGAGATGGATTCCAAAGAGCAGCATAGAGGAGCCCGCAGCGTACTGAGCGGGTGTGAAGCCGTCAAGTTGGGGCGCTAAAGAAAGCGGATAGGGGTGAGGTGGACGTTGTTGTTGCGCTGCCAAAGGCAAGGCGTGTAAGGCCTGAGGCTCTGAGCGCAGGAGAAAGTCCCCGTGGAGAGCTCTGAGCGGCCGAAAGTGCTTGTCAACGGCTATCCTGACTTGTTTTGGACGAGCGCCGTCCGCACCTTTTCTAATTGCCGGGCGATACCGACCCACTGAATGTGCAATTGGTTAGGCTTTAGCGCCCACCCCTGAAGGAGGCATCAATGGCTTGGATCTATCGAATTCTCGGCTCTGGCTGGCGTCGGGTCATTATCTTGAGCGTCATCGGCCTGCTGATCCTGAGCGGCGGGGTGATGTTCTGGGCAGACCATGAGCCGGACCCCTTTGATGTCGTCGCTACTGCGCAGTCGCGAGCGGCCTCGAACGGCCATGAGGTTCGAACCGGTTATGTCACCACAGCTACGCTCATCCAAGTCATGGAGACGCTGCTGAACAAACGGGGTGGCTACATGCAGAATGACGTGCTTCCGCCGTTTGTGATTCTTGACAACATGCCCTCCTGGGAAATCGGGGTAATTTTCCAAGCCCGCGATCTGGCCCGTTCGCTGCGCAATGATTTCAGTCGCTCGCAGACCCAGTCGGCCGAAGATGACGATCTGGCCAAGGCCGACCCGCAATTCAGTTTCGACTATGGCTCCTGGATTCTGCCCAGTACTGAGGGCGAATACCGGGCAGGTAACGAGGCACTGGAGCGCTATCTGGATCGGTTGGGCAATCAGGACCCGAGCGATGCTCGTTTTTTTGATCGCGCCGACAATCTCCGTGAGTACCTGGCCTTGGTGGAAAAGCGTCTGGGCAGCATCGGCCAGCAGCTTTCTGCCAGCGTCGGTGAACGGCGGCTCAACACGGACCTTGCCGGCGATCCGGTCGCACACCGAAGCGGGAATTTGGGTTCGGAGGTCCGGGTCAAGACGCCTTGGCTGAAAATCGACAATGTGTTTTACGAAGCGCGCGGCACAACCTGGGCTCTCATCCACTTTCTCAAGGCCATTGAGCATGATTTTGCATCCGTGCTGGAGAACAAAGGCGCCCAAACCAGTCTGGCGCAGATCATTCGCGAGCTTGAAGCCAGTCAGAGACCCGTCTGGAGCCCGGTTATTCTGAACGGTGGTGGTTTCGGCTTTACCGCCAACCACTCGTTGGTTATGGCCAACTATGTTGCGCGCGCCAATGCAGCTCTCATTGATCTGAGGCGCTTGCTGGAGCAGGGGTAATCTGAAACGATCGATGTCGTCGCAATTCGAGGGGAAAGGCTCTGGCATATTGCTCTGGGGATTGAGCTTGCCTAATGGCTTGCCTATACTTTGAAGAATGCGACGCGTCCTAGCATCGGCTTCATGAAGCAGTCCCTGGAATCGACAGTCACGCTTCTTCAGCGAGTCGCAAATGATGATGCAGCGGCCCGCGAACAGCTGATCCAGCAATTCTTACCGACGATCACCCGGTGGGCGCATGGACGTCTACCGCAGTACGCGCGAGATCTATCGGATACTCAAGACATGGTGCAGATTGCACTCATGCGGGCGCTTGACCAGATCGACCAGTTCGACGCGGTGCGGGAGGGAGCCTTTCTGGCGTACTTGCGCAAGATCTTGCTGAACAACATCCGCATGGAGATCCGCAGAGTGACCCGCCGTAACCAGCATGGCGTGCATGAGCCTGAGCATGAAGTTCAGGATCCTGAGGCATCGGTCGTCAGCCGCCTCATCGGCCAGGATGTCCTGGATCAGTACGAAGCAGCCTTGATGAAACTCAGCGCGAAAGCGCGTGAGGCGGTCATTCTTCGCGTTGAGTTCGGCTACACATTTGAAGAAATTGCCATGGCGACGGATACTCCGAACGCTAATAGTGCCCGTATGCTGGTGTCCCGTTCCCTGGTGCAATTGGCTGAAACCATGCAATGACTGCAGGCAAGCCCAGAATCCATGATCGAGCTCACAGGATTCTTCAGCGCCTGACTGGATCAGCAGAGCCGCTCGAAGAAATCGTGGATTCTGATCGCAGCGACAGAATCGCAGAGCGGCTGCACCAGATTGAACAGCTGTTTTTGCTTCATGGGGGCCAGCGCACCGGTCCCGACCCGGCCGAACTGCTGTTCGAATGGGGGCATCTTCAGGTTCTAGAATTGATTGGTGAGGGAAGCTTCGGGCAAGTCTACAGAGCCTACGACTCAGTTCTGGATCGGGAAGTCGCGCTCAAATTGTTGAAGACCGATCAAGAACGACCCTTCCAGTCTCAGGTTTTCCTGCACGAAGGCCGCCAACTGGCCATGGTTCGTCACCGCAATGTGTTGGCGGTGCACGGCGCTGCAGTCAATGACGGCAGGCCGGGCTTATGGACCGATCTGGTTGATGGTGAGACCGCACAGTCTGACCGTTATCGAAACGAGCTAGCCCAGCATTCAGCCGCCTTGGAGTTCATCGAGTCGGTCGCGCGTGCTCTACAGGCTGTTCATTCAGCGGGTCTGGTTCATGGCGATATCAAGCCGGGAAACGTCATGCGGGATGTCGCCGGCGACTGGATTCTGATGGACTTCGGTGCAAGTCTGGACTCCCGCAACTCCAGGCAGGCGCCGCCCATTGCTTCTGGCACACCGCTCTACATGGCCCCGGAGGTCGTGCTCGGAGCCGTGCCCGATGTTCACTCCGATATCTATTCGCTGGGCGCGACATTCTATCGGGTGTTGACTGGCTCGCCACCGATTGAGAGTCAGGACTGGAGCGAGCTCAAGGCCCTGCATCAAGGCAATCGAACCATTCCGCTTACGCGCCTAGAGAGCGACCCGCAAGGCCGCATTGGCCGACTGGTTGATCGAATGTTGTCGTTGGACCCACAGCAGCGGCCGGATTCAGGCCAGATTCTGGCCGAGATCCAGTCGATCCGTGAAGCCCCGCATCGTCGCTTTCGCCGAATTGCCTTTGGTTCGATCGCCGCGGTGCTCGTGGTGGGATTGATCGCATCCAGCATCGGATTCTTCCGCACCGAGAACGCGCTTGAGCAAGCGCGGTTGGAGCAGGCCAACACCGACGCCGTCAACCAGTTCTTGCAGCGGATCTTGCTTACTCCTTCGGCAACCGGCCGAGCGCGGGACGTGAATGTCGAGGACATGCTTCGCTTTGCGGCCGAGGACAGTCAGAGCTCGCTGGCGGCCCAGCCTAATGCGCAGGTTGTGGTTAACCGTGTCCTCGCCGACTCTTTCAATGTTCTTGACCGACCGGAACTTGCTCTGGAGCAGATCGGGCTGGCACGAGAAACCCTTGTGCAGAACAATCTTTCGCTGCCTCAGGAAGCGCGCGCTCTCGATTTGATGGAGATCCGCGCAGCTGAGATACAAGAGCGTCATGAAGATGCCATTGCACTGGCAGACGCTTTCATCGACCGATACCTGGGTGTACTGGGTGATAGTGACCGCCAGATCCGCTGGGCGCGCCTGTACAAGGTGACGAATTTGCTAGCGCTGAGCCGGATTGAATCGGCTTTGGAGATCATGGTCGAGCATTTCACGGACATCCCGTTACCGGAGGCGGCCCAGCGAGACTTTGGCTACCTAATCCTGCAAGCTTGGGTGAACGTTTACAAAAGACTGGGTCGATATCAAGAGGCCGCTGAGCGCGCTGAGGAAGCTCTGGACTGGCTGCAGCGCTACCCCCGTGTGCGACCATTTTATAAGGCCTATGCCCTTGGCAACCTGGCGCTTGCGCTCAGCGATATCAACGAGCAGGATCGCGCAATCGGCGTGTTCAAAGACGCGCTGCCACTGTTCGAGCAGATCTTTGGCAGGGGGTCGAGGGACCATGTCGGAATCTGGGTCAATCTGGCTTCTGCCCAGCGGGAAGCAGGCCGTGTGATCGATGCGCAGCAGTCGCTGGAGCAGGCGCTTGAGCTCATGCGCAGTTTTCCCCAAGAATCGACAACCGAGCTCCAGCTGGTGGTTCAGATGAATCTTGCGAATCTGCTCAACGCCAATGGCGAGGCGTCTCGGTCCGAGGCGTTGATGCGAGATGCCCGAGAAAGAATGATTGAGCATTGGGGGCGCAGTCATTCAAACACGCTTATCCAGGAACTGAACCTCTCCGAGCTGCTCAGCCAGCAGCAACGATTTGAGGAAGCTCGCGCGCTTGCTGAGGAGACGCTCGAAACCATGGGCGAGGCGTTCGGCGAGTCGCACGTGTTGACGCTTCTGGGCCTGGATAACCTCGCTGTTGCCCTGAACGGGCTGGGCAGAGGCGAGGAGGCCCTGGAACTGCATGACCGGGCTTTGGCTGCCTTGGCCGAGCAGTTGGGGAGCGATCACCCCTATGCGCTGCGCGTGGAGCGTAGCCGGATGACGACTCTTCAAAGCGTGTCCCCCGGGGAGGCTAATGCGGGGACCATCGAGGCATTGATTCGGCGCCATGAAGAAGCCCTCGGCCCCGATCACTTTGATACCGAGAAGGCGCGCGGGCTGTTGGATGCGCTCGAGCGGTGACGGGGCGGGCACCAACAAATAAGCGGGCGTCAGAACCCCCAAGGCCATTGCGCGATCAAATCTGCATATAAGCGCCTCCCCACCAAGCAGTAAGAGCGCTGCGGCCAACCCGGACAACCACTCAATACCAGCACCTTTGGTGCTTGAACGCTGCGGTTGAACATTTGAAATCCAGTCCGACGGCGGTGCAAAGCCGCCGTGGGTCCACCAATCAGACTGACTTGCGCGCCGAGTCCCGGAGACCGAGATCACGGGAAATGTGCGGATTGGGGACTGCCCGGCATTTAGTACCCAACAGACCAAAAACTCCTGATTTGCCCACGGACGGGCTTTGTCATGAACTGGAGATTGAAGACCCATGAAGAAGACGATCGCATTGTTGATGACCCTTTTGCTCTGGCTGCCAGCTGGGCTTTCGCTGCGGGCCGAGGCATTGGAGTATCCGGAAGTGCCGCGCGGTGACGTGGTCGAGACTCTGGAGGTGGAGATCGCCGACCCCTATCGGTGGCTCGAGGATCTGGACAGCGAGGAAACCCGCGCCTTCGTCGACGCACAGAATGCGGTTTCAACACCCTATCTGGAGGGTTTGGCCGGTACGGATGTGTTCGAGCGCCGCATGCATGGACTCATGGCTAGCAGCTACCCCGACGTTCCAAGATGGCGTAACGGTCGCTGGATGATTCGGGAGTTTGAACCTCCGATGGCTGCGGTATTGGTTCAGGACAATCTGGATGGCGAACGTCAGGTCGTCTTTGAGACCCGCGAGTTGTTTGAGGCCGGTGAAACGCCTGGGCGCTGGCTTGATCTATCGCCGGGCGGGACGACCGTCGGATATAGCGTGATCGTTGATGGTTCCGACCTGCACGAGATTCGATTCCGCGACATCGCCAGCGGCGAGGACCTGCCAGGCACATTGCAGGGCATCAAGTTCTTCTGGCCGATCTGGACGGTGGACGGACGCGGGGTCTTCTATTTTCGCTACCTGCGGCCGGGCAACTTCGAGTCCGACGGCGTCGATCGTGAGCCCGTACTCGCTTATCACCGCCTTGGCACGACGCAAGACGAGGACATCATTCTGCTGAGGTCCGAAACGGACGGTGAGCATTTTCGCGCCGCTATCGATGCTCAGGGCCGCTACCTCGTCGCCACCCAGGCGCTCTGGTCAGAGGGCAGTGTTTACGGTGATCAGTCGTTTCTCTTCGACCTTCAGGATCCCTCATCGCCGAATTTTGAAGAAGCTCCTCGGGTACTCGATTCGAAGGCGAGCTCAGGTCTCTCATTTGTCGGCAGTCACGACGGCAACCTCTATCTCAAAGTTCAGGACGAAACCGCACCGGCCGGCAGAATCGTGATCGCTTCTGCCAACGCACCCGATGAATGGCGCACCCTGGTCCCGGCCTCGGAAAGCGTGATCAACTCGGCGGTCATGGCCGGCGGTCACCTGATCGTGCATGGAAAACGAGACGTCAAAAGCGATCTGCGCGTTTTCGATCTGGAGGGTCAGTTCCTGTACCGTATCGATTTGCCGGGCCCTGGCTCGGCGTTCTCTATCACCGGCCACCCGGACCGCCCGGAGCTGCATTTCGGGTTCGATAGCTTCGTCTATTCTTCCGCGGTCTTTCGTCACGATCTGACGACCCGGGCGACGGCGCGAGTCGCTGCAGCAGACATTGCATTCGACTCCGAGGCCTACATTACGCGGCAGGTGTTCGTTCGCTCCTCTGGCGGCGCCAACGTGCCGTTGTTCATCACTCACCGAAAGGATCTGGAGCTTCCGGCGCCGACGATTCTCCATGGGTATGGCGTTGCCTACCACCTTGTTGAACCCGCGTTTAGACCCGATTGGGGTGCATGGATGCAAGAAGGAGGTGTGATCGCCACCGTCAACGTTCGCGGTGACCAGGCCTATGGTGCTGAGTGGGCCGCGGCCGGAACGCGTGAACGACGGCAGAATACATATGACGATTTCATCGCCGCGGCTGAATATCTTGTTGCTGAGTCGATCACATCGCCGGAGCAACTGATCGCACAGGGTGACTCAGCCGGCGGCATGCTGGTGGGCGCCGTACTCGCGCAGCGGCCGGATCTTTTCGCCGCAGTCGTGCCAACCGTGGCGGTCCTCGATGTGATCGGATTCGCCAGGTTTACCGCAGGCGTTCGCCTGAAGACCGTGATCGGTGACCCGATGGTGCCGGCAGAACTGCCCTGGCTACTGTCCTGGTCGCCGTATCACAACCTGCACGATGGCACCTGCTATCCCGCCGTGCTGATCGAGACCGCGGTCGATGACGACCTGGTGCACCCCAGCCAATCCTACAAGTTCGCGGCGCGATTGCAGGCTGCGCAGGGCTGCGACAAGCCTGTTTTGCTCTCCGTGGCCGACACCGGGGGTCACTACGGCGCAACCGACTTGGCAGAACGTCTGCGGCGCTGGGCGTATCAGCTGGCATTCATGGCGCAGCACACTGGGCTGCGTGTCCCACGCTGAAGGCGATTCTGCGTGAGCTGCCAGCACAATGCATAACGAACCGCAACCAATTTCCGATTCAGTTAATGGGCCTGCCGCGGCCCGAGGTATTCATCGACATAGGCGTATCGCCATGACAAGATTGAACAGCATCCATCGATCAATGATTGCGCCATTGGTCGTTATGCAGCTTTTCATCGCCAGCGACTACTGGTTCGACTTTACCGGTGCTCCGTGGTCCGTTCATGTCCATGTCGTCACGGTGACTGCATGGTATGTTTTGTTGATCACTCAGCCTTATTTGATCGTCAAGGGGAACCTTGCAAGTCACCGAACCGTCGGAATGTTTGGATTCGCGTTGGGTGGAGGCGTCGCTTTCACCGCGATCAGCATGTTGCCCAACACGGTTGGATTTGGTCGATTCGTGGAAGCCAATCCGGGTGGGATTGGACAATTTCAGCCTGAGTTCTTCTACGGGGTAGCACTCTCCGAATTCATTCTCGCGATCGTGGTTCTGTTCGCACTGACCAAAGCGATCTTGCTGCGAAAGTCAAAGAATGACCATGCGGCATGGCTGATTTCGACGGCGTTCATCATGCTGTTTCCGTCCGTCGGCCGCGGCGTTCAGAATCTATCCCTCGCCATCAATGGTATGGATACTCAGCAGTTTCACTTACTCATCATCGCTCTCCCAATGAGCGTGTGCGCGTTGATCATCATCGGCCTTACTGTCGCCGTCGCTGCGCGCCACTCGATGCTTCGACACCCGGCGATCATCTTGGCCATTTTGGCGAATCTGGTTCCACTCGTCCTGCTTAGCTTCCCGGGTCTGGTCGAGCCCTTCGCCGAGCCGATCAAGCAGATTTTTTCGTTACGCTTCGCGGGGACTCGTTTCTGATGGAGGGCCTAGGCATAGCATTGAAATTTCTTTAGAAACCATGAACGGTTACAAAGAAGATTATGACAAGAGAGCCCATATCACACATGAGGAGAAATACATGAGTTTATTATTCCGCGCCGCGGGCACGTTCAAATGCATACCACGCGCGCCGATCATTTCAATTGTTCTGATGCTTGCTTTGTTGACAGGCGCCCAGGCCGAGGAGGATTCAGCGACCGCATCTCATCGTATCCCTGATATCCGGATCGATCATGCTGTCGTCAGCCTCTCGCCGGAACGCTTCGAGGCGCTGAGTGCGTATCTGAAAGAGAAATTCAGCCCAGCGACCTGGTTTGAAAACACCAGTTCAGGCAAGGGTGCTCTCTTTACGAATTCGAATCGGGTATATGCCGAGATCTGGAACTATGGTGGACCGGGAATTAATGGTCCTTCGATGATTGGAGACCAGGTCGCATTCGGAAGCTCAGACGAGCAGGAAGGACTGGGGAGGGCCCAGGATTTCTATGGCCATGAAGGGCTCGACTACGCAAACATGGGCGCTGCCGGGTTGAAAACAGTCGGCAGCGAGTTTGCTTCAGGGCATCCCTTAGGCGGTACATTTTTCTGCGCCTACGGTGGTCTTATGGACTTCGAGCAGCCGCCCTCTGGTCTTGAGGCGCTAGAGCAGTTCGATCTGGCACTGCCAGCGCGCCGGATGAATGAAGCCGATAGCTATCGCGCATTCGGATTCGAAGAGCAAGTCCTTGAAGACGGACTTTTATTTACCGACACCTTTGGTGCTTCTGTGAAGTTGACGGAAATGCCGAATCAAGAGGTGTTGAGCTTCGGATCGTTGGCTCTACGCTTCAAGCTCGCAGAACCTTTATCCGAGACGCGTATAGAAGAGATCGGGGAGCCGAACTTGAACCTGAAGGCGGTACACCACGGGGATACGTTTTGGCTGGTGTTCCGTCCGGATCTTTTTGATGTCGAAGCTAGCATTGCAGAGGTCGGCGCTTCGGTGATGGAATCGCAATAGGAATTTGCATGCTTAACGCGCTGAACAACGTTTTCTTCATGGCTAGGAGTTACACCTCTTTGGTGCTTGGCTCCAGAAGCGGCAGGCAATCTACCAATAGGAGCGTAACGTTCGAAATCCTATGAGCATGAAAAGGACGGCGGGAGTATCAATTGCCTTGGGTTCGACGCTGATCTTGATAACGATTGCAGCGGAATTGGTCGTGGGCTGGATCGGGGTTGAGCGGAGTCTGCCTGAAGCTGTTCACTTTGTTCGCGACCACTGGGACCGGATTTCCCTGATCTGGTCCGCTCAGGTCCTCGGATACGTCTTATGGATTCTTGGGTTTCTGGTATTGCTGCGGAGCGAAGAAGGCTGGCGCTTCCTCGTGTGGGCTGCTTCAATCATTTGCGGGTTTCTCGTGATCGTGGCATTTCTCATCACTTTAGGCGCTTATCCGCCTGCGCTGGATGTCCTGCATTCATCGCCCGAGCTTTTCGCGGTAGTTCGCGGCCTTGTCAACGCTTTATATCGGATCCCCGGGGGAGTGCTGCTCCTGATCCTCCTTGCAGTTTT
>JAZBPR010000060.1:0-11796 GCA_036351735.1 Wenzhouxiangella sp. | reverse complement strand
TGTGATCTTCGAAGTGGATGTCGAGGATATTCCTGTCGGTCAGTATTCGGTTCGTGTGGACACCATTGAGCGCGGCACGCTGCAAGTGACCGCAGATTCAGACGGAGATACGGACGGTGAACTTGAGTTTCGCTATCCGGCGACACCCGGCTATGCACTACTGGACTTTGACCCACGCGGCGCCTTGATCGAAGTGGTAGAGGGCAACACGACTCTGTTTTCCATCGATACATTTCCCGGCACCGCCCAGAATGGCGACGATGACGATGACAACCCGGTAGATCCAGGACCGGGTAGTGATGAAGGCAACGGACCCGAGCTTGAACTGGTTTACGACATTCCAAACCGTGGTGTCTACGCCCAGGCTGACGCCAATGCCTATTTTTCCCGCGATGAAGACGGGATTGAGTTTGAAGTTGAAATAGAAGACGTTCCCGTTGGAACCTTCACGCTGAAGGTTGGGGGCCAGACTCGCGGCACCATTACAACCCGCATTCCTTCCGGGGAAGACAATGATGGTGACTTCAGCGCCGAGGGAGAAATCGACTTCTCGAATCCTCAGCGCTCGGGAGAAAGCCTGCTGGACTTTCCGGTTTCCGGACAGTTGATCGAAATCCTTGAAGGTGAAACCGTCATCTTCAGCGGTACTTTCCCAGAGTTCTGATCCTTACAGGATTTTTCGCAGTGCCCGCCAACGGCGGGCACTGCAAGCCAGACCTTAGAAACCTCTAGCCCATGCCGGTCGGAGTCCGGCCTGTTGGGGGGACTGGATTGCAGCCCGAACCTGCTGCAGTAACTTTTCCTTATCTGTGCCCAGTCTGCCTTTTAGGACTAACCAGTTTGAAGCGTGGTCCGACCTGAAAATCGTGTTCTCCAACCTCAAGGCCTCCAAAAACATCTCCATTTCTTTGAACAATCCAAGCTGATCCAATGGCTCCCACTCAGGGAAGCTCGCCCGGAATCGCTCCTCGCCCATCGGGAAGCTAACGACCAGAGTGGCTAGATACTCAGGTTGGGTGTGGTTTGCCAATCTGGCCGAATTCACGGCATGCTGTTTCGAATAGATATTTCCGCCCAGACCATTGAGGACCATGACGGAACGGGTAATGCCGGCAGCCTTGAGCTTGTCAAGAGCCTCCACAGACGAAGAAAAGGTTTCGCACTTGTTGACCTTCTCCAGCACAAGATCGTCGCCGGATTCGGCACCGACATACGCCATGCCCAGACCGGCTTCTCTCAATTCCGATAGTTCTGTTCCGCTTTTTTTTCTGAGATTTCGCGGCAGGCAGTAACTGGCGACCCGCTCAACTGATGGCATCTCAGCCTGAATTGTCTGGAGTATGCGCAGCAGACGGTGGCTCGGTAGAACCAGTGCATCACCATCAGCCAGAAATATCCGCCGAAGCTGATCGCCCCAGACTTCACCCGAACGGCGAATACTATCGAGAACCTCGGTTTCGTCCCGCGCACGAAACTTCTTTTGAGGAGCCGTATACATCTCGCAGAATGTGCATTGATTCCACGAGCAACCATCCGTTACCGGGAGAATGAGTGATTCCGCCTCGCTGGGCGGTCTAAACACGGGTTCGATATAGCGGATGGGAATCTGAGACATACAGTTAACCAATTTTTTGTACAACCTGAGTTCAAAAAGATGGGATCAAAAGGACAAGCCTTCATATCGCTGATACATACCTCGATCGAACATTTGCTTGTGAAGCCGATAGACAATTTCTTCTTCTTCGGGCCCATAGAACTCTTTCCGCCCCCCGGGTGTTGATGCATTTTGTCGTTTGACCTCATGAACCGGCTCGACTCCAAGTCTTTTCCGAATAAACTCGGCTACATCAATATCCAGACTTTCGGTTCTGGCGATGAACAAATTCGAGGGCTGAGTACGACCTACCAATAGATATTTCGAGTTCAGTCCATAAGGAGCATTCTCCAGCAACGCTCTTTGTCTACTAGTCAGCTTTTTATGAAGACCCAGTACATAGCTTCGGAAATCCGCTTCAAGGTCAGGCACTGTGCCCGCTGGCCTACTGGCAAGATACTTGTAACCGGATAGAACATGGTCATATGGGTTCCGTATGCAAACAAGCGTGGGAATCAAGTTGGGATCCAGACCTAATCGCTGCGCGTATTGATGGGCGAAGTCCATCCCTTGGTGCAACGCCCATTGTTTCTGGCCAGGCGTCATCTCCGGGTCATTCACAGGAAGGTAGCGATACGGTAAAGAGGCCTGTAACAGGCTTCTCACGGATGTCCCGCCGGTTCGGGGGTTATGCACGAAGATCAATGAAGGGCTGATTAGCATGCCTCCTCCTAATCAAGCGACACGATACTAAAAAGACTCGGCAAAAGGGCCCACCTTAACGAACTCAATGCTTACGTTGATTTTCATGGCCTAGCGTTTGGCCATAAACTTCTGCAACTCATTGTAGATGGCTGATACAGGGCTCAAGGGATTGAACTGCGCGTAGCGCAATTGCTGTGCAAGCACGTCCATTCGATTGAGGATGGGGGCGAGTGCTTTCAGTTGCTCGTGGATATCCGCCCAAGTCTTCCAAAGACCCTCGTTGCTAGGATCAATCTCATCTCTTGCCAGTTGGGATAGCAGGGGATAGGCGCTTTTGACTAATGGATTAATAAATTCACTGGACTGCAGGTCGTCATCAGAAAATCTGGAGTGCCTCAAGCCTGATCGAATGAAATTGTCACTAAAGTTGCTTATTTCTGACTCTTGCTCTTCGCTCTTGTCAAGGTCAAGACCAGAGGCGATTCGATTCAGCTCATTCCGGGGTGCTGTCAAAAGTTCATCATAGTCCACTACAACAAGACGGTGGCTTTTGACCAATGGGAAATAAGGGACAACATTAACCAGCCACTCCAAATCACTGTGTTCTTGCGCCCCGCGGCTTTTGTCCAGCTTTGCACGTGAACGAGCGACGCTTAAAGGATTTCGGATCGGCATCAGGAAATTTGGTTCGATCTCCATGCGCTCGAACAACTGCATCCAGAATGGCAGCAGTCGCATGGTCCGGGCATACTTGAAACCCCAGATATCCGAATGCCCAAACTGCCGCCGGATCGTCTTCTCAAAAGGTTCAAGAAAACCGGTGACGGTAGTGCTGCTCCAGATATCGTCACTCAATAAACGCAAGCTTTCAGGCCGAAGACCCAGACTTCTCCTCAGTTTCTTGCTGAGAGCCAATAAAGCCCGGTCTTCAAAAAATCCGCTTGGATTCTTTCTGGAAGCAGGCTTGAAGTTTTCACCCAAGTCGACGCCAACGGCTTGCAGCGCCCGTGCAGTCAAACTGGTGCCGCTTCGACCCGCACCAAGAACCAGCACGGCTCGCTGTCGGGCGTTACGGGATGCTGATGGATCAGTCATGCAGACAAGCCACCTTTACACAACGCTTGCTCGCCTTGAGGCCCGACCTGACTAGTCAACCAGTTTTTCCATGGTTTCAACAAATCGTGGTAACACATCTTTATCGGGAACATCGATAACTTCCTCCAGGAAGCGCTGCCTGTTTTCTGGCGAGTAGAAATTGCCAGAACGGTTATTGATGAGGTTTTGAACCTTTATGTAGGCTTCGTCGCGATCACTGAGCACGCACTCAGGCATATACATTCCTACCGTTGAATTGGGCGCATGCAGATAATCTGCTGCCAGGACGGGCTTTCCTTGCTTGACAGCTTCGAATGCAACCGAGGTTGCAATATCGATCACTAGATCCGCCCAGTCTAAAAGATGAGATGAATGCAGTTCACCTGCAACAAAAGTGACATTCGACAATCGGCGCAAACCTGCGCTTCTCGAGATGGGTTGACGCCAGCCGCCACGCGTATGGGCCTTGACCATGATCTCCACATCCGGGAAGGTTGCCCACATCTTGATGGCGCGACCGACTTCATCCCAGAAAACCGAGAAGTCGGTCTTGCGCAGGAACACGACGATCTTGAATTTTTTTGGATCCGGCTTTAGCGGCGATGGTGGAAGCAGTTTGTCCAGCCTCTCGAGCCATTCATCGCAGTATCTTGGAGACCCTAGAACTGCCAGCTGCGAGTCCTTAAGAAACGGACGAAAGCGTCTGGCACAAAGCTCGTTTGGAACAACGACACAGTCGAACATTTTCGCGGGCGAAAACTTCAGTCGTGGCGCCATGTCCAATTCATCGACGCGCACAAGCAGGCTAGAGTGAGGGCTGTCGCCATGCGGCAACGATACGGCGCCCAGCCCGCGCGCTTTTGCCGATGCAACCACCGACTCGACAAATTCAACTGGAAACACCGAGTTTCCGCTGATCCAGTCGAAGGCAACCAGCCCTTTCACTTCATCGGCATTAGAAGCAGATCCAAAACTCTGCTCAAGCACCCTATTCGCGATACCGGTCCAGAAGCGGACCCGTCGCTCTTTGCTAATCACTTTCTCCAAAGACGAAGCCAGCCGGCCCGGGAAAAGTGCTCGAAAATACCGATTCAGAAGGAGTTTCTGGAATCCCATACGAAACAGACGCAGTGGTCCGACAACGTCGCCGATCCACCAAACTCGCGTTCCGGGGAGACCGCCCAGATACCTGACTCTGTAGTCGTTGATGGATTTACGCGAACCCATCATCACGATATCAGCGACATGGCCCGCCTTCAGCCACTTGTCGACCACAGGGGTGACATGGTCGATATCGTTGTAATGGCGCAGGAAAAATAGGGCTTTCAAGGGACTCAGAGTGCGTCGCGATCGGTGGGACTGCAGATTATACGCCGCCGTCGCTATTGCGCTGCCGGTCGGTTTGCTTAGTCATTGAGAAAGTCACTCAGTTTGCCAACGACCGGCAGCTGCTTCTGTGAAACAAACTCGGGCCAATCTTTGACTTCCGACCAGTTAGAAACGAAGATAAAATCGAGACCCGCCTCGCGCGCGCACTCATAGTCGTAAACGCTGTCACCCAGGTAAACGGCCGGCTGGATGATGTTGCCATGGTTCAATTCCCGGCGAAGAATGAGGCTTTTCTTGTCGGGGCTTCCGAATATCCCGCCGTCAAACCACTCGGCGATATTCCGGGATGAGAAAACCGCCCTGATTTCGGCCTGATCACCACCAGAAACCACCAGCCATTTAGATCCTGCAGTCGCCTCGCGCAAGCTATCCAACTGATCGGCCATCTTTGCTTGGAGCAATTGGGCTTGGACAATCTGTGCATAGCATTGGAGCATTTCCTCCTCAGTGGCTGGACTTTCCTTCCCCAGAATCGACGGCAGAATGACAGATCGGAAGTGAGAAAATTTCAGGTAACGAGAAACACCGCCGTTGCTGACATGATAGTCAAGCAGTGCTTTGGCAGCTTGCTCTCCCCATTGGATGCCTACCTGCCAGAATGCCTTGCTCTTGATGACGTTAGAGTCGAGAAGGACTCCGTCACAATCGAAGACAATGGTGGCGTAGCTAGCAAGCTCCACAACTATATTCGCTTGCGCAATTGTTCCTCAACAGCGGCAACATCTTCTGGCACATCGACAGCCAGACTCCCAGGCTTGCACTCGTACATCAAGACCTGCCGGCCCAGTTCCAAAAAGCGCAGGATTTCGATATCCTCGGACGCCTCCAAATGACTCTTTCGCTGAAAGTTATTGAACGCCAGCAAGTCAGACTTGCTGAACCCGTAGATACAAACCTGTTTTTTGAACTGACGCGGATGCTGGTCGGGTGTCTTGCTGCCAGGGATCGGTAACCGTGACATATAAACCATGATGTCGCTTTCGGTCGTGATTACTTTCGGAATATTCACCGACGAGGGGTCCTCGTCGGGGCTCAACCAGGTAAAGCCGTTGATCACAAGATTGGGGTGCTTGGCCTTCAGAGATATGCACTTAGCAATATCCTGCGGATCAACAAGAGGTTCGTCACCCTGCACGTTGATATAGTTCTGATAGTCGATTTGCTGCGATACCTCGTAGAGACGATCAGTGCCGGTGAGAGCCGAACTGCTGGTCATCAATGCTTGAAAGCCTGCCCGTTGGACAGATTCTAAGATTCTTGAATCGTCGGTTGCCACGTAAACATGACTCTGACCGACAGCCTTGGCCGCTACTTCTGCAACCCATAAAATCATCGGTTTGCCAAGCAGCGGGACAAGAGGTTTTCCGGGATACCTTGATGATCCGTATCTTGCTGGGATTACAACACAACTGCGTTTTTTCATGGTCTCCCTTCTTAAAGCGCGTATATGCTGAGCGCAGCCAGATTCTTGTAGCGCGTTGGCGTAATCGATTCAGGCTGAACACCAGCACCGGATTTTGCGAAGCAGCGCAACATCTGCTCCATCTCCGTATTGCGGTTATCACCGGGTGCATATCCATCGAAGCCTGCCATCATGGTTCGGGAAGCTTTCCCGGAGGTGGCTAAGGCCAGCGCATAAGAAAGCACCAGCATATTGGGAACCACGCAGTAATGCTCGTGAAACTCGAAGCGATCAGTTTTTGTCCCGAGGCCAAAATCCAGAATGTTCTTGTTTCTGAGCTCGTCTTTGAGTCGGGGAGGGAGCATTGAGTACGGTGTGATCAATGGCTGGGGCAGCTTGGCATGATCTTCGGCGTCGGCGAGTAACCGAACGGGGTGACAGGCGATCCGCAGATCGATCATGGACTGCTCAATCGCCGATTGCGTGTTCAAGGCAATCACCAGCGGTCTTTCTCTTTTAATGAAATCCTCAAGTGCTGATTTATGAGCCGAAACGCCATTCCCCGCACCAAGAATCAGCACATCACGACCTGAAACAGTTGCTTTCGGAGACCAGGTTCCCTGCGGTTCACCGCGATAGAACTTTCTTGCGCCTTCCAGGGTGTTGAGGCTGAACTTCTTTCCGCCTTCAGTACGCAGGTGCTCGATGACCGCAAGAATGTCTTCTTCGTCATAGCGGGCATCACCCAGCATTTCCTGAATATAAGTTGGATGAATGCCGTACTTTCCCGCAAGAAAATAGTAGGGATTAGTACCCCAGCCATAATGAGCTTTCATTGGACCAAAATGTTTTCGAATCAGCGTCATCAGCGGCACAAGATTGGGGTGTTCGCCGGTGAAGCGTTCTGCTTCGATTACAAGTTCTTCAGTTCGGGCATTACCAGGGCCGCGGCCCATTCCGGTGACGGTGGCATCCAGCCATTGAACGCCTTCTTCGGCGGCGCGAAGCGTGTTTGAAAGACCCAAACCCATATTGTCATGCGTATGAATTCCTAGCTGGCCTTTCCAGTTTGACCTGAGCCAGCCCACGATTCTTGTGACATCATCAGGAGTCATGCCGCCCATACTGTCCGCGAAATATAGTACTTCGACTGGCGAGTCGCAGGCGGTCTCCGCCAGTTGTTCGATCTCCTGCTGACTGCGATCGGAGATCTGCATCAGGTTAATGCCAACCCGGAAGCCCTGATCAGCCAGCCACTCGGATGTCTGGAATGCTCTGGGAAGTTCGTGATAGTGGCAGGCCAGGCGGACGAGATCGACGGGTGAATCTGAAGCCGGAGCGGGAAACAAGGCCTCCAGTCTTGGCGAGAGGTTGCCCTCGGAGCCAAGATCGGCGCCGTTGACCATGACCCCCATCGTCAGACCGGCGGGAATGTCCAGGCTGGCAAGAAATCCGTCGGTCGAGTAGGCGCATGCCCCTTTGAAACCTTTATTTGTCGCAAAGCGGAATCCCAGTTCGACAACATGAACCCCGCAAGCGCGCATGGCGCTGAGATAGTCTGAGATGAGTTCCTGGGAAAAATCCCAAGCGTTGTAATAGCCACCGTCGCGTAGCGTGCAGTCAAGGATAGTTAAAGATTGATCTGTCATGAATTCTCTGGGGCGGCGAGCGACGTGAGTTTCCAAGGATACCAGCGGCCATGCATTCACGAGGGCGGACCGCTGGTACGAAATTACCTGCTTTATGATATCCTGTCTGATTACTTTCCCAAGTCAGCTTTGTAGTTATCCGACCGTCTGGTTGGCGAAGGTGGCTTGCGCTGCACCGGCCAGGAGGCCGAAACCGCATGAAAACCCTGTTTGTCCGCAACATTCATCCCGAAACCCGTGAAAGTCAGCTTAGAGAGTTGTTCTCCCGCGTAGGCACGGTCAGAAAACTGGATTTACCGCTCGATATTTTCACCCGCCGGTGCCGGGGCGTTGCGATGATCGATATGGAAGGCCACGAGGCTAGAGCCGCCATTGCCGAACTCGATGGTGCGGAGTTGAATGGACAGTCGATTCAGGTTCGTGAAGAGCGTCCGCGGGGCAAGAAGCGCGGCGGCCGACGCCGCTAGCTGCTATCGGCAAGAGCAGCCAGTGAATCGCCAAAGCGGACACTGCCACCCTTTAGAACGCCGTAGTGGGCGCTGACATAGCAGCTTCGCCCCATACTGAACCATCGTGCATTGATCACCACCGGCCCTGTTCTGGCCAGAAGTTCTTGTGATACGGGTTTGTTGACCTGCCACGTTTGCTCAATGGGTCCAAATCGCTGAACGAAGGTTTGTGCGAACTGATTTCGCAAAGCCAGGCAGGCTTCCCGGTCTTCGGTGACGGAAGGGTTGTAAAGCGTTGCTTCTACTTCTCGAATTTGCCCGTTTTCAGCCATCGCCATAACCCCAACGGCATGCCCGCCCAGCTCGACGTCGTAGCGGATTTCGTCCAGACCGGCGCAACCGACGCCTGAAAAAGCCGTGTCTGGTGCAGCACGAAACACGGCTTGTCGGGCTTTTTCGAAGTCTCGATCAACAACAAGAGGGCCGATTCCGCCTTCGTGCAGTGTCTCCGGTGACTCCTCTTGTAAGTATGAGCCTACGGCGAGAGCGCCCGCCGTCGTTGCGACGGCGAGCAATCCCATAACAGCGAGCCCTTTACCGATCACTATTCGGCGGCTTGGATGACGCCGCAGGCAATTCTCGGACCCGCGCCGCCGATGGGCTGAGTCATGTGATCATCTCGATTCTGATGAATCACGAATGCCCCACCGTCCTCGTCAAGAATGGCGGCACGTTCGCCGGCACCGTGCAGAGAAGCCAGCATGGTGAACAACTCTACCTGGACTGTTCCATCGTCCCGGACAATGATGTTGGGCAAGTCACCGTTATCCGGGCCATCCGGATTCATCAGGCCATGCTGCTTGCCGCCGGGGTTCAGATGCCCCCCAGAGGCCACGAAGCCTTCTTCGGGATCCTCACAGGTGCCCGTGCGGTGGATATGAATGGCGCGTCGGCCCGGCGGCATGTTGTTGAGATCCAGATCAATCAATAGGCCGTGTGGCCCCTCAATCAGTGTGGCCATCCCGACTGAATTCCCGTCACGATCGATAAAGCTGGCTGTGGCCTGCGCATGGTCATCAGCGACGGCTGTCCCGGCGATCAATCCGAGTGCGGCGACCAAGCCCGCGGCTTTCAATGCCTTCATCTCTGTCTCCTCGCAAGTATTTGAATTTGTGTTTGAATACCGGAAAATAGAACCAGCACCCCAAATGCATTATATGACTGATGCGGTGCTCTAGATCGCGGGTTTTGCTGAACTCGGGTCAGGGGTTGCCGGGTGGCCATGCATAATGGCAGCGGGTTTGTTGACTGGAGTTCTGGGCCATGAATATCAGCCGAGTCGTTTTCGGGTTCTTCGTTTTGCTTGCGTTGACCCTCAATTTCGGGTTTTTCCTCGGGGAGATCGATAACCCCGACCATCATGATGTCTATGAGCTGTTTGCTGCGCTGGTCGTGGGTCTGATTGCCACGATCATGAAGCTGGGCGAGCGTTCGCAGATGAGCGCAATGTTGCTGGCCTCAAGCCTTGTGGTCGATCTGCACCTGATCGCCGCCGTCGTGGTCTGGGCGGTTTCGGTCCACGTGCTGGATGTAGGTTTGACCCCCAAAGTCATGGCCAGCATCGTGTCGCTGTCCGGCGGTGCCTTGTTGGCCAATTTGTTGTCGGTGGTTTTGCTGACCATGGAAACGGCGGGCTACAGCCGCTAAGCGACGGCGCATGAGAAGTTCTACCTCGCTGCTGTTTTTCAGGCGCATGCGTCTGCCGCTGATCGTGCTGATTTCGGCCTACTCCATCGCCACGGTGGGTTTCACACTGATGCCTGGAACAGACGCCGACGGCAACCCCTGGAAAATGAGCCTGTTCGACGCCTTCTATGTGGTGAGCTATACCGGGAGCACGATCGGGTTCGGGGAGGTGCCTTACGAATTCAGCAAGGCGCAGCGCCTGTGGACCATGGTCAGCATTTACCTCACAGTTGTCGCCTGGTTGTTCTCCATCGGCAGCATCATTTCGCTCATGCAGGATCCGGCTTTCGCTCAGGCGCTGCGGGGGGCGCGGTTCAGACGAGCGATCCGTAACTACGATCGTCCCTTTTATTTGCTGTGTGGTTACGGTGATACCGGGCGATTACTGACGCAGTCGCTGACCGAACTTCATCATCCGGTGGTTGCCGTTGATATTGCGCAGGACAAGATCGATGCCTTGAGTGTTGAAACCCATAAAGCGCCTGTCCATGGCTTCTGCATGGACGCCAGCATGCCTGAGAATCTGGTCTCAGCCGGTCTGCAAAGCCGATGGTGCCTGGGGGTGTTGGCCGTCACCGCTGATGACCGGGTCAATCTCAAGATCGCAGTGACCGCACGTCTTCTCAACCAGCGCGCCGCCGCTTACGCTCGGGCCGACGAAGGAGAAGCGGCGGACAACATGCGGTCTTTTGATACCTCGCACGTTGTCCGCCCCGCAGAAGAATTTGTGTACCGCCTGTGCCTGCTTCTCACCCGACCCAACAGCTACCGTCTCTACCAGTGGCTGCGCTCCAGCCCTGAGCACGGCTTACCGGTACAGCGGGAAGTGGCCAAGGGGCGCTGGATACTTTGCGGTTTTGGTCGATTCGGTCGGGCCGTTTATCGAGCGATGCGCGAACTGAACCTTCCCGTCACGGTCATCGAGGAGAACAGTTCTCTCGAGGGCTTACCGGAAGATTACGTGGTTGGCAGGGGAACCCAGGCAGAGACGCTGCAGGCGGCGGGCATTGGTGATGCGGTGGGCATTCTTGCCACCACACAGGATGATGTCGACAACCTCTCCATTCTGATCACGGCACGGAGCCTGAAATCTGATCTGTTCTGTGGCGCCGTGGCAAACCGCTGGACAAACAGCCCGCTTTTTGAGGCCGCCAATCCCGAGTTCGTTGCTCAGCCAGGTGAACTGATCGCTGGGACAATTCTCAGTCATATCCGCTCCCCCCTCCTCAGCCATCTCTTCCAGCGCCTTGAGGAAACCTCGGATGATGAGGCTGGGCGTATCCTTAGCCTTCTGGCGCCCAGTGCCGATTCGGTCAGGCAGCCGGAGTTTCTCACTGTCCGGCTCAGCAAGAATCGCGCGCCGGCACTCTACGCGCTGCTCACTGCCGGCCAGACGCTAAAGCTTGAACTCTTTTCCAGACATCCCGTGCGTCTGGGAGAGCGCCTGGAAGTCGAGGTGTTGATGCTGTCGCGCGGCGACCAGGATCAGTTGCTCCCTGCTCTTGATACCGAGATGGAAAGCGGCGATCGACTTTTGCTGGCCTGTTCGCCCTCTGCGGCACGACGCGTGAGGGTGCTGCTGGAAAGCGAAGCGGTGGCCTACAAAACGGTCACCGGGCAGGAACTTCAGCAAGGCTGGTTGTTTCGTAAGCTCGCTGGAGCAGGCACGGATCTCCGGTCCTGAGCCAAGTCGAAGGCCTTGCATTCAAGCAATCTCGACACCGATCTGATCCAGGCTTATCGGGCAGCGGTGTATCGGATCGACGA
>JAZBPR010000059.1:0-5125 GCA_036351735.1 Wenzhouxiangella sp. | reverse complement strand
GAGCGCAAGGAGTCAGACAAGGGCTTCCAGCAGATCGACGAGATCGTTGGCGAGATGCCCGTGATTGACCCGGAGGTGCTGAAGGGGAGAACGGTCAAGGTCACGCTGGCCGATTTGACCGGCGCCGGCAGAGCGTTCGAGGGGACCGAGGGCGTGCAGACAATCCCGATCGAGCTGCAGGGCGGACCTGAGTTCCCTCGGCTAAAGTCGTATTTAGAAAACAACATTGTTTGGGCGGCTCAGGATGAGGGCGCCATATCTCGATTGCAGGACGGCGATGTCGTTTTGGTCTCAGCGATGATGCCGGACAGTCATGCGTCGAATGCGACCGTGGCGACCTCATTCCTATCGATGCTCGGCAAGTTCGCCGAGGAGGGCCGCATCAGCCCTGAAAACCTCGAAAAGTTCAAGCAGAACGTAAACAACAACAAGGGCTTCAGAGGCGAAGGGCTGCCGCCATTGCCTGACGACATGTCTCAGGAGTCTATGTATCGATACGCCAAGGGCATGACATTTGACCAGCGTAAGGCGCTGGCGAATGAGGCGATGAAGACCACGAACAGGCAGCTCGGCATTCCGAACATGAACCGCATCCTCGACGAGACTATCTCGCCTGAGTATGCGGGCTATGACAAGGGCAACGTGCTGTTCGCCATTGAGATCAATAAAGGCGAGGATGCCCGGGTCAATATGCCGCAGAGCGGGATCAAGCCACATCTGTCCTACGATCGTGCGGTGAAGGGCCGGGTGCTCGGTGCGCTGCCGCAGCCCGTGCCGATGACTGACTTCTTCCCCAAGTTTTTGGAGCGGAGACGCAAGTCCGGCGGACTGCCGCAGGGAGACTACCGTTCGCTGCAGGTCGGCCAGCCGCTTGAGATGGTGACCGATGATGTCATTGCAAACCTGCCAAGAGAGCGCGTGCCTGACGTTAAGAACCCGGCGCAGGCTCAGGCCGTCAATGCATTCCTTGAGGATGACTGGCGTACCAGCAGCATGCTCAAAAAAGATGGCGGCGTGACACCGCTAGACTTCGTCAATGCGGTCAACAACAACAAGTACCGGCCAAGCCTAGACATCACCAACGAGGCCGACGTCAAGGCTGATATCGACGCAGGCAACCTTGAGGTATACAAGCTTGGCGACCGGAATATCTTTTTCGGCATCAAGAACGGCGTCAACTACAACGACAACTACGGCATCGATCTCGAAGCTGCGGGCTTATCCCCCAACGAGAAGGTGGTCACCGGGCTGATCAACAACGAGCCGGGGATCTCTAGCGTTGCGGCGCCTGCGGCGATGATGAAAGCTATCGAAGAGGGCGTGACGGCGCTGGATGCGTTCGACGTTCGCACCGACAAATTCCCAAATGGTTTTCTACCTTCTATTTACAATGAGTATGGATTCGAGGAAGCTGCACGTCTGCCATTCAGCAAAGAAGAATACCTCAAGAACCACACCGAGGCTGATTTGAAGGAGCTGGAGCAGGCATGGCGATCAGATGGCTGGACGCCTGAGAATGGCTACCCTGATCTGGTGGTCATGAAGTGGACAGGAGATGACAATGCAAGAGCAACCTACAAGCAGCAGTGGCTCGATGACATTAGCAGAGGCGATGGCTCAGGCACTACTGCCGGAGCAACTCCAGAGTCTCTCGCAGACGCAGATTCAGTTGTTGAAGCGGCGCTTGGCACAGCTCAAAGACCGGGGGCAGATCAGCCCGCAGTCGGTGCTGGGGGAGTTCGAGATAGTAACCGAGCACCTGCTGCCAACAGATTCAGCAGAGCTGCAGCAGCCGTCAGCCAGTTCGACGCAAACCAGCGGCGCCGGTATGGAATCGATGACCGAACCCCAGAACAAATCGCCTATGAGCAGTCCATCACCCCAGAGCACGCGGCTGCCACCCGAGCCCGAACGGAAGGCATCAGAAAGCGAGGAGGAGTGGGAGGAAAGGCGTGGGTTCTACCGGAACAGAGTGGGTCGCCTAAAGAATATGCGCGGGATGCGGCAGGCAACCTCAGAGGGCTCCCCCAAGTAGAGGGCTTCAATGCTCAGGCAAACGCCAGAATTGCCGATGTCGCTGCCAGATACATGGAGCGCGTCGGCCAGTCTAAATACACTCCAATTGCCACCTACGTCCCACCGAATCCCACCAAGGGCAAAGAGATTGCCCGGCTGTTCGATGAGATGGAGCACAACCCGCAAGATCCCGAGGTCAAGGCGGCTTATAACGCTCTGATCGAGGAGACGCTTGAGCAGTACGAAGAGATCCTCAAGACCGGATTCAAGCCTGAGTTCATCGACTTCGAAACGATGGGTGACCCGTACCAAGAAAATCCCAGAATGGTCACCGAGGACATCGCCAACAACAACCATATGTATGTCTTCAGCACCCGCGACGGGTTCGGATCGGATGCTGACTTCGATCCTGCCGACAACCCGCTGCTGCAGGAGACGGACTACATCATCAGCGGCCAGAAGGCGCTAGCCAACGACATTTTCC
Source organism: Wenzhouxiangella sp. (assembly GCA_036351735.1). Lineage (GTDB taxonomy): Bacteria > Pseudomonadota > Gammaproteobacteria > Xanthomonadales > Wenzhouxiangellaceae > Wenzhouxiangella. Next base: position 2,625 of record JAZBPR010000059.1, on the reverse strand, counting down.
GCATCGTTCACGACTACTTCGGCCATGCCAAAGAAGGGCTTGGGTTCCGCGCTGGTGGCGAGGAGAACGCATGGCGATCGCACGCGGCAATGTATTCGCCATTGGCTCGACGGGCGCTCACGACCGAGACTCGTGGCCAGAACAGCTGGGTGAATTATGGGCCGAAAGGCGAGTCTAACCGCACAGCGTCGGCGGCCGACACAGTGTATGCTGACCAGAAAATTGGATTATTGCCGACGTGGGTGTCAGAGTCGTTTGGCGACCCTGACGCGAATAACAAGCGTATTCTGAAGAGCAAGTTCGATTACGAAATTGATTCGGGCAACAAGCCCAAAAAAGAGAAGGCCGGGAAAACCGGGAAAACCGGGAAAACCGGGAAAAACTACACAGTGGAGTAATGATCATGGCCGGATGTAAGGGCAAGAAAGGCAAAAAGCGGGGTAAGTAATAACCTGTTTGCATTTACTCGGCGGAGAGTATAATAACCGCAGGTACGCGACCTCTATTCGTGGCATTCATACCTTTAAGGGCTTTTTATGGAACCTGAGCAACAGCTGCAAAACGACGAACACATCGCCGAGGAAGTTGGCGAGGTAGGAGTCGAAGACCAAGGCCAGCACCTTGGGGACGATTCAGCGCCGTCTAGTGAACCGCAACACGAAGAAAATAGCGCAGATGCTGATGAACAAAAGCCGGTCAATCAGGAAGCGATTGACGCGGCAATTGCCAGACAGCATGCGAAGTACCGGGAAGAACAGCGCAAGCGCATGGCTCTTGAAGAGGAGCTTCAGCGGTTGCGTCAGGCTAGTCCAAGTTATGACGACCCTGAGCCTAAGATCGTTGAGGTCGACCCCTACGCAGATGATGTGCAGGATCTGATCAAGCAGCGTGACGAGTCTCTCAGGGCTCATATGGCATGGCAGCAACGGCAGCGAGAGCGGCAGGCGCAGCAAAGTCAATATGAGCAGCAGCGTCAACTTGAGCAGCAACAGACGGCAGCTCAGCAGGCAGAGCAGTTTTTTGGCAAGGCGGCTGAGAGGAAAATTGATCAGGAGCAACTGAATCAGGCGGTGCAAACCGTCGGTCAGTACCAGCTAGGGCACGAGGTCGCATCCTATTTGATGGGGGACGACAAAGGGCCGGAGCTGGTGACAAGCCTGTCCAAGAACCCTGTACTGCTGGCTGAGCTGTCAATGATGAGCCCGACCGAACGGATACTTCACATCGAGCGGAACGTGAGGACGAAGTTAAACCCGACTCCCCGCGCTTCGAGTAGTAAACCGCCTCCGACGCGGGTGAAGGGCCGAGCGGCAGATGCTAGCGATAGGTTCCCCCTCACCGGAGGTAAAGTTACCGTTGAATGAGGGTAAGCTGTCATGGCTAACAACTTTAGTAGCAATACCGTCGAGATGCTGGCTCGCACTTTCTTGGAAAAGTTCGAGTCCAGCCGTTGCGTCACCAAGGCGATCGACACTCAACTGATTCAAGGCGAATTCACACCGCGCTCTGGTGGTCAGGTATCCGTAAAACGTCCGCATGACTACAACGCCATCCGCACAGTCGGTGGTGATATCAGCGGCTCAACCAAGTCCGACATCATCTCAGGTAAGGCAACTGCGACGGTTCAGGACTACATCACCATCGCTACTGAGTGGTCAAACATTCAGGAAGCGCTCGAAGCAGACCAGATCGATCAGATCCTTGCGCCAATGGCGACTCGTGCTGTTACGACTCTGGAGACCAGCCTGTCTTCTTATATGCTCCGCAATGCAAACCTGTCAGTCGGCACGCCCGGCACGGCAGTAACGAAGTGGAGCGATGTCGCAGCGGCTGGCGCCCTGATGGACTCAATCGGCGTTCCGATGGACAACGATGTGTTCTACGTCATGAACCCGTACACCACCACAAGCCTTGCTGACACTCAGTCAGGTCTGGCGTCAGGTGATAACGATCTGGTGAACACTGCATGGCGCCGGGCGCAGATCAGCCGCAACTTCGGCGGCATGGCTGCGTTGAGCTGCAACACCCTGCAGGCCGTTGCGGATGACGCAACACTGGCTGACCGGGCAGGCACGCTGTCTGCTAACCCGGTTGTGACCTACGTCGCGGCCAAGGACACCATGAAGCAGACACTGTCTGTCTCTGGGTTCTCGGCTAACGCCAACATCGTTGCTGGATCTGTTGTCGAGATCACTGGCCGTCATTACCTGAACCAGTCAACCCGCACCACCTTCACGGATGGCGCAGGCAATCTGGTCAAGTACCGTGCGGTTGTGACCGAGACCGTCACGCTCTCAGGCACTGGCACGGGCGACATCGTCGTTGCAGGTCCAGCGATCTTTGAGGCTACTGGTCAGTACAACACTGTTGACTCAGCGCCAGTCTCTGGCGATGTGATCACGGTTCTCGGCGCAGCTGGTGGCACTTACCAGCCCAACCTGTTCTTCCATCGACAGGCTTACGGCATGGCCACAGTCAAGCTGCCCAAGCTGTACGACACCGACACCGTTGTCACTACTGAGGACGGCTTCTCGATTCGAGTCAGCAAATACTCAGACGGTGACGCAAACCAGCAGAAAATCCGTTTCGACCTTCTGCCTGCGTTTGTTACCTTCAACCCGTTCT
>JAZBPR010000058.1:0-79897 GCA_036351735.1 Wenzhouxiangella sp. | reverse complement strand
CATGATGAATTTTGAGGAATTTCCTTGCGCATCTTCGTCTATGGTATCGGTTTGGTGGTTCGAACGAGGTGACAGGATGCGGTTTTTTTCACGCTGGTGCTTTGCTTTGGTGTTGTCTTGGATGCTTGGCGCCTCGGTTTCGGCGCAGGTCCTATGGTCGGTAGAAGGCCCATCTGGTCAGCAGAATTGGTTGCTGGGTACCGTCCACAGTGAAGATGCCCGGTTGCTGGAGTTCCCTCAGACGCTTCTGGATAGCTTGGCTGAAGCAGAGCGGCTTGCGCTGGAACTGGTCCCGGATGCAGGCATGCTGGCGGTGCTGAGTCAGGCGATGCGCTATCCCGAGCCTCGGTTGGATGAGGTTCTGGGTGCGACACCTTATGCTGCGCTGGTCGATATTCTCGAGAACCATTACGGCATGGGCGAACCGGCTGTGCGACAGCTCCGCCCATGGGCCGCAGCCATGACGATTTCGGTTCCGCCGCCGCAGACCGGTCTTTTCATGGATCTCGCGCTCTCCATTCGGGCCCAGGGTCTTGGGCTGGATGTGGTGTCGCTAGAGCGCATTGAGGAGCAACTGGCTTTTCTGGCCGATCTTCCGGAAGACCTGCAGTTATCCATGCTTGAACAGGCAATTCAGGACTTTCCTCGCCAGGACGAACTGTTCGAGCACTTGATTGCCAGCTACCTTTCTGGCGACTTGTCGGATCTGAAGGCGGTTGCAGAGGAGCAAATGGATGGTCTGGATCCCCGTCTGCGGGCGCATTTTGAACAGGTCGGGATGATTGAACGCAATCACACCATGGTCAAGCGCGCGTTGCCCTGGCTGCAGGAGGGTGGTCTGATGATTGCCGTGGGTGCTCTGCATCTTCCCGGTGAGCAGGGTCTCGTCGAACTGTTGCGCGCCGAAGGGATGACCGTCACCCCTTTGATATCGGCTTACGCGCCGGATTCCTGAAGGATTTTCTTCCTGCCCGGCCAGCGGCACAGGTCGACGACCGGGCATTGATGGCAAAGAGGTTTCCTCGCCTTGCAGGTGTAGCGTCCGTGCAGGATCAACCAGTGGTGGGCGTTAAGGAGATATTTTTCCGGGACACGCTTGAGCAACGCCTTTTCAACGGCCAGCACGGTTTTACCCGGCGCTAGACCTGTTCGGTTGGATACCCTGAAGATGTGCGTGTCAACTGCCATCGTGGGTTGGCCAAAGGCGGTGTTGAGGATCACGTTGGCCGTCTTGCGTCCGACGCCTGGCAAAGCCTCCAGTGCGGTCCGATCGGAGGGAACCTGACCGCCATGTTTTTCAAGCAGAATTCGGCAGGTGGCGATCACGTTCTTGGCCTTGCTGTTGAACAGCCCAATGGTCTTGATGTATCGCTTCAGCCCCTCTTCGCCCAGTCCGAGGATCGTCTCCGGGGTGTTGGCCACCGGAAAGAGCCTAGCGGTCGCTTTGTTGACGCCCACATCCGTGGCTTGTGCTGACAAGGCCACTGCAACCAGAAGCTCAAACGGCGTTGACCAGTTCAGTTCGGTTTGCGGATTTGGATTGATATCGGCAAGGCGGTGAAAAAACTCGGCCCGGTTGGCGGGATTCATGGCAGGCATGGTTGAGAGCGCATCGCAGTGTCGATCTGGATGGCGAGAATAGCACCGTCAGGATCGGTATACTGGCGCTGTCTCCGCGACCCGGCAGCTGACTTTGACGATGCACAGTCCGCTTATTCAGGCCCTTCTGGACCCCAGCCGGTACCCGCATCCCGTTGATTCTGTCAGCTTGCTGGAAACGCATATTTCATGGGTTCTGTTGGCCGGTGAATATGCCTACAAGATCAAGAAGCCGGTCAATTTCGGCTTCCTCGACTTTTCTGATCTCCAACTCCGCGGCCATTTTTGCATGGAAGAAGTGCGCCTGAATCGGCGAACTGCGCCGGATCTTTATCTGGACGTTGTCGATCTGACTGGCACCGAGGAGCGGCCCGAATTTGGCGGAGCTGGACCTGTCATCGAATATGCCGTCCGAATGCAACGTTTTGATCCGGAACAGGGGTTTGACCGGCTGCTTGCACGTCATGAACTGTCGCGTGAGCACGTCGAAGACCTTGGCGTGGCTCTGGCTGATCTGCATGAAGCAGCAGCCGTGGCGCCGGCAGATGCAAAGTGGGGAAGTTCGGACGAGGTCATTGGACCGATGCGGGACAACTTCACTGATTTGAAAAGGTATCTGGGTGACGATGGCAGGCAGTCCTTGTTGGATCGTCTGAACAGCTGGACCGAGGAGCGCTTCGCAAGATTGAAAAACCTGATTTCGGAGCGACGCCAACAGGGTTTCGTCCGTGAATGCCATGGTGATGTGCATCTCGGCAATGTCACCCTGGTCGATGGTCGAGCGACTTTGTTTGACTGCATTGAGTTCAGCCCAGACTTGCGGTGGACGGATGTCATGGCTGATCTTGCCTTTATGGTGATGGATCTTCATGAGCACGATGCCGGTTCTTATGCATGGGCACTGATCGATCGTTACCTGGCACAAACTGGCGACTACGAAGGTTTGGCTTTGCTGGACTTCTACGTGGTTTACCGGGCCATGGTCCGTGCCAAGGTCGCGGCGCTTGGGCTGGGTGACGATCCCGACGCCAATCAGCACATTCTGGCGATTGTGGATCGGTATCTGGCCTGTGCCGATCGAGTGATCGTTGCGCGAAAACCATTGCTGCTGCTGACCTGCGGCGTCTCAGGCAGTGGCAAGAGCTATCTGGCTCGAAGCCTGCTGGCAAACTGTGGGTTGATTCGGTTGCGGTCTGATGTCGAGCGCAAACGGCTGGCTGGTTTGGGCGAATATGGTCGGTCTGAGTCTGGCCTTGGGGATGGGTTGTACGGTCTTTCGAGTACGCAGAAGACCTACCAGCGTTTGCTCAGCCTTGCCGAGGCGATCACCGACGCAGGCTTGCCCGTGTTGGTCGACGCCACTTTCTTAAATCGGCAGCAGCGCGATGCGTTCCGCGACCTGGCCAAGACTAGAGATATTCCTTTCGGGGTGCTGCATTGTTCGGCTCCGGAGCCTGTGCTCCGCGATCGGGTCTCTCGGCGCGCCATCAACGGAAATGACCCTTCGGAGGCAGACCTTGCCGTGCTTGAAAGTCAGCTTCAGAACGCGGAGCTGCCCGTTCTCGACGATCCGGGAACCTTCCATATTGATACTTCGCTACCGGATAGTCTGGCCGAGGCCGAACGCTGGCTGGAATCCTTGATGGATCGGCCGGGAGTTTGATCAGCGGATTAGCCGCTGCCTCAGAGCGATCAACAGCCCAAGACCAATAAACGCCCCGGGCGGGAGCATCGCCAGCAGAAATCCATAGCCTTCGGGCAGCAGGTCAATGGTCAGTCCTTGCGCCCAATCACCCAGCAGCAGATCCGCATCGGCAAACAAGCTTCCCTGACCGATGATCTCGCGCCCGGCGCCCAAAGAGAAAAGGACCAGACCGAAGCCCAGACCTTGTGCGAGACCGTCCTGCAAGGCGGCCAGCGGCCGCTGGCGGGAGGCGAAGGCTTCGGCTCGCGCGAGAATAGTGCAGTTGGTGACGATCAGCGGCACGAAGATGCCCAGTGTCCTGCTCAGGTCGTTCAGCCACGCCTGCAGCGACAAGTCGATAACCGTCACCAGAGTCGCGATGATCAGTACAAAAGCCGGGATGCGCACCTCAGGCACCAAAGTGCCGCGCAACATTGATACGGCCAGATTGGAGCAAACCAGCACGGCCATCGTCGCCAGACCCAAACCGAGGCCGTTGATCGCCGTATTGGTGACTGCCAGTAGCGGGCAAAGTCCCAGAAGCTGGACAAGCCCGGGATTGTTGTCCCACAGCCCGTCTCGCCAGATTTTCCGGCCATGAGCCCTGTGAGGTGTTGGAGTGACTGAATCTACAGCGGCCATCGCTACCTATTCTAGCCTTTGGTTGTCCGGGTCGCGCTAAAATGGCGCGTGTCATCTTGAGCAGACGCGGACCTTGGGGGCATCTCATGCAAATCGGCACAACCCTGACCAACTACATCATCGAAAACCAGCGCCATATCCGTGCGAGTGGCGAATTCACTGGCCTTTTGAACGATATTGCGGTTGCGTGCAAGAAAATCGCGGATCTTGTCAATAAGGGTGATCTGGTCAACGTGCTGGGCAGCGCCGAGTCAGAGAATGTGCAGGGCGAAACCCAGAAAAAGCTTGACGTCATCGCCAACGATCTGATGATCGATGCGCTACAGCACAACGGGCATATTGCTGCTCTGGCCTCAGAAGAGATGTCCGACATCTATCAGTTGCCCCCGGACAAGTTGCGTGGCAGCTACCTTTTGTTGTGTGATCCGCTGGATGGGTCTTCGAACATTGACGTCAACGTATCGGTCGGGACGATCTTTTCAATTCTCCGGGCCGCCGACACCGGACAGGCACCAGTACTGGAAGACTTCCTGCGATCTGGGACCGAGCAGGTGGCGGCCGGATATTGTCTGTACGGCCCATCGACCCAGCTGGTGTTGACGACAGGTCAGGGGGTGAGCATGTTCACTCTGGACCGGGCGTTGGGCGAGTTCCTGCTGATCCGCGACGGCCTCACCATCCCTACCGAGTGCTGCGAGTTTGCGATCAATGCCTCCAATCAGAGGTTTTGGGAGCCGCCCGTAGCGAGGTACATCGAAGAGTGTGTGCAGGGCAAGCAGGGTTCGTGTGGCAAGGATTTCAATATGCGCTGGGTCGCTTCCATGGTGGCGGAAGTTCACCGCATCCTGATTCGGGGTGGCATCTTCCTCTATCCGTCTGATCGTCGACTGGCGGCTGCGGGCAAAAACGGAAAACTGCGTCTGATGTACGAGGCCAATCCCATGGCCATGATTGTTGAGCAAGCCGGCGGAGCTGCGTCAACCGGTTTGGAACGAATCCTGGAGGTCAAGCCGGAAGAGCTGCACCAGCGTGTACCAGTCATTTTGGGGTCGAAAAATGAGGTTGAGCGAGCGGTGGCCTATCATCAGGCACCTACCGCGTCCGTTGCCTGATCCATCCGGTTGTATCAAGGCGCCGCCGCAGCTGCTCTCCAGAGTTCTTCGGGGGCGGTCTGGACAAAAGCCTGCAGTGCCGAATGAACGGCTTCAATCACCGCTGCCGATGTGATCGTTGCGCTGGTCAGCGTATCGAAGTCTCCCCCGCGTCGGTCCGGCGCCCACCGCCCCGAGGGTGTCCGGTTTAGACTTTGACCGGAGAAGTTGTTGATCCAGTCATTTCGTTCGATCTCGATCTTGTCGCCCAGGCCGGGCGTTTCGCGATGGCTGACGACGCGGGCGAGAATAATCTCTGCATCGGCATTGACTGACACCATCAGCCGGATATCGCCGCTATACCCATGGGGTGTAACGAGGTCAAACACGGCTGCCACTGGTTGCCCGCTCAGACGGGCCCTGTAAACTTGAGCGGGCTGGTCAAAGCCGGGCAGCTGGAGCTTTATGACATCGTTCAACAAGTCGTTGTTGAAGTCGATTTGAGGCAGTAGGGCGGTCAGGCTGGCTTTTGCCCTTGCATTGTTCGCCTGCTCAATTCGCTCACGCGTGAGCTGGTCGACGCCCGACAACAGTGCTGCTGCTGCCAGAGCTAGACAGCCCAGATAGGTCAGGGCCCGAAAAGAAGTGAGTTGTTTCATCCGGAATGGCCGTAGACGCGCGGGCGAGTGTAGCGATCGATCAGCGGCACCCACATGTTCATCAACAAAACGGCGAAGGCTACACCGTCAGGGAATCCGCCCCAGCGACGGATTGCCAGCGTGAGCACGGCCACACCGATCCCAAAGAGAATTTTGCCCCTGAAGGTTGCGCTTCCAGATACTGGATCTGTCGCGATGAAAAAGGCGCCGAGCAACAGCCCTCCGGAGAAGAGTTGAAAAAGCGGGCTGGGATGAAGATCGGGAGAAATCAGCCAAAGCGGTAGAGCCAGAAAAATCGTCGTCGCCGCTACCGCAACCGGAACATGCCACGATATGACGCCTTGCCACAGCAGCCACAGCCCACCCAGCAACAGCGCTAGATTGATCAAGTCCCAGCCTTGCCCGGACAGTGTCCCGAATGGGGCTTGATCAGTGATCTCGGGAACCAGCATCTGATCCTGCAGACCGGCCCGCATCAAATCCAGCACCGTGGGTGCCGTGAGGGCATCCCAAGCTGGATCCGTTGCCAAGCCGCCTTGCGTGATGGCCGCCAGAGTCTCGGGAAACCCCATGGCCGATTCTGTCAGGGCTCCCGGGGCCAACCATTGGCTGAACTCGACAGGGAAGGCGATTACGACGACTGCTACGCCCACCATGGCCGGGTTGAACATGTTGTAGCCAAGGCCGCCGAACAAGTGTTTGGCAACAACGACAGCGAACAGCATGCCGGTTGCCGTAATCCACCATGGCGTGAGCGGCGGAAGGCACAGCACAAAAAGTAAGGCGGTGACGACGACGCTGCCGTCGCTAAGAAACGGCTTGAGTCTTCGGCCTCGGTATTTCAGGGTCAGCGCCTCAAAGCCGAGCCCGAAAAAACACGCAAGGACCAGTTGGATCAGCAGCCCAGAGCCAAATACCCAAAGGTGGGCAAGAACAGCGGGAATCAGGGCGATCAGCACCTTGGTCATCAGCGTGCTGACTTGCGGGGCGGAAGGCTGGTGCGGCGCGCCTTGAACGGTAAATCTCATCTTTAGCCTGGATTCTCTCGTGATGACCGCTTTTTCTGTCTGGCGCGAGCGATCGCGGCCTCTATTTCATCCTTGGCTACTTTCTTTTCGCGAAGTTTTTCGGCACGCGCCAGGCGCCGTGCTTCGCGTGCGGCCTGTTCTTCGGATAAACGGGTCTGCCTTGCTTCATGGCGTCGCTTGGCGAGAGAAGCCCGGCGATGGTCCATGTCGAGCTGACGGAGTTGGGCCTTGGCATGGCGATAAAAGTCGACCAGCGGCAGGTGGCTTGGACAGACCTGAGCGCAGCAACCGCACTCGATGCACTCGAAGACCCCGAGCTTTCGCGATTGCTCGTAATGACCTGCCTCGATGAACCGAAACAGCGTCTGCGGCATGAGACTTGCCGGGCAGGTCGCAACGCAGGCACCGCAGTTGATGCACGGCATGACTTTCTCAGGATCTCGCGGCGGGACTTCGAGCGCCAAAAGGCAGTTGGTTCCTTTGGTGATGACGAATTCATCGCTTTCGACCGCGATCCCGCTCATCGGGCCGCCAATGATGAGACGGTTGGCCGACTCGCTGTAGCCTCCGGCCTGACGGATCAACCACTGGGCCGGTGTTCCGATGGCAACGATAAAATTGCCGGGCCGATTGATGCCGGGGCCAGTAACGGTCACGACGCGTTCAGTAACGGGTTTTCCAAGCTCAACAGCGTCGAAGGCAGCAGCCGCAGTGGCAACGTTGTGGCATAGCAGTCCAATATCCTGCGGCAGTCCGTCATGCGGCACCTCAAGGCCGGTTAGACACTGAATCAACTGACGCTCCCCGCCCTGAGGGTAAACGCTGGGGACGTTGACCACACTGATCCGATCCGACACTCCAAGACCATGGACAGCCTCCTTCAGCGCCTCCGATGTCTGCGCCATTGGATCCTCCACCGCAATCACAATAGCGTCGGCTCCGGCCGCATGGGCCAGGATCAGGCCTCCGATGACGACCTCGGCTCCCCTTGCGCGCATCAGGCTCTCGTCGCAGGCAATCCAGGGCTCGCACTCAGCGCCATTGAGGATCAAGGTCCGGATTGGGGGCCAGGGTCCACGAAGCTTGGCCGGCGTTGGAAACATGGCCCCGCCCATGCCTGCCAAACCCATTTGGCGTAAATGATCGACCAGCCTGGCCGGTGAGGTGTCCTGCCAGTCCTGGAGTCGCTGGACAGGATGAATAGATCCGTTCGGGTCACACTGGATCTCAATGCAGCGCTGAGGGTTGCCGTTCGGCTGAATCGCAGGGTGATCAGCAATGTCAACGATCATCCCGGCGCAAGGCGCATGGGCGCCAACCTGGAAGTCGTTGTTTGTGCCCGTTAGAACCTGTCCGCGCAAGACTTCGTCGCCTGGTGAGACAAGCAGCCGGGTTTCGTGTCCGGCGATGGGGACGTAAACCCGTTGTGGCAACGGGCATCGTTGCAGCGGGACTTCCAGAGAGATCTGCTTATGGTGCGGCAGGGTGAGGCCTCCTGGGAAGCCATGCAGAGTTTCGGATACTGACACCTCAGGCAGCCAAGATCCGAATGGGGATGGCTGGGACCCGCGGTTGCCGCCTGGGGAGCAGATCGATACAGTCCACCGGACACGGCGGCAGACAGAGTTCGCAGCCGGTGCATTCTGCCTCGATCACGGTGTGCATCTGACGGGCTGCTCCGAGGATTGCATCGACGGGGCAGGCCTGAATACACAAGGTGCAGCCGATACAGCGGTCTTCATCGATCAGTGCAATCAGTGGTGGCTTATGTTCTCCACATTCACGGTCGAGCGGCTTGGGTTCCGCCCCAAGCAGGTCTGCCAGTGCTTTGATCCCTTCTTCGCCACCTGGAGGGCACTGATTGATGTCGGCCTGCCCAGAAGCAATGGCCTCGGCATACGGTCGACAGCCCGGGAAGCCGCACTGCGCGCACTGCGTTTGAGGGAGTAGATCATTGATTCTCTCAACGAGGGGGTCCTCGTTAACTGAGAGTCGTCTACCGGCCCAGATCAAGCCGGCACCGACGGCGGTCAGCAACGTGGTGATGGTTACGATAGCGGCGCTCATGGCTGGCCGCTATCGTAACCGAGTTAGTGCTATTTTCGGTTGATGGAGAAGAAGCTGATGGCGCGCTTGAGCTGATCGGCATGGGCGCTCAAGGCTTCAGCCATGGCTGCCATCTGCTCCGATGAGGAAGCGTTCTGCTGCACGACCTGATTCAACTGTGACAGACCTTCACTGATCTGCCGGGCCCCGGAGTCCTGCTCGCCGCTGGCCGCGCTGATCTGCTGGACCAGCTCGGCCGTGCGGTGGATCTCGGGAAGAATGCTGTTGATCATCTTGCCGGCTTCTTCGGCCAATCCGACCGATCCGCTTGCGACCTCACCGATTTCGTGCGCGGCAATTTGGCTGCGTTCGGCGAGTTTGCGGACCTCGCCTGCAACGACCGCAAATCCCTTGCCTTGCTCACCAGCACGGGCTGCCTCGATGGCTGCGTTCAGAGCCAGCAGGTTGGTCTGGTAGGCGATATCGTCGATGATGGAGATTTTTTCCGAGATTTCGCGCATCGCTTTCACCGTGCGCGATACAGCTTCCCCGCCTTTCTCGGCGCTGGCCGCGGTTTGCTGCGAGATCCGCTCGGTTTCTGCCGCGTTGTCCGAGGTTTGATGGATGCTAGCGCTCATCTGTTCAATGGACGCCGAAACTTCCTCGACCGACGAGGCTTGCTCGGTAGAGCCCTGAGCCAGAGTGGCCGCCCCTTGCGACAGCTCGCCACTCCCGTCACTCACACTCGCGCTGACCGTCGTGATTTCGCCGATGGTCTTGCGCAATTGCTCAATCATCACGCCGACCGATTGCAGAACGCGGCCGACTTCGTCATTTCGACTGGACTTGACCTCCATGCTGCAATCGCCCTTGGCGATTCGGGTTGTGATGTCAATGACTTCGTCGAGCGGCCGAAGTGCTCGAACGGTAATCCAGATCACCACAGCGAGTACGGCGGCCATGATGAGCAGTGATGTGAAAATGGAAGTGATCATTTGACTGCGCTGGCCTGCCACCAGCTCGCTGACGTCAGAACCTACGACGATCTGGCCGATCTGCTGGTCCTGATAGTCAAGCAGCTCAATTGTGCTCAGTGCGATCTGCGAGTCCTCGAAGTCGACAACACCTTCAAGATTTTCGGTCTGCTCCAGCAGCAGTCGGGCAGAATCTGATGAAAACCGGTAATACTGCAAGCCGTCACGCATCACATCCTCGTTGCCGTCGGCAAAACGACCGGCTGCCCTGAAGACGTCGGGATCGATGCCCACGGAAAAGCTGATGCCCAGATTGGTTTCGAGTTGCTGGAGCAATCCGTTGATGGAGCCTCCCAGCTCGACCGAACCCAGGTGGTTGGCGTTCTGAAAGACCGGATAAACGATTCGCACGCCGGGTCCCCCACGTCCCACTTCAAGGCCTCGCACAGGTCTCTGGTTTCGGTTGGTGCCAACGACTGTCGCTCGGAACTCCGAAAGATCGTCATCGAAGCGCTCCGGCCGATGAAAGCGCAGAAAGCTGGTGGCGGGCGGAACGTGCCACTGGTACTGCGCCACGTCATAGTCATCGCGCATGCGCTGATACAGATCGGCGTGACGCGCAAGCAACGTTTCCCGATCTCTTTGCGCGAAAGCCGAAACAGCCTGGTTGTCCTGAAGCAGAGACTCGATGGCCAAAGACAAGCGTGAGAGCTCCCCATTGAGGAGCTTGGTGAACTCCTGGTTCGCACTGGCTGCCAGTGCATTGACCGCCTGATCAAGTTGCCGGTTGCCCTCGCGCAGCTGAAAGGTTGTGTTGGCAGCAGCAAGAATGATGATGCCAAGTGATACCGCGATGATGATTTTGAACTTCAAAGACGACGTATTCATGGCTCCCTCAAGCGCTGTCTTCCAAAGAGTTGTCGAATCTTATAACACGCTCATTTTTGCTTAAAGTTGCGCTGCATCAATCGGACTTCAGATTGCCACGACTTGATTCTTGCCGTTCTGCTTGGCTTGATACAGGGCCTGATCGGCCCGCTCGATCAGTTCAGTTCGGGCATCGTCACTCTGAAATTCCGTGACGCCAATGCTTACCGTCAGGTTCAGGTAATCTTCGCGGTTTTCGGCGGGCAGCGAAAACCGGGTGTTGGCGATCGCCGCCCGAAGCTTGTCGGCCCGCTTGGACGCCGCTCTGCGCGAAGCACCGGGCATGACGGCCACAAATTCTTCTCCACCGAATCGGGCGACGAAATCATCTTCCCGCAACACATCCACGCAGGCCCCGGCCATGGCCCGGATGACCTGATCGCCGACCAAATGGCCGTAGTTGTCATTGACGGCCTTGAAGTTGTCGATGTCAAGCATCAGCAGGGCGAAGGACTTTCGACGCAGGCGATTGTTATCGATCAGCGAGGTCAGATACTCATCCAGCGCGCGTCGGTTGAAAATTCCGGTCAACGGGTCGCGGCGCGTTTCGTCGCGCGTCTTTTCGAGTTCTTCGCGCAGCGTTGCCACTTGGCCGCTCAGCGCATTGATTTGTTGCGATTCGGCCTGCTTCTTCTGCTCTACCATGGTGGTGAGCTGACGAACTTCCTCGGCAAGAGAGGTCTTGATTTTGCGCAGATCGTCCAGGGCGATGATCCGCTCGAAGTTTGCGCCTTGATCGAGGATCTTCTGGTGATAGGCCGCGTTTTCGTGGTTTAGCAGAGCCATCGCATTGGACAAAAGGGTGATGACGTTGCGTAATTCCGTCTCGCGTTCGAGCAGATAAGTGTTCTGGTGCCGGATGTAACCGTCGAACTGCTTGGCTCGCTTCTCGGTCGCGCGTTCCAGTTTCTTGGCGTTATCGAGTTCAGGCAGCTGCTCTGCAAACCCGGTGACCTCTTTTCTGAATTCGCCGCTCTTGAGTTCTTCAAGATCAACCGCGAATTTCTTTAGAAGTACCAAGAGGGTCTGGATCGTGGACTGACAGGCAGCCCGAAGATCATCACCTTCAGCCAGCTTTTTTTCCAACGCTGCTGGATCGACGGATCCGTCCGATTCGCGCTTGCTACCGAAAAACATGGTGCGACCTCCCGGACTTCGCCACTAAATACGTGCCAATTAAAACCAAGCTTATTCTGCCGCATCGCGCGACCTGTGCAAAGAGAGCCTCAGCGCGGGGCGGGATCAAAGGCGTCCGAAGCCTGTAAATCCCATGAACGCCAGAGCCATTAGGCCGGCGGTGATCAGGCCGATCGGTGCGCCCCGGAAACTGATGGGCACATCGGCGATAGCAAGCCGCTCTCTGGCTGCTGCCAGGGCGACCAGAACCAGACCAAAGCCAAGGGCCGCACCAAACCCGAAGAGTGCCGACTCGACCAGGCTATTTTGTTCGCGCACGTTCAGCAAGGCGACACCGAGCACGGCGCAGTTGCTTGTGATCAATGGGAGGTAGATCCCGAGCACCCGGTGGAGCAGGGGTGCTGCATGACGCATGAATAATTCCGTCAGTTGCACAAGAGCAGCGATCAGGACGATGAAGCTGACAGTACTCAGATACATCAACTCGAGTGGCTGTAGAACCCAGCGAGTCATGAGGTAGCTGGCTACTGCCGACAAGGTCAATACGAACGCGGTGGCCAGCGACATGCCGACCGCGGACTCAACGGATGAGGAGACGCCCAGAAACGGGCACAAGCCCAGAAACTTGACCAGAACGAAGTTGTTGACCAGCGCAGCAGACACGATGATGAGGACAAAGTCCATGCGCGCAGAACTCAGCTGATTCGCATACCCGGTTTTGCCCCGTTGTCCGGTGAGAGCAGCAAGGGCTTACCGCCTTTCTCACTGGCGGCCAGCACCATACCTTCCGAAACGCCAAAGCGCATCTTTCGTGGCGCCAGATTGGCTGCCATGACCGTCAGTCGACCAACCAGTTCAGAGGGGTCGTAGTGGCCGCGGATTCCGGCGAAGACCTGGCGTACGGGGCCGCCAAGATCAAGCTCGAGCCGAAGCAGCTTGTCTGCGCCTTCGACTTCTTCGGCCTTGACGATTCTGGCCACACGTAAATCGACCGCTGCAAACTGGGGGAACGCAATCTCTGGCTCAAGATCGAGGTCGATCTTGACAGGCTCGGTCCTTGCCGCTTCCAGGTTTTCTTTGCTGGCGGCAATGATGCGCTCGACGTGCTCCGGCTCTACCCGCCGCAGTAGCGGCTTGAACGTCCGAATGCTGTGATCCAACAGGGGAGTGCGAACGCTGTCGAAGTCCTGCAGTGAGGTGGCCAGGAATTCTTCGGCGGCCTCGGCGGTGGATGGCACAACCGGAGCCAGCCAGGTCATCATCACTCGGAACAGGTTGATTCCCTGGGTGCAAACCGCTAGCACCTCTTCTTCCCGTCCGTCTTCCTTGGCCATCATCCAGGGCTTGTGCTCATCGATATATCGATTGGCCTCGTCGGCCAGGCGCATGATTCGGCGAATCGCGCTCTGGAAATTGCGCTGCTCAAAATCCGTGGCAATCGATTCATGCTCTGCCAGGAAGCGGTCGTAAAGGGCTTCGTCGGGCAACGACGAAGAAAGCTTGCCGTCGCCCAGCTTGTGGATGAATCCTGCCGAGCGGCTGGCGATATTGATCAGTTTGCCCACCAGATCGGCGTTGACCCGCGCCCGGAAGTCGTCAAGGTTGAGGTCGATATCAGCCAGACCCGGGCCAAGCTTGGCTGCGAAGTAGTAGCGCAGGTAGTCGGGGTGCAGTTCATCAAGCCAGGTACGTGCCTTGATGAAGGTGCCGCGAGACTTCGACATCTTGGCCCCATTGACTGTCAAAAAGCCGTGGGCATGAACGCCGGTCGGGCGCCTCAGGCCAGCCGCTTCAAGCATCGCCGGCCAGAACAAGCAGTGGAAATAAATGATGTCCTTGCCGATGAAGTGGTACATCTCGGTGGAAGTGTCGGGCTTCAGCCAGTCTTCGAAATCCAGATTTTCACGTTGGCAGATTTCAAAGAAACTTCCCAGATAGCCCACCGGTGCATCCAGCCAGACGTAAAAGTACTTGTCCGTTTCCCCCGGAATCAGAAAACCGAAGTAGGGTGCGTCGCGCGTGACATCCCAGTCGCGCAGCTTTTCTCCGAACCATTCTTGAAGCTTGTTGGCGACTTCTTCCTGCAGGGTGCCGGAGCGAACCCAGGACTGCAGGCTTTCCCGGAACTGATCCAGGGTCACGAAGAAATGTTCGGTGGCCTTCATGATCGGTGTGGCGCCGGACACCATGGAGCGCGGATCGACCAGTTCAGTGGGTTCATAGGTCGCGCCGCAGACCTCGCAGCTGTCACCGTATTGATCAGGCGCCCCGCATTTTGGGCAGTTCCCGCGAATGAACCGATCCGGCAGGAACATGCTGCGTTCAGGGTCGAAGAACTGTTCGATGGTGCGCGTATTCACAGCGCCACTGTCAACCAGTCCCTTCCAGATTCTCTCCACCATATTGCGATTGGCTTCTGAGTGGGTGGACGAGAAGTTGTCGTGGGACAAGCCGAAATCCAGGAAATCCCGCTCGTGCTCCGTTCGCATGCTCTCGACCAGCTGTTCGGGTGGCACGCCTTGCTTCTCGGCATGGAGCATGATTGGCGTGCCGTGCGCGTCATCGGCCCAGGCAAACCACACCTCATGGCCCCGCGCACGCTGAAACCGCGCCCATATGTCCGTCTGTATGTACTCCAGCATGTGGCCCAGGTGGATTGGGCCGTTGGCGTAGGGCAGGGCGGCAGTCACGAGAATTCGGCGCTTGGAGGTCATTGACTTTACTTATCGAATACGGGCACGAGGCAGACCCCGAATTATCACACGGACCCGTGGAGTATGACGGTGCTTGGTACCATATCGGCTCCTGAATCCAAGCCAAAAGCCAACCTGGAACGACTAAAGATGTCAGAAGATATTCAGTCCCGCCTCAAGCACCTTGTTTGCGCGCTGCATGATCCTCACACCGGGCAACCACTCGGAGACGCGGTGCGAGCTTTGGCGTATGCCGACGGCAAGGTGGCCGTTGATATTGTCCTTGGCTATCCGGCTGCGGGATGGGCCGGCAAGCTGGCGCGGGTGGCGCATGACGCGCTGGAGGCTGACGAGGACGTCCAGGCGGTCAAGGTTGACGTCGGGTTTCAGGTCGTCGAGCACAAGGTGCAGGAGGGTTTGACGCCCATCCAGGGTGTACGTAATGTTCTCGCGGTATCGTCCGGCAAGGGCGGAGTAGGCAAGTCCACGGTGGCCGCGAACCTGGCGTTGGCACTCGCTGCCGAAGGGGCAACAGTTGGCATTCTGGATGCCGATATCTACGGCCCCAGCCAGCCAAGAATGCTGGGACTCAAGGGAGGCCCGAAAACCACTGACGGCCAGAAGATCATTCCAATGGAGGCGCACGGACTTCAGGCGATGTCCATCGGGGTTCTGGTCAAACAGGATCAGGCCATGATCTGGCGGGGGCCGATGGCGACGCAGGCACTACAGCAGATGTTCGCCCAGACGCTTTGGGACGACCTGGACTATCTGGTGGTCGACTTGCCCCCGGGAACGGGTGATATTCAGCTCAGCCTGTCTCAGCAGATTCCCGTGGCCGGAGCTATTGCCGTCACGACGCCTCAGGAGGTCGCGGTGGATGATGTCAGGCGGGCGGCGCGTATGTTCGCGCAGGTCAAGATCCCCGTGCTCGGTGTGCTTGAAAACATGAGCACTCATATCTGTTCGAACTGCGGCTTTGAGGAAGCGGTTTTCGGCAGCGGCGGCGGTGAACGCATTGCCGGAGAACTGGGCTTGCCATTGCTTGGGCAAATTCCCCTCAATGCCGGGTTGGGTCAATCCACCGATCAAGGTGCCCCGATTGTCGCAGCGGAGCCCGAGCACCCCACCAGCCTTCGCTTCCGGGAGGTGGCACGGCGAACCGCGGCGCTGCTGTCGGTTCAGGCGCGAAATACGGCGGTCAGGATGCCCAGCATCAAAATTGTGGAGTGAATGAGCCCGACTCTGGTCGGTGCTTTTAGGCTCTGGGTAAAGTGACGCCGCGCTGGCCCATATACTTTCCCGCGCGGTCGGCATATGAGGTTTCGCAGGCCTCGTCGGACTCGAGGAATAGGAACTGCGCGACCCCCTCATTGGCGTAGATCCTGGCAGGTAGTGGCGTGGTGTTGGAAAATTCCAGTGTCACGTGGCCTTCCCACTCCGGTTCCAGGGGGGTGACGTTGACGATGATCCCGCAGCGCGCGTAAGTGGATTTGCCAAGGCAAATCGTCAGCACATTGCGAGGAATTCGAAAATACTCCACTGTTCTGGCCAAAGCGAACGAGTTGGGCGGGATGATGCAGGTATCGCCCTTAAAATCGACGAAGCTGTTCTCATCGAAGTTCTTCGGGTCGACGACGGCTGAATTGATATTGGTGAATATCTTGAATTCATCAGCACATCGACCGTCATAGCCATAGCTGGAGGTGCCATAGGAGACGAGGCGTTGTCCGTCACGTGCGCGCACCTGACCGGGCTCGAAAGGATCAATCATCCCATGGTTCTCGGCCATGTCGCGAATCCAGCGGTCGGGCTTGATGCTCACAGGTTAAAGCTCCAGTCTTTAAATCTTCTTATGGCCTGGCATTGTAGCTGCCTTCAGCTCCGACGGATCAGCCGTGCAGCGGCGGCTGCTGAATCAGGTTGACGCTGGTGACGAACAGCTGATTGCCGCGAATCACCTCGACTTCGAGATCGTGTCCGGGTGACAGGCTGGCAATCTGGAGCAGGAGTTGGCGGGCGGACTCCACTGGCTGGCCGTCGGCGCTGAGCAAGATATCTCCGTTGCGCAGCCCGGATTGCCAGGCCGGACCACCTCGATGGATGCGAGTCAGCCGAGCACCGGGTCGCTGGCGCTGGCCGAGATCCAGGTTCAGGCTGACATCCATCAGTTCAGCGCCCAACCATGCCCTCTGGACCTGTCCGTAATCAATGATCTGCTTGGCGATTTCATGGGCCAGGGCCGCCGGAATCGCGAAGCCGATGCCCTGAGCGCCCATGTTCTGGCTCAGCGAGGCTGAGTTGATACCGACGACTTCGCCGTCCGGATTGATCAAGGCACCGCCGGAGTTGCCGGCGTTGATGGCGGCATCGGTCTGAATGAAGTCTTCGAATGTGGTCAGGTTGAGCCGATCACGGCCGGTAGCGGAGACGATGCCCATGGTCACGGTATGACTCAGGCCGAACGCATTGCCGATCGCGAGAACCACATCGCCCGCCCTGAGCGGTGCTGAGGAATCAAGGTTGGCTGCGGGTAGATCTTGCAATTCGATTTTGAGAACCGCAAGGTCTGTGGCCGGGTCTGCACCGATCAGTCGCGCTTCTGCCGTGCGTCCGTCCCAGAGGGCGACCACAACGTCATCCACGCCCGAGATGACATGCAAGGTGGTCAGGATCAGCCCGTCTTCGCTGATGATCAGGCCCGACCCCAGGCCGCGTCGAGGCCGCGTCACCATACGGTCTCGGTAAAGCTCGCGTAACAGGGGGTTCGATGACTCTGCGCCCAGCGGCTCCGTCACCAGGGTACGGGTATAGACGCTGACCACGCTCGGTGCGGTCTGGTTGACCGCTTCGGCGTAGGACGCCGTGTTCGGTGTTGCTGGCTTTTCAAGAGCTGGGAGCAAGTCCGGACGGAGCCATACCGCGACGAAGGCCAGCGCCAAGCCCAGAATGACGAACTGAAGAGTGAAAAGGATGAATTTGGGCAAAACAGATCCGGGTTTGAGCCTCTCGTCACCTATGATTTACACGAGAGAGTCATCGTTGTCGCGGCCCGCAGTATAATTGCTGCCTGCCTTAATTTTTCGCTAAAATGTCGGATTGCCCGCGCCATTCTCCAGTCTGCGGACTGAGTGCCGGAAACGGGCTGTTCACGATCCAAGATCTGGAGTGATTCATGTCGGAAACCGAACCGCTTGCATCTGTTCAACCGGTCGCTGATACGTCGCGGCGCCGCCTTTTGCTGGCCTCGACAGGCGTTGTTGGCGCGGTCGGCGCGGGTGCTGCTGCCTGGCCCTTTCTTGCCTCCCTTCGACCCAGCGAAAAAGCGCGGGTCATTGGGGCGCCCGTAGAAGTGTTCATCGGGAACCTCGAGCCCGGCGAACTCGTGCGTGTTCAGTGGAGAGGTTCAACCATCGGCATCATGCGCCGGACCGAGCGAATGCTGACCGATCTGCCAGCCGTCAGCGATCGATTGCGTGATCCGGACTCGAGCAATCTGGACCAGCAGCCCGAATACGCGCGCAATCTGCATCGATCGATCCGGCCCGAAATTTTGGTGCTGAACATGCATTGCACCCATTTGGGCTGTGTGCCGCAGGTGATCCCGGAGGTGGAGGCACAGCCTTTCGACTCGAACTGGCGGGGTGGTTTTTTCTGTCCTTGCCACCGTTCAACCTTTGATCTGGCGGGTCGGGTGTACGCGGGCGTGCCTGCATCTGCCAACCTGCTGGTTCCGCCTTATAGTTTTCTTGACGATGAAAACGTCATCATAGGCGTGGATCCTGAAGGAGTAGCATAATCATGGCTAAACCCGCTGGGGCCATAGCCCGTTCCGTGAACGCCGTTGACAACTGGGTCAATGAGCGTGCTTCGGTTAAATCTTTTTATCAGCAGCACCTAAGCCAGTACTGGGCGCCGAAGAACTTCAATCTTTGGTACTTTTTTGGTTCATTGTCGCTTCTGGTGCTGGTCAATCAGCTGCTGACCGGCATTTTCCTGACCATGCACTACAAACCTGACGCCGCAAACGCCTTTGCGTCCGTCGAATACATCATGCGAGATGTGGAATGGGGCTGGTTGATCCGCTACATGCACTCGACCGGCGCTTCCCTGTTCTTTGCGGTGGTTTATCTGCACATGTTCCGGGCTTTGATGTATGGCTCATACAAAAAGCCGCGCGAGCTGGTCTGGATTCTTGGCGTTGCCATTTTCCTCGTTCTGATGGCCATCTCATTCATGGGTTACGTGCTGCCTTGGGGCCAGATGTCCTACTGGGGTGCGCAGGTCATCATCTCGCTGTTTGGCGCGGTGCCCTATGTGGGGGATGCTCTGGTCGAGTGGATTCGCGGCGATTATTTCGTCGCAGATGCGACACTCAATCGGTTCTTCGCGCTGCACGTCGTCGCTTTACCGATGGTCCTACTGTTGCTGGTGGTTCTTCATCTGGCTGCCTTGCACGAAGTCGGATCGAACAATCCGGATGGCGTGGATATCAAGGCCAAGAAGGATGACAAGGGCCGTCCTCTGGACGCTGTCCCGTTCCATCCGTACTACACGGTCAAGGATATCTTCGGGGCCGGGGTGTTTCTGCTGATCGCCGCGTTTATCGTGTTTTTCTGGCCAGAAGGTGGCGGTAAGTTCCTGAAGCCTGACAACTTTGTCATGGCCAACCCTCTGGTCACACCCGATCACATTCCTCCGGTCTGGTACTTCACGCCGTTTTACGCCATCTTGCAGGCGGTGCCCGACAAATTACTGGGGGTGGTGCTGATGGGTGTCGCTGTGCTCATCTTCTTCCTCGTGCCTTGGCTGGATCGCAGTCCGGTCCGCTCTCTGCGCTATCGCAGCTGGATGTCGAGACTGGCGCTGGGTCTGTTCGCGGTCGCCTTTGTGAGGCTGGGCATGCTCGGCCTGTCACAGGACGCCAGCATTTTTGAATTGCGCCTGTGGACTGTCGTCTACTTCTCGTTCTTCCTGCTAATGCCTGTGTGGACGAGTTTTGAGAAGACCAAGCCTGTACCGGAGCGAGTGACCTCATGATCCGTTCTTTCAGCACATTGGTAGCCGGCGTGTTTTTCCTTGCGTCAGGGTCGGTTTTGGCAGCGGGTAGCGCGAATCTCGATACGGCGGGCACGAACGTGTTCGATAAGGCGTCGCTCCAGCGTGGCGCGACCCTGTTCGTGAACTACTGCATGGGCTGTCATTCCATGCAGTATCAGCGATATCAGCGCGTTGCCGAGGATCTTGACCTGAGCGAAGAGTTGGTCGAGGAATTCCTGGTCAAAGGCAATAAAGAATTGACCGACTACATGAAGTCTTCAATGCCCTACGAGGAGTCGGCGGACTGGTTCGGGAAAGCACCGCCGGATCTTAGTCTGACGGCGCGTTCGCGTGGACCGGATTGGATTTACACGTTTCTACGCAGTTATTACCTGACCGATACTGGGTGGAACAACACGGTTTTGCAGAATCCGGCGATGCCCCACGTGTTGTGGGATTTGCAGGGCGTGCAGCGGGCTCTCACGGAAACGACTACGGATGCTGAGGGCATCGAACATACCAAGATCACCGGGCTCGAGTTGGAAACCTCGGGTCGGTTGAGTCCGGAGGCTTACGACGATGTCGTGCGCGATATCACGGCGTTCATGGAATATGTGGGAGAGCCAGCCGTTCTGAAGCGTGAACGGATCGGCGTTTGGGTGCTACTCTTTCTGGCAGTGTTCACCTTCCTCGCTTATCTGCTGTACGTGGACTATTGGAAGGACGTAAAGAAGTGATCGAGATGCGCCGCGCATCCTGTCAGACTCAGCCAAAGGGAGATTCGCAGCCATGATGGCCTTGTACTCGTCAGAGAACTGCCTTGATTGTCACCGGGTGCGCTTCATCTTGGCCGAGAAGGGTATCAACGTGGAGATTATTCACGTGGAGCAGGACCGGGCGGCAACGGCCGACCTGGCCGAACTCAACCCCTATGGCGAGACGCCCACGTTGGTTGACCGGGACATGGTCCTCTATGGGACCTGGGTCGTGGCGGAGTATCTCGACGAGCGCTACCCGCATCCGCCCCTGATGCCGATCGACCCGGTGACTCGTTCACGCCTGCGACTGGCCATGTATCGGGTTTACCGGGACTGGGTTGATGCAGGTGAGACCCTTGAAAAGTCCACCGGTGAGAAAAAGATTGCGGCCACTCGAAAGGCTCTGAAGGACAGCCTCATCGCGGCCGACGAACTGTTCGGCCTGACGCCGTTCCTGCTACACGATGAGTTGTCGCTGGCTGATTGCGCGCTGGTGCCCTTGCTCTGGCGTCTGCCTTCTTACAATATCAACCTGACGCCAAAAACCATCCCCAATCTGACCAAGTACATGGACAGAATGTTCAGGCGTGATTCTTTTCAGCGTAGTCTGACCGAAGTCGAAAGAGCCCTTCGCGAGAGCGACTAGATTCATGCTCTCCAATCGCCCATATCTGCTGCGCGCGATGAACGAGTGGATCGTCGACTCTGGCATGACTCCCCACATTATCGCCTCGGAGCATAACGACCTTGAGGTGCCGGACTCTGCGCGCCAGGAGGGTCGTGTTGTTCTCAATATCAGCCCCACGGCGGTGCGTGACCTATTGATCGACTCGGATATGCTGACTTTCGTCGCCCGATTCGGCGGCGTCTCGCGCGGTGTGGTTGTGCCCATGGAAGCGGTGCAGGCCATTTATGCGCGCGAAAATGGCCGAGGCATGATGTTTCCGGATGAAGATGATCCTGCTGGAGATGAATCCGGAACATCTTCCGATCCTGAACAAGCCGATCAACCTGCCCGCAAGGGCCCCAACCTCCGCGTCGTCAAGTAAGCCAGTATTACTCGATCAGCCGGTTTCCGTCCTCCAGTTGGGCGGATATCTGAACGGCTCTCCCCGCATCAAGGACAACTTCGCCTGATCGTCTTGTGCCGCCATCCGGGCTAAAGTCAAAGCGGTATCGTCTCCGCAAGGCCATCCCACGATCGGCACGAACCGGCCACATTGCGCTCATGGCCACCGTCTGGTCCAGCAACTGCCATCCCTGGCGCTGGCAGAAGCTTCTTGCCGCCTCCCGGGCGATGTCGCGAGCCCGAACGGCTGACATCCACCACAGACACAATGCCGCGAGAATCAGAATGGCCGCGAACGGTGTTTCCAGACCAGAGCTTCCCACAAGGTCGTCGTGTCAGCTATCGAGCAGCACGTAGACGGCGCCGGTGCCGCCATCCCGCGGCGGTGCCGAGGCGAAGGCGCAGACCTTGGAGTGTCGGGCCAGAAGGCCCGCAGCCAAGCGCTTGAGTTGAGGTCCGTCGGGCCCGGAGCGCAGACCTTTGCCGTGGATGATTTTGACGCAGGTTAGGCCGTCTCGTCTTGCGTGGTCGAGAAAATCACGCATCGCCTGAGTCGCGACTGCGACATTCATTTCATGAAGATCCAGTTCGTCCTGGGCTTTCCAGTGGCCGCGCCGCAGTCGGGTGAGGAAGCGGCGCTGAAGTCCGGGTCTCAGATAGCTGATTTCTTCGCCAGTTTCCACCTGGCTGAAGTCAACCGGGCCATGCGCCAGTTCTCGCAGAACGGCTTGTTCGTCCTGTTCGCGCATTCTGGGGCGAGGCTTCGGCGCATCGGGTCGACTGCGGTCCCGATGACTTCGGACGCGTCGCACCGATCCGATTTCGGCTCTGAAAAGTTCGCGTTCGTCGTCGGCAATACTCATCGACCCCAAGCTCCTGAGAGGCTGTTTAGTCATCCATATTCAATTATAGTTATTGGTTTAGGACAGCTGATTCACGCATGCATATTCTCATTTCCAATGACGACGGGCTTTATGCGCCCGGGATTCGACTATTGTCGGAGCGGTTGAGCCAGCTATGTGACAAGGTCACCGTGGTCGCGCCTGACCGCGATCGCTCTGGGGCGAGCAATTCTCTAACCCTGGACCAGCCGATCAGGGTCGAGCATCAGGACGATGGCCGGGTCAAGATTTACGGGACGCCCACTGACTGCGTGCATCTGGCGATCACCGGGGTGCTCGAGGAAGAACCTGACATGGTGGTTTCGGGAATCAATGCCGGCGCCAACCTGGGTGACGATGTTCTTTATTCCGGAACGGTCGCTGCCGCGATGGAGGGCCGTTTTCTGGGCTTGCCGGCCATGGCTGTCTCACTGGTCTATGGTAAGGATGGGCCCCATCACTACGCGACCGCGGCTGAGGCTGCCGCGATTTTGACGCAGCAATTGCTCTCCGAACCGCTGCCGGCCGACACGATCCTGAACGTTAACGTGCCCGACTTGCCTTGGGAAGAGATTCGGGGGTTCGAGACCACTCGGCTGGGTCATCGACACTGCTCCGGGGATGTGATCCCGATTGAAGACCCGAGGGGGCGTCCGTTTTTCTGGATCGGTCCGCCGGGGATCGAGGAGGACAATGGGCCCGGTACGGACTTTCACGCGGTGCGAAGCGGGTTTGTATCGGTAACGCCGATCCATGTAGATCTCACGCGTTACCAGGCTCTCGAGCAGGTCAGCCATTGGATAGAAAATCTCAACAACAGTAATCCGACGGCCGCTGCTGACCTCGGAGACTGACTTGTCGGCAGGCGTGCACATGGGTATCGGGATGACCTCCGCGAAAACGCGGCAGCGCCTGGTTCAACGTTTGCGCGAGAAGGGGATTCAGGATCCGCGAGTGCTCAAGGCCATCGAACAGGTGCCGAGACATCGGTTCGTCGATGAAGCCTTGTCCTCCCGGGCTTACGAAGACTCGGCGTTGCCTATCGGAAGGGGTCAGACGATCTCTCAGCCCTACATCGTGGCATTGATGACGCAATCCATCCTGGGGCAGGAGCGTCCGAAGCGCGTTCTGGAGATCGGCACCGGTTCGGGCTATCAGGCGGCTATTCTTGCACAGGTGACCGAACGGGTGTTTACGACGGAGCGGATCGGCGAATTACTGCGGACTGCAAGACAGCGTTTTCATGAGCTGGGTATCCACAATGTTCTGACTCGGCACGTTGACGGTCTGGCCGGCTGGCCGGGACAGGCGCCTTTTGATGCAATTGTGGTGACTGCCGGAGGAGAGATTCCGGCCCTCCTGCTCGATCAGTTGGCCGATGGCGGAATCTTGGTGGCGCCCCAGCAGCGGGGCGGACGGCAGGAATTGATTCGCGTGACCCGCTACGGCGGAGAGTATCAACGCACCACGCTGGGGGAGGTCAGCTTTGTGCCCCTGCGGCCGGGGGTCGAATGAGTCCGCGCCTTGATGCGCAGAGTCGCTTTGGTCGCGGCCGGCTACGGGTCGGTTTGACGCTGATATCGGTTGTTTGGGTGTTAGCTGCCTGCGCGCCGATGGCGCCGGCACCCGTAGAGCAGCGGGACACCCGACCAGTGCAACGGTCTGCCGTCGTGCCTACCGTCTACTCGGTCAGAGGCGGAGATACGCTGTACTCCATTGCTTTTCGTTACCGGCTGGACTGGCGAGAGGTCGCCAGCTGGAATCGCATCAATCCGCCCTATCTGATCAGGCCGGGGCAGGAGCTTCGTCTGATCCCACCACCCCAGAGAGTCAGCTGGGTTCCCGAGACCGAGGCACAGCCCCAGGTCGAGCCTGAACCGACGCCGCAGCCAGCGCCGGATCGGTCTGAACCAACGACTCCCGCGCTGGAGCCCCTCGAGCAGGCGCCCGATCCAACCCCACCAAAGCCCCAGCAGGTGCCCGAGCCCTCCCGAGCCGATTCGGGCCCCTCAGTCGAGAGTGGCCCGACGCGCAGGGTGTCCGGTATTCAGTGGCGGTGGCCGACGGCGGGGAACGTCTCCAGGCCGTTTGACCCTGCCGCTACGCGTCGGGGAATCGGGATCGCAGGGCGTGAAGGACAACCTGTGGTTGCTGCTGCCGATGGCGAAGTGGTTTACAGCGGAACCGCATTGATCGGCTATGGAGAACTGATCATCATTAAGCACTCCGATACCCTGCTATCGGCGTACGCACACAACCGCGTGCGACTGGTCTCAGAGGGCGTGCGTGTGCGCGGCGGTCAACCGATCGCTGAGATGGGGATTAGTGACAGAAATGAGCAATTACTGCACTTTGAGATTCGGCGGAACGGGCAGCCCGTCAATCCCGTGGATTTCCTTCCGCGACGGTAGAAAAGCCCCCTTTTCGAAAGCTTATTCTGGGAAAGAAGGCTATCTGCCCGTTTTCTATTGAAAAAGACGGCGGGATAGGGCATTATCGGACTCTGAAGTTTGTTCCAGGGACATCCGAATGGCTGTGATCAAACAGGCTTTCGCGCTGCTGCTGATCGTTCTCGCCTCGACCGCCTCGGCGGCGGAAGTCCATAACCTGCGTGTCTGGTCCAGCCCGGACAGCACCCGAGCTGTCCTTGATCTGGATCAGGCGGTCGACTATCGGATCTTTACTCTCAGCGATCCCGAGCGGCTGGTTGTTGACATCAAGAACGTAAGGGCCTCGGGACCACTTCCGTTTGACGAAGAGGCCGGTGGCGTGATCGGCCGCGTCCGTCACGGTGTTCGCAACGGCACGGATTTGCGGGTCGTGTTTGATCTCAACGGTCCTGCCGAGCCTCAGAGTTTTGTTCTTGATCCAGCGGGCCGCTATGGGCATCGGCTAGTCATCGACCTTATTCCGGAAGGGGCCACCAGCGCCGCAGAGCGCCTGCGACAGGCAGCAGAGTCCAGACGCAACGGGAAGCGCGACATGATCGTCGCCATCGACGCCGGACATGGTGGCGAAGACCCAGGAGCCATCGGTCCCGGCGGCACCTACGAAAAGAAGATCACTCTTCAGATTGCTCGAGAACTGGAGCAGCTAATCAACGACTCGCCTGGCATGCGTGCTGTAATGATCCGCACAGGTGATTATTTCATCCCGCTTCGCGAGCGTTATGAGCGCGCCCGTCAGGCCCAGGCCGATCTGTTGTTATCGGTCCATGCCGACGCATTTCGCGACTTTCGGGTGCGAGGGAGTTCCGTGTTTGTGCTCTCGCGCAGTGGGGCCTCCAGCCAAGCGGCCAGGCTGCTGGCCGAAAACGAAAACCAGGCTGACCTGATCGGCGGCGTGGAACTTGACCGCGGGGATGACATGCTGTCTTCCGTGCTGCTCGATCTGTCGCAAAGCGCGACGATGGAATACAGTAATCTTGCAGCCGAAAGCATTTTCCAGCAGCTCGGTTCTGTGGGTCGCCGCCATCGCAAGCAGGTTGAGCGGGCCAATTTCGTCGTTTTGCGCTCACCTGATGTACCCAGTGTTCTACTGGAAGTCGGTTTTATCAGCAATCCAGACGATGAGAGAAACCTGAATACCGCGCGGCACCGGAAGCAGGTCGCAACCGCCATTGCGCGGGGTGTGCGCGATCATTTCTATCAAACAGCGCCCCAGGGCACCTGGATTGCTGCCAATAGAACCGGCCAGGAGCATATCGTGCGCAGTGGCGATACGCTGGGCGTGATTGCTCAGCGCTATCAGGTCAGTCTGTCTACGCTGAGGGCGGTCAATAACCTCGATGGCGACGTTATTCACCCCGGCGCCGTACTGGTTATTCCCACGGGCACTTGATCATCGGGCATATCCCGTAGAATTTCGGGGTATGCCGATCCGCAAACTCCCTGTTCACCTTGTCAATCAAATCGCCGCAGGCGAGGTGGTTGAGCGACCCGCTTCGGTCGTCAAGGAACTTCTGGAAAACAGTCTGGATGCCGGCGCAGGACGAATCCGAGTCGAAATCGATGAGGGCGGTCTACGTCGAATTCGCGTCATCGACGATGGCTCGGGGATTCCGGGTGACGAACTGTCGCTGGCTTTGCACCCGCATGCGACCAGCAAGATTGCCTCGCTGGACGATCTGGAGGCGGTGGCAACGCTTGGCTTCAGGGGTGAAGCCCTTGCCTCGATTGCTTCGGTTGCCCGTTTAAGGCTGGCCTCCAGACCGCCAGGGGCGGAGCAGGGTCTCGAGCTCAGGGCCGAAAATGGGGACGTGCTCGGTCCAGACCCTTGCGGGATGCCAATGGGAACCGTGATCGACGTTGAAGATCTGTTCTTCAACACGCCGGCGCGTCGGAAGTTCGTGCGTACGGAGAGAACTGAATTCGGGCATATCGATGATCTGGTTCGCCGGCTGGCGCTGGCTTGCCCACAAACGGCCTTCGAATTGATTCACAACGGGCGGCCGGTGAGAAGGTTGATGCCCGCGAAGGACGCTGCTGCAATGCAGCGGCGTATCAGCGAAGTCTGCGGCTCAGAGTTTGTTGATCAGGCGTTATATCTGGAGAACCTCCACGAGGGCCTGTCCATTGATGGCTATATCGCCAGACCCAGTTTTTCGCGCAGCCAGGCAGATCTTCAGTTCTTCTTTGTCAATGGTCGCCTTGTCCGCGATCGCCTGATCGCCCACGCCATACGCCAGGCGTATCAAGACGTTCTTTTTCATGGCCGCCACCCGGCCTTTGTTCTGAATCTGACGATAGATCCGGCCAGGGTTGATGTGAACGTTCACCCTCAGAAGACGGAGGTCCGATTCCGTGATGGTCGTCAGGTCCACGGTTTTCTGTTCTCATCGATCCACCAGGCGCTCTCTGAAACCCGGCCATCTGCAGATGCCGTGCCGTCTCGAGCCGTCGCCTCCTATGCGCCGGGTGCGCACACACAGGGCCCTCTACAGGCGGGGCTGGGTCTGTCAGTCGCAGAATCTGTGGCTCGTTACGCCAAGCTGGCGGGGCAGGCACCCGCGGCCAATTCTGGGGAAGGGGCTGATGAAATGCCTCCGTTGGGGTTTGCAGTGGCCCAGATTCACGGCGTTTTTGTGCTGGCCGAGAACCAGGCAGGGCTGATCATCGTCGACATGCATGCCGCGCATGAGCGGATCGTCTATGAACGCCTTAAGCAATCCTGGGCAGAGGCGCGGGTCAAGTCCCAGCAACTCCTTGTTCCCGAGCGTCTGGCGGTTAGCCCGCGGGAGGCCCGTGCGCTTGAGTCGAGGTCTGATGAATTGAACCGGCTGGGTTTTGATGTTGCGCTGGCAGGGCCTGAATCCGTTCTGATTCGGGCGGTTCCGGCCTTGTTGGCCAGAGGAGACTGTCTCTCGCTGGTTCGGGATGTATTAGCTGATCTGGTTGAACTGGGACAAAGCAGTCGGATCGAGTCGGTGCTCGATGAACTGCTGTCGACGATGGCCTGTCACGGCTCGGTCAGAGCCAACAGGCGCCTGAACATCGACGAGATGAATGCATTGTTGCGGGATATGGAGAGAACCGAGCGTAGCGATCAATGTAACCATGGCCGCCCGACGTGGATCCAGCTGGACATGAAAGCGCTGGATCGATTGTTCCTGCGTGGTCAGTAAGGTTTCAGCCGCCAGTTCGCTGCCGCCTGCGGTTATTGTGACCGGGCCGACGGCGGCGGGGAAAACTGCACTGGTCGAGGCTCTGTATGATCGATTTCCGATTCGTCTGATCAGCGTTGATTCCGTACAGATTTACCGAGGTCTCAACATCGGCTCGGCCAAGCCGAGCGAGGACGATCTCGTGCGCTATCCCCACGCATTGATCGACCAGCGTTGGCCGGAGGAGTCCTATTCGGTCGCTGATTTCGTAGCCGATGCCGAGCAGGAAATGCGCGCTGCGGCGCGATCAGGGCTCATACCCGTTCTGGTGGGAGGAACGGTTCTCTATCTGCGGGCGCTGTTGTATGGGCTTGATCCGTTGCCGTCGGCCGATGCTTTGGTGAGAGAGAGACTGGCCGAACGCGCCAGCCGCGCCGGCTGGCCAGCCTTGCACGCGGAACTTGCACAGAGGGACCCGCAAACGGCTGCCACCATTCGACCCTCCGATTCGCAGCGGATTCAGCGGGCACTGGAAGTGCTCGAAATGACCGGCCGCGGTCTTGCTGCCCATCACTCGGGTCCGAGGCTTCCCCGGTTTCAAACGCGGCGCTTTGTTCTGGCGCCGGCTGACCGAAGTGAGTTGCATGATCGGATCGGCAGGCGATTGCGCGAAATGTTGAAGTCCGGACTGATCGAAGAAGTCGAGCAATTGCGCCTAGAACGAACTCAATTGAGCGAGGTTTGTCCATCCATGCGTGCAGTCGGTTACCGGCAGGTCTGGCAATTTCTGGACGACAAGATCCCTCGCGAAGCCCTGCTCAGTCAGGCGAGCGCCGCGACACGGCAACTGGCCAAACGTCAGCTGACCTGGCTTCGCAAGTTTAACGACGCGCTCTGGTATGATCCCGCACGATCGTCGAGCGTGTCGATGATCGGCAGTCAGGTGGACGAATTTCGAAACACCGAGATCGCATAAAAACAACACTATTGATCTTCATCCAAGGAGACAGACATGTCCAAGGGACAGTCACTGCAAGATCCGTTTTTGAATGCGCTGCGGCGTGAGCGCGTGCCAGTGGCTATTTATCTGGTCAATGGCATCAAGCTTCAGGGGCAAATCGAATCGTTCGACAACTTCGTCGTGCTCCTCAAGAACACAGTCAGCCAGATGATTTACAAGCATGCCATCTCGACCGTTGTGCCTTCCCGCAACGTCAGGCTGACGCCTGAAGACGGAGACGTCGACTCCTGATCAGCGATTCCACAGGTCAGCAGACGGGCGGCGATCGGACCCTGCTGCTGCACGCGCTTGACGCCGCAGAGGATTCTGACTCACAGTCCGAATTTCAGCACCTCGCCGATGCTGCCGGGCTGGAAGTCGTGCATGCTGTGATGGCGCCACGCGAGCGTCCCGACCCAAAGTTTCTGGTTGGTTCCGGAAAGGTTGAGGAACTCTCACGACTGGTTGAGCAGCATGAAATCGGTCTGGTGCTGGTCAATGGGCGCCTTTCGCCCATCCAGGAAAGAAATTTGGCCCGCGCTTTGGGGGTTAATGTTCTTGACCGCACCACCCTGATTCTGGACATTTTTTCCCAGCGTGCGCGCTCGCACGAAGGCAAATTGCAGGTCGAGCTGGCTCAGCTCAAGCACCTCTCCACCCGGCTGGTGCGGGGCTGGACCCATCTTGAGCGGCAGCGAGGGGGGATCGGACTGCGCGGACCTGGGGAAACGCAGCTGGAAACTGACCGCAGATTGCTGGCGGATCGGATTCGACAGCTGACCGGGCGTCTGGCCCGGGTTGAACAGCGGCGTGAGCAGGGCCGGAGAGCGCGCCGCCGCGGCTCGGTCCCGCTGGTCGCGCTGGTCGGCTATACCAATGCTGGAAAGTCCACCATATTTAATGCGCTGACGCATGCGAAGGTCATGGCGAAGGATCAACTCTTTGCAACGCTCGACCCAACGGTTAGACGCATAGACGCGGTGCCAGGTTCACCTGTGCTGTTGAGCGATACGGTCGGTTTTATCCGAGACTTGCCCCACGAACTGATTGCGGCGTTCAAAGCCACGCTGGAAGAGACGCTGGCTGCCAGCCTGGTGGTTCATGTGGTAGACGCATCCGATCCTGATCGGGCACGCCGTCAGGCTGTTGTTGACGAAGTGCTCGAGGAGATCGGTGCGGCGGAATTGCCTGTTCTGAAGGTCTTCAATAAGGTTGACCTGACGCCACATGCTGCCGGCGTAGAGCGAAATGCCGAGGGCTTGGCCGAATCCGTCTGGACGTCGGCAACCAGCGGGGAAGGCTTGGCTAATTTGGTCAGCGTCATTGCTGAACGACTGGGCGATGGCCGAATCCGGCGTGAAATCCACTTGCCTCCCAGTGGTCTTCGTCTCAGATCCCGTCTGTTTGATCTCGGTGGCGTGAGGTCTGAATCCGTTGAAGATGATGGCAGTCTCAGGATTACCGTCGATCTCGCGCGCCGTGATGCCCGGATTTTGTCTCGTCTTGACGGCATGGATGGCAAACTAGCGCAAAGTCTGCTGTTAGACTAACGAGCTGGCCTGAAGGCGTTCTTGGCCGGAACGATTCCAACAATCACGCTATTTCTTGGTTACCAAGGACACGGAGAATTCAATGCCCTGGAATGAACCCGGCCGCGGAAGCGGCGGTGATGATCGCGATCCCTGGAAAGGGGGAAACGGCCAGCAGCCGCCGGATCTGGACGAGGTCTTTGCGAACGTTCAGCGCCGGCTGAAGAAAATCATGGGGAATGGCGGAGATAGTGGCGGCGGTTCTCGCGGTTCCAGCGGCGGGCCCTCGCTCGGTGGCATCGGCTTGCTGATTGGCCTGCTGTTGGTCATCTGGGTGGTTTGGAATTCCGTCCACATCATCGACGAGTCGGAAAGGGGCGTTGTGCTTCGTTTCGGCGAGTTTGTGCGTACATTGCCTCCAGGCCTGAATTTCACCCTGCCCAGCCCGATTGAACAGGTCGAAACGGTTAACGTCACACGGGTTCGCTCGCTTGAAAGCGCAAGCCGGATGCTGACGGGAGACGAAAACCTGATTGATCTGGCTTTCGCGGTTCAGTATCGGGTGGTCGATCCGGAAAAGTTCCTGTTCAACGTTCAGGTTCCTGAAGAGTCTCTGGGTCATGCCGCTGACAGTGCAATGCGCGAGATTGTGGGGACCAACAACATGGACTTCATACTGGAAGTCGGTCGTGGTCAGATCGCTCTGGACACGCAAGAGCTTTTGGTCGAGGTTCTGGCCCGCTATGACTCCGGGCTTGAAATTACATCGTTCAACTTGCAGGAGGTCAGGCCACCCACCCAAGTCCGCCAGGCCTTCGATGACGTTGTTCGAGCGAGGGAGGACCAGATCAGGTTCGCCAACGAAGCTCAGGCATACGCCAATCAGGTTGTGCCCGAAGCCCGTGGTCGTGCGGCGCGAGTTCTTGAGGAAGCCGATGCCTACCGTGAAGCCATTGTTGCCCAGGCAACGGGTGAGGCCGACCGCTTCACCTTCATTCTGGATCAGTACGCGCGGGCTCCGGAAGTCACGCGGGAGCGCTTGTATCTGGAAACGCTGGAAAAGGTCTACGGCCGCTCTGCCAAAATTCTTCTTGATGTGGATTCATCGAACAACATGTTTTACCTGCCCTTGGACACGCTCGGTAGTGGTGCTCGGTCCGCACCACCACCGCCCGCACCATTAATGTCGCCGTCTGAGCAGCAACGAGTCAGCCAGACAGACCCGCGTGCCCGCACCGGTCGGGGAGGACGCTGATATGAAAGTTTTTCTACCCATCATTCTGATCATCGCCGGGTTCATCGGTCTGAACAGCATTTTTGTTGTCTCCGAAACCGAGCACGCCATCAAGTTCCGCCTGGGTGAAGTGGTTCGCTCGGACTACGAGCCCGGGCTCCACTTCAAGATGCCCTTCATCAACAACGTACGCAAACTCGAGCGTCGGATCATCACGCTGGATATGCGCCCGGAGCAGATGAATACGGCCGAGCAGAAGTTTGTTGAAGTTGATTACTACGTCAAGTGGCGCATCGATAATCCTCGGGACTACTACGTCGCCACGCAAGGCGACATCATGTTTACGCGGTCAAGGCTGGCCCAGCTGATCAGAAACGATCTCAGGGATGAATTCGCTCAGCGCACGCTCAGTGAAGTCGTTTCCGAGCAGCGTCGCGAGATGATGGAGAAGCTCTTGAATCGTGCGGATGAACGCTTCGAGGATTTCGGTATTGATGTCATCGATGTGCGAATCAAGAAAATCGAACTGACCGAGGAGGTTCTGAACTCGGTTTTCGAGCGCATGCAGACGCAGCGTACCGAGTTTGCCAATGAGCTACGGTCTTTGGGTCGGGAGCGGGCGGAAAGGATTCGGTCAGACGCAGATCGTCAGGTTCGGGTTCTACTGGCCGACGCCGAGCGCGATGCCCAGCGGCTGAGAGGTGAGGGCGACGCTGAGGCAATCCAGATCTATGCGGCCGCCTTTGATCGGGACAGGGAATTCTTCTCGTTCTGGCGCAGCCTCCAGGCTTACGACACCGCTTTCGGGACCGACAGTGACGTGATGCTGATGGATACGAGATCGGAGTTTTTCCGCTACTTTGACCAGCAAACCATCGAATAAGCGGAGATTAGGCCGTGCGCCGATCGGTAGTCATCCTCGGCACCCAGTGGGGTGACGAAGGCAAAGGCAAGATTGTTGACCTGCTGGCGCATCAGGCCGATGCAGTCGTTCGCTTTCAGGGTGGCCACAACGCTGGTCACACGCTGGTCATCGACGGGCAGAAGACCGTTCTGCACGTCATCCCCTCAGGGGTTTTAACGGACAGGGCGCGTTGCCTGATTGGCAATGGGGTGGTTGTTTCGCCCCGGGCCCTGCTTGCAGAAATCCAGGGTCTGGAGGACAGGGGCCTTGCTGTGCGCCAGAAGCTCGGCATTTCGCCCGCATGCCCGGTGATCTTGGGCTGCCATGAGGCGCTGGATTTGGCGCGGGAAAAGGCGAGGGGGCGTCGTGCGATTGGAACGACTGGTCGTGGCATTGGCCCTGCCTACGAAGACAAGGTGGCGCGCCATGGCCTCAGACTGGCCGACCTCGCTGATCCGGATCGGCTGGAAGACAAGCTTGAAGGTGTGCTTGACCTCTACAATTTTATTCTTCAGCGCTACTTTGACGAGCCCGCGCTCGATGTTGGCGCGATCGCGGAAGAAGCTGCGGTGTTTGGGGCTGAACTCAAGCCGATGTTCGCCGATGTGACCGGTGAGTTGCACGAGTTGCGTCGGGGAGGCCAAACGATTCTCTTTGAAGGCGCGCAGGGCAGCCTGCTCGACATCGACCACGGCACTTATCCGTTCGTGACTTCCTCCAACACCACGGTTGGAGGCGTCATGTGCGGCACCGGGATCGGGCCAGGTGATATCGATTACGTTCTAGGCATTACAAAGGCTTACACCACTCGCGTCGGTGGCGGTCCCTTTCCAACCGAGTTGGATGACGAGCACGGCCGTTTAATGGCCGAGCGTGGTGTAGAGTTTGGCGCTACAACCGGCCGGGCACGGCGCTGCGGCTGGCTTGACGCGGTGGCTCTCAGGCGCATGGTCCGGGTCAACGGTGTCACTGGCCTCTGTGTAACCAAGCTTGATGTGCTGGACACGTTTTCGGAGGTCAGAATCTGCACCGGCTACGAGAATGTTGATGCATTTCCGGTGGGTGCGGAAGAGTGGTCCAGAGCAAAGCCCGTTTACGAGACGTTATCCGGCTGGACGGGTTCGACTCAGGGCATTACCGAACTGGACGATCTTCCAACGGGCGCACGAAAGTATCTAGACCGGATTTCGGAGTTGGTTGAGGCGCCGGTACATATGCTCTCGACCGGTCCGGAGCGGAATGCCAACGTGATTCTCCAGCATCCGTTCTCTGCCTGAAGTTCTCTTCTGATTTTCCGCCGGCCGGCGGGTAAAAACCGTTTATCCTTGATGCATCTGGTCAGGCCGCATGGTCTGGCCCTGTTTTACCGGTTCTCTGGAATAAAATCATGTTGGACCCACAGTTATTGCGGACCGATCTCGAAGGCGTGGCACAGGCGCTCGCTCGACGCGGTTATCACCTGGATATTGAGGCTTATGCCGCGCTGGAGGGGCGGCGAAAATCGGTACAGGTTCAAACCGAAGAGCTCCAAAATCTCCGAAACGTGCGTTCCAAGTCCATCGGTCAGGCCAAGGCTCGGGGTGAGAATATTGAACCCCTGTTGGCTGAAGTCTCGAAGCTGGGCGAGGACTTGAAGCAGGCCAGAGAGATGCTGGACGGTATCCGGGCAGAGCTGGAGCGAGTTTTGCTCGATATACCCAACTTGCCAGCTGACGAATTGCCAGACGGTGCTGATGAGGCAGACAATCAACTGGTTCGCACTTGGAGCGAGCCTCGCCAGTTCGATTTTGAGCCGCGTGATCATGTCGAACTGGGTCGAATGCTGAACGGAATTGATTTCGATTCAGCCGCTCGCCTGGCCGGCAGCCGTTTCTCCGTGCTTGGCGGACACGTTGCCCGACTGCATCGAGCCCTGGCCCAATTTATGCTTGATTTGCACACGCGTGAACACGGCTATCGAGAAATGTATGTGCCCTATCTGGTGCTGGAATCCAGCATGCGAGGCACCGGTCAGCTTCCTAAGTTCGCGGACGACGCTTTTTGCTTCGAGGGCGACCCGCAACGCTACTTGATCCCGACAGCGGAGGTGCCGCTGACCAATCTGGTTGCTGATCAGATTGTCGAGGCCGATCGCCTGCCGTTGAAGCTGGTTGCCCATACGCCGTGTTTTCGGCGAGAGGCTGGAGCGTACGGCAAAGACACCCGCGGAATGATTCGGCAGCACCAATTTGACAAGGTTGAAATGGTGCAGATCTGTGCGCCTGAAGAATCATCGGATTGCCACGAGGCACTGACTGGACATGCCGAGGCAGTCCTGCAGGAGCTTGGCCTGCCATACCGCGTCATGCTGCTATGCACGGGCGATACGGGTTTTTCGGCCAGCAAGACGTACGACCTGGAGGTTTGGCTCCCGGGCCAGCAGACTTTTCGCGAGATCTCGTCTTGCTCCACCTTTACCGACTTTCAATCGCGTCGCATGCAGGCCCGCTGGAGAAATCCTGAAACAGGCAAGCCCGAGCTCGTGCATACCATCAACGGTTCAGGTCTGGCAGTCGGTCGGGCCCTAGTCGCTGTGTTGGAAAATTATCAGCGCAGAGACGGTTCGGTGCAGGTACCGGAGGCACTGAAGCCTTGGATGGGTGGGGTCGATGTGCTGGAGCCGACAGGTGGTCAATAGGTTAAGAACGGCCAGATGACGAAGGTTCGGATTCACAATTTTTCCGCGGGCCCTGCCGTGTTGCCTGTGCCGGTGCGAGAGCGTCTTTTGGAAGCGCTGAGGCTTGACCCGTATGGTCAGCCCTCGGTGGCCGAAATCAGCCATCGGGGCAAGAAATTTCTCGCCATTGCCGAAGAGCTTGAGCAACGCCTGAGGGGGCTGATGGACGTGGGCGACGACCACGCGGTGCTGCTTCTGCAGGGGGGGGCAAATCTGCAGTTCGCGATGTTGCCAATGAATTTTGCCCATGACCGTACGGCTGCCTATCTGATCAGCGGCCATTGGGGCAAAAAGGCGCTGGCGGAGGCGGACCGGGTAACAACCACGATGGTCGTTGGCAGCAGTGAGTCACAGGGTTTTGCAAACGTGCCCGAGATCGGGGACTTGCCTGATGATTGCGCCTATCTCCATTTCACCGGCAATGAGACCATCCATGGCGTTCAGTTCCAAACGCCACCTGCCGTAGCGGTTCCCCTTGCGGCTGATGTGTCTTCAGAGTTCCTCTCCCGACCTTATCCCTTTGGTGACCTCGGTTTTGCCTATGCCGGTGCGCAGAAGAACCTTGGCATTGCCGGGGTGACCGTCGTGTTGATCCGGCGCGATCTGCTCGGGCGAATTCCAGATGATCTTCCGCGTTATCTTGACTACCGCACTTGGATTGATAGTGAGTCCATGTACAACACCCCGGCCACATTACCTTGGTTTGTGGCTTTGGAAACGTTGCGCTGGATCGAGGAAAACGGCGGCCTGGAGGGCATGGCCAGCCGGAACCAGGCCAAGGCGGCCGCCTTGTATGCCGCCATAGACGAGAGCGATTTCTACTCCAACCCGGTCGCTCCGGAGGTTCGGTCCGTGATGAATGTCCCGTTCTGGACTGCGGATGAGTCGCTGGTTGCCGGTTTTGTTGAGCAGGCCGAGCAGGCCGGATTGCAGGGGCTGAAAGGTCATCGGGCTCTTGGGGGCTTGAGAGCCAGTCTGTATAACGCCCTGAGCCTAGAGTCGGTTGATGCCTTGATCAACTTCATGCAGGATTTTGAACGCAGATATGGCTGACGATAGCTTGGATCTCGATTTGATCCGTCAACGGATTGATGGACTGGATGATGAGATCCAGCGTCTGATCGCCGAGCGCGCCGGCCTCGCACAGGAGGTCAGGCGGGTCAAGGGAGATCTTGCCGGACCAGCAGCGTACTACCGTCCGGACCGCGAAGCTCAGGTACTGCGGCGAGTCATTGAGCGTAACGATGGCCCCTTGAGTGACACGGTGATGTTGCGCCTGTTCCGAGAGATCATGTCGGCTTGTCTGGCGCAGCAGGAGCCTTTGCGGGTCGCCTATCTGGGGCCGGAAGGGACGTTTACCCAGCAGGCGGTCTACCGCCAGTTCGGTCACTCGGTGAATGCCATCGCGCAGCCGAATATCGAAGATGTATTCCTTCAGGTGCAGGCCGGTGAGGTCGATTTTGGTGTCGTGCCAGTGGAAAACTCGTCTCAGGGGATCGTCTCGCATACCCTGGACATGTTCATGCACTCAGATATCAAAATTACCGCCGAGGTCGAACTCCGAATCCACCAGCATCTCCTGACACGCGCACGCAGACTTGAGGAGATCGAGCGGGTCTACGCACACAGCCAGTCACTGGCCCAATGCAAACACTGGTTGGCGGCGAATTTGCCCGACGCAGAATTGATTGCACTGTCGAGTAATGCTGAAGCTGCCCGTAGGGTACGCAGCCAGCCGGACGCGGCTGCTATTGCCGGTCGGCATGCAGCGGAAGTCTATGGACTGCCGGTCCTGTTCGGAAATATCGAGGATCACGTCGACAACACCACGCGGTTTCTCGTGCTTGGGAAGGAACTCCTTCCCGCCTCCGGAGAAGACAAGACAACCTTGTTGGTAGCGGGTACGGATGGACCGGGTGCGTTGTTTCGTCTGCTTGAGCCTCTGGCGCGCCACGGCGTCAACATGAAGCGCATTGAGTCGCGTCCCTCCAGACAGGGCCGTTGGGATTACGTGTTCTTCATCGATATCGAGGGGCATGTCGAAGAGCCCCAGGTCGCTGACGCCCTGACCGAACTGGGAAGCGAGGCCCGAATGGTCAAGATTCTGGGCAGTTACCCACGCGCGGTCCTCGGACGAGTACCCGGCGGTGATGAGGGCGACCAGGCCGCAATGAGAAACGGGAGCCCATGAAGAAACGGGATTTCTCAGATCTGGCCGTGCCGGGCGTTCGGGGACTCAGCCCCTACACGCCAGGCAAGCCGACTGCCGAACTTGAGCGCGAGTATGGCGTGACTGACTCGATCAAGCTGGCGTCGAATGAAAACCCGCTGGGTGCCAGTCCCAGAGCGATTGCCGCGATACGAGGCGAACTGGATGATGTCTGGTTGTATCCGGACGCGAATGGCTTTGAACTGAAACGTGCGCTGGCAGAACGCCATGGTGTTTCGCCAGACTGCATCACCCTTGGGAATGGATCGAACGATGTGCTCGTCTTCCTCGCCCAGGCCTTCCTCGGGCCGGGTGTGGAGGCCGTCTACTCGCAGTACTGCTTTGCGGTTTACCCCATTGCCTGCCACATGGTGGGCGCGAGTTCCAAGGTTGTTCCCGCGCTGCCTGCGGGTGATCCGATGGCAATGGGGCATGATTTGCGCGGTCTTTACCAGGCGGTCGGGCCAGATACCCGTATGGTTTTTGTCGCGAACCCCAACAATCCAACAGGCACCTGGCTGGATGGCCGGCGCCTGAAGGATTTCGCGGCTTCCCTGCCTCCCCACGCCATTTGTGTCATCGACGAGGCCTACGCAGAGTACGCGGACGTTGATGTACTGGGCAACGCTTCAGCCTGGCTGGACGAAATTCCAAACTTGGTCGTGACCCGTACATTCTCGAAAGCTTTCGGCCTTGCGGGTCTAAGGGTGGGCTATGCCTTGAGCAATCCTGGCATCGCCGACTTGCTCAATCGGGTGAGACCGGCATTCAATGTCAATTCGCTGGCGTTGACTGCCGCGCGCGCGGCCTTGCAGGATGTGGAATTCATCGAGCGGAGTCGAGCAGTCAACGCAAGCGGGCTGGCCCAGCTCAAGGACGGTCTGAGTTCAATGGGCCTCCATGTTTTGCCCTCTGCAGCCAATTTCGTTCTCGTCGAAGTCGGGACCGACGCGGGCTTGATCAATGAAGCTCTACTGAGGGCTGGTGTGATCGTCAGGCCCGTGGCCAATTACGGGCTGCCTCAGCACTTGCGGATCACTATCGGAACAGAGGCACAGAACGATCGACTGCTGACCGAACTGGGCAGGATCCAGAAGCGCTGATGAAGTTGATTGTCCACCCATGCTCGGAGCCGCTTCGGGGGCGATGCAGGCCGCCTGGAGACAAATCTGTCTCCCATCGGCTGGCCATCCTCGGCGGCCTGGCGGAGGGTGAAACCCGGATTTCCGGCTATCTGGAAAGCGCCGATACGCTGGCGACTCTGTTGGCCATGGAGCAATTGGGCGTAGGGGTCGAGCGGCGTAATGGCGAAGTAAGGGTCGATGGAGGGCTAGGGTCTGTCAAGAATGCCACCCTGGATCTTGGGAATTCAGGGACGGGCGTCAGGCTCTTGACGGGTGCTCTGGCCGGTCGGCCCGAACTCGCCGGTGGCGAGCTGACCCTGATTGGTGATCACTCGTTGTCCAGTCGTCCGATGGGCCGGATTATTGAGCCCCTAAGGCAAATGGGTGCGGAATTGAGTTCTGAGAGCGATCGTCTGCCGATCCGACTCAAGCCGTCGCCACTGCACGGTATTCGCTACCGGCCCAAGGTGGCCAGTGCTCAGGTCAAATCCGCGGTCTTGCTCGCCGGACTGGCGGCAGAGGGGGAGACCATTCTGGTTGAGCCCGGACCAAGTCGCGACCATACAGAGCGCCTGCTACCGGCTTTCGGTGCATGCATCGAGCACCATGGGGCTGAGGTGCGAATCGTCGGGGGGCAGACGCTTCGGGGTGGCGAGTTTCAGGTGCCTGGTGACCTTAGTTCAGCCGCCTTCCTGATCGGTGCAGGTTTGTTGGTGCCGGGATCGAGCGTGACGATCGAGAACGTTGGTCTCAACCCCACGCGAGATGGCGTGCTCCGGATTCTCGAAGCCATGGATGTTAACGTGGAACAGCGTCTGGCCCAGTCGGTGGGTGACGAGCCTGTCGGGGCGCTGAAGGTCAGGGGCTCTTCGCTCAAAGGCGTCGATATTCCGCCCGATTGGGTGCCGCTCGCGATTGATGAATTTCCCTTGATCATGGCGCTGGCCGCGGTTGCGGACGGGTCAACGACGATTGTGGGTGCCGAGGAATTGAGGGTGAAGGAATCGGATCGTCTTGCCGTCATGTGCGAGCAGTTGATTCGGCTCGGCGTGGAATTGCACGAAACGCCGGATGGCGCTGTCATTCACGGCGGTACCGTGGATGGCGGAGTGGTGGACTCCTGTGGGGATCATCGCATTGCGATGAGTCTGGCCGTGCTTGGTTTGGTCGCCAAGAACTCGGTCGTCATCGAGAATGCTGAATGGATTCAGACCAGCTATCCGCGTTTCCCGGAAGATTTGCGGTCGCTGGGTGCCAACCTCGAGTGGAGGGAGGAAGAAGCATGATCGA
The DNA here is from genome assembly GCA_036351735.1 of Wenzhouxiangella sp. GTDB lineage: Bacteria > Pseudomonadota > Gammaproteobacteria > Xanthomonadales > Wenzhouxiangellaceae > Wenzhouxiangella. The sequence goes on along the minus strand of JAZBPR010000058.1, from coordinate 40,061 downwards.
TCAGGCTCCCGTGGTCACTGTCGATGGTCCTTCTGGGGCGGGTAAAGGCGCGGTTTCCTCTCGGTTGGCTGAGGCCCTTGGCTGGAATGTCCTGGACTCCGGAGCAGTCTATCGAAGCGTGGCGCTTGCAGCGCTTGAAGCCTCTCTGAATCTTGACGACACGCCAGCGCTGATTTCCTTGTGCGGCGATTTGCCCTTGTCTTTTGAGACGGGGGACGATGGTATCGAAGCCTTTCTAAATGGTCGGGCCCTGGGTGATGCGCTGAGGGCGGAAGCGGTTGGTCAGGCAAGTTCGCGCGTTGCCGCTGTCCCCGAGGTGCGCGCAGCACTGCTTGAATTGCAGAGGGATTATCGGCGCTCGCCGGGTCTGGTTGCCGACGGTCGGGACATGGGCACCGTTGTTTTTCCTGACGCGGATGTCAAGATATTTCTTGATGCCAGTGTGGAGGAACGGGCCAAGCGTCGATATCTGCAGTTGAGGGCAAGCGGAAAGGATGTTACACTTGACCGGCTAATGAGCGACCTGGAGGCGAGAGATCGCCGCGATCGTGAAAGAGCGGTTTCGCCAACTTTGCCGGCAACTGATGCCGTAATCGTAGATTCAACAGATATGGATTTGCGGGAAGTCGTGGAACACGTTCTGGTGATCGTTCGACAGGGTCTGAACCAAGTTGGCTCATGAGCAACAAGGTGGTCGGGGTTTCCTCAAGAAGTCCGACTTGGCAAACGAGCGGGGTCGCCAGACCGCGCAGATGAACAAAGACCAGTGCGCAACACACCAGAGCATCTCGCGTCAGTCTTTGCTGGGAACAATCAAACGTAATGACCGAATCTTTTGCTGAACTCTTTGAACAAAGCCTGACTGAACGTGAGCTTCGCCCGGGTGCGATCGTCATGGGTCGGGTTGTTGAAATTCGCGACGACGCCGTTGTCATCAACGCGGGACTTAAGTCCGAAGGCATCGTCCCGATCTACCAGTTTGAAAAGGCTGACGGCGAGCTTGAAGTGGCCGTTGGTGATGAAGTCGAAGTTGCGCTGGATACCGTGGAAGACGGTTTTGGCGAAACTCGTCTGTCGCGTGAAAAGGCCAAGCGCTCCCGTGTCTGGACCACTTTGGAGCAGTCTTTCGAGGCTGAAGAGAACGTGATGGGCCAGATTACCGGGAAAGTCAAAGGCGGATTTACTGTCAATATCGACAGCATCCGCGCGTTTCTGCCGGGTTCGCTGGTTGACGTACGGCCGGTTCGAGATCCTGGCTATCTCGAAGGGAAGGATCTTGAGTTCAAGATCATCAAGCTCGATCAACGTCGCAATAACCTCGTGGTTAGCCGTCGGGCCGTGGTCGAGCATGAATATGCCGCCGAGCGCGACGATTTGATTGAGCGCCTGAACGAGGGTGCAGTCATCAAGGGTGTGGTCAAGAACCTCACCGACTATGGTGCCTTCCTTGACCTTGGTGGTATCGACGGACTGTTGCACATCACTGACATGGCCTGGAAGCGGGTTCGTCATCCGTCAGAAGTGGTTGAAGTCGGTGACGAACTGGAAGTTCGCGTGCTGCGTTTCGACCGCGAGCGCATGCGTGTTTCCCTTGGGCTGAAGCAACTGGGGGAGGATCCATGGGACAACATCGATCGTCGTTACCCGCCGACCTCGCGCCTGTTCGGCAAGGTTACCAACATCACCGACTACGGCTGTTTTGTCGAAATCGAAGATGGTGTTGAGGGACTGGTCCACGTCTCGGAAATGGACTGGACTAACAAGAACGTTAACCCGGCCAAGGTGGTTCATATCGGCCAGGAAGTCGAAGTGATGGTGCTTGACGTCGACGAGGATCGCCGCCGGATCTCGCTGGGCATGAAGCAGGTTGCTCCGAACCCGTGGGAGGCGTTCGCTGCAACACACAACAAGGGCGATAAGGTCAGCGGCGCGATCAAGTCGATTACAGATTTTGGTATCTTCATCGGCTTGGACGGCGGCATCGATGGTTTGGTGCACTTGTCCGACATCTCGTGGATGACGCCGGGCGAAGAAGCGATTCGCAACTTCCGTAAGGGTGAGGAACTTGAGGCTGTGGTTCTGGCCGTCGACCCTGAGCGTGAGCGGATTTCTCTGGGGCTCAAGCAGAGCGAGCAGGATCCGTTTGCGACCTATATGGCCGAACATCCGCGTGGCTCTATCGTGACGGGCACAGTCAAGTCGGTCGACGCGAAAGGTGCGGTTGTCGAACTGGCGGATGGCGTCGATGGATACGTCAAGGCGTCTGATCTGGCTAAGGAGCGCGTTGAGGATGCCAGCAAGGTGGTGTCGGAAGGCGATACCATTGAAGCGAAGTTCGTGGCCCTGGATCGCAAGACGCGTAACTTGACATTGTCGGTGCGGGCCAAGGATGATGATGAATTGGCTGATGTGATTGACCAGTATCAGGGTCGCTCTGGCGGCGGTACGTCATTGGGTGATCTGTTAAAGGAACAGTTGGCCGGTAAGGACTGATTGCCGGTCAGCCTGTAGCGACGCGCTTCTTGTCAGGTGTCGCTACAGGCAGTCTTCCAGGGAGAGGGCGATGACAAGATCAGAACTAATTGAGCAGCTCGCCGCAGAGCAGACTCATTTGAGTCATACCGATGTGGAACTGGCTGTTCGCTGCATTATTGAACAGTTAAGCAGAGCGCTCTCAGACGGCGATCGAGTGGAAATTCGGGGCTTCGGCAGCTTTTCGTTGCACTTCCGGCCTCCTCGCATGGGTAGAAACCCCAAGACCGGCGAGGCCGTGGCACTGCCAGGAAAGCATGTGCCGCACTTCAAGCCTGGAAAAGAGCTGCGCGAACGGGTCAACCAGGGCGACGGGTGATCTGAGCAGCCATGTTCAGGTGGCTTTTACTCTTGGCGGTCCTAATCGCCGGCGCTGTCGGACTCGCAGTTGGTGTCCTTAATCCGTCTTCGGTCGTTCTCGATCTCGCTTTCTTTCAGCCCGAATTGCCTCTAGGCGGCTTGGTTTTGCTGGTATTTGCGGTTGGTACGCTCTGCGGTCTTCTTCTTTACTGGGTGATGTTTGACCTCCCTGCGCGATTGAAGCGCCGGACCACAGCACGAACCAAGCCCACCACGACCGGTACGCCGGTCACTAATGATTGAGCTCAGCCTGATCTTCCTTCTTCTGCCTTTGGCGGCCTGGAGTGGGTGGATGGTGGCTCAGGGACAAAAGAAGCGGCGTTTCAAGCGCAGTTCCCTGCTCTCCAGCCAGTACTTTCGTGGTCTGAATTACCTTCTCAACGAAGAGTCGGATAAGGCGATTGAAGAATTCGTCAAGCTGGCTGAGGTCAACAGCAATACAGTCGATACGCATCTGGCGCTTGGAACGCTGTTTCGCAGGCGCGGTGAAATGGATAAGGCGATCCGTTTCCATAAGCACATCCTGTCCAGACCCAATCTTGATGAAGAGCAGCGTGAACAGGTTCTCTTCGAACTGGCCATGGACTACATGCGCGCTGGCCTGCTGGATCGAGCTGAAAGCCTCTTTTCGGAGTTGACTGACAGTGAGGCAATGGGTTCGCGCTCTCGCCAGAATCTGCTTGATATCTATCAACAGGAGAAAGAGTGGGCAAAGGCCATCGAGCAGGCGCAGCGTCTGCATGTCCGCGATGGTGCCGCTGATGCAGCGTTGATAGCGCAGTTGTATTGCGAGCTTGCCGATGAGCTTCTGGCCCAAGACAACCAGGAAGGCGCGATCCAGCATCTCCGGCAGGCCAGGCGGTACCAGCCGGAGATCGCAAGAGCCCGTCTGATCGAAGCTCGCATCCATCAGATGAATGGACAACACGCTGCGGCGGCAGAGTCTTACCGCGAAGCCTGCGAGCGAGATCCGGATCTGTTGATGCTTTGTGCCCGGCCCTTGATGGACTGCCATCGCGCCGCAGATGCCCTGGACGCGCTCAAAGATTGGTTGAAGGCTGCATCAGCTCGAACGGGCTTTAATGCTCCTGTTTTGCTCCTGGCGCGTCTTACCGCAGAGAGCAGTGCAGAGCATGCGGCCAAGTTGCTGTTGGACGCACTCGAGCAGCGTTGCACGGTGCGTGGCCTGGAGTACCTGATGGAACTGCTGGATGCCCACCAGCTGAAGTCCTCGGAGCTCAGTCCGCAGTTGATTCAAGATTTGATGCAGCGGTTGCTGCAGGGCCAGCCCGTTTATCGTTGTCAGCAATGCGGGTTTGGTGGCACGACACACCATTGGATGTGCCCGAGTTGTCGCAGTTGGAACTCGACCCGTGTCATCCGGGGGGTGCTCGGAGAGTAGCTATGTTGGAGTTGCTGCTCCCGCTGTGCCTGTCTATGCTCATGACGGTTGTCTTGGTTTTGCCGTTGCGTGGCTGGCTGGTGATGAAGGGCCTTGTCGATCAGCCTGGGGGCCGACGCAGCCACGAGGTGGCCACGCCGCGTGGCGGGGGTCTTGCGATGGTCGTCGCTGTTCTGATTGTCGTCAACATTTTTGCCGTCCCGTCGCCAGCGATCTGGGGCATCAGTGGTTTGGTGCTTCTGCTGGCCGGACTAGGCTGGTTGGACGACGCCTCGGATCTGCCCGTTAAATGGCGTTTTGGAATGCAGTTGCTGATTGCTGCCATGATGCTGGCGTTGACGGGCACGGTTGATTCCGTGGCATTCGGGTCGCTTGAATTGAACTGGCCTTGGCTCTGGTCGGGGCTGGGCTTGGTCGCTGTGGTGTGGCTGATCAACCTGCACAATTTCATGGACGGATCTGATGGCCTGCTGGCCATGCAGGGGGCATGGACCGGTCTGGCAATGGCGGCTCTCATGCACCCGAAGGGCGGCATTGGGGCGCTGCTGGCGATTGTGATGGCCGGCGCCTGCCTCGGTTTTCTCCTCTGGAACCGGCCGCCAGCGCGAGTGTTCATGGGAGACAGCGGCTCGCTTTTGATTGGTGGTTTAGTCGGCCTTCTCGCATTGTCAGGAGCAGCCAGCGGCCTGGTCAGTATTTGGGTGAGCCTGATTATCACTGCCTTGTTCGTGGTCGATGCCACGGCAACATTGGTGCGTCGGGTGGTAAGGGGAAGCCGGTGGTATAATGCGCATCGCGAGCACGCGTACCAAAAACTGATTTCGGGCGGCTGGAGTCATGGCAGGGTGCTGCTGCTCTACGGCTCGATGAACTTATTGATTGTGCTGCCGGTATTGCTCTTGGCCAATCGTTTTCCTGATCAAGAAATGCTGCTCGCACTGGGTCTGGTCGGACTTCTGACCTTTGCCTGGTGGCGACTGCATGACACCCTTGACAAGGAAGCAAACCAACAGTGATTGATAAGGTCGAAAAGCGTAAGCCGGTTTTCAACCTCAGGGCACTGGTGGTCATTCATGATCTGCTGATGATCGCAGCGGCCTGGATTGCCGCACGAAGCGCCATCACCTGGCTAATTGATGCGGCAGCGCCTCCTTGGCAACTGGTTGCAGTAGAAGTCAATCTCATTCTTGTCTTGCAAGGCCTGCTGCAGTGGCGCGCTGGCCTGTATCGTGGTGTCTGGCGATTCGCCAGTCTTCCAGACCTTAGCAACCTGATGCGAGCAGCAGTGCTGGGAGCAGCATCTGCTGCTGCCGTATTGCTGCTGCGTTCTGCGCCGATTGAACTGCTCGTTTTGATGGTTTGGATTTTTCCGGTGCTGCTGGCCTTACTGCTGGGTTTGCCGCGGTTGTTTTATCGTGTTTTCAAGGACATGCGATCTGAGGTTCGGGAACGCCGATTTACCAAGCGTACGCTCGTTCTCGGAGCAGGCCACTCAGGCAGGCAGTTGATCAAGGAACTGCGGCGTCGGGGCGGATACGACGTTATTGGCTTTCTGGATGACAATGCCAGACTGGCGCAGTCTGAAGTTGAGGGACTGCCGGTACTGGGGACGATTTCGCGTCTGCCGCAGGTGGTAGGCGAAGCGATGATCGATCAGGTCGTCATCGCAATCCCCTCAGCCTCCAACCAGCAGATGCAACGGATCGTGCAGATCTGTGAGCAGGCCGACGTTGACTTCAAGACCTTGCCGACACTCAAGGAACTGGGTGCCAGCATTACCCGTTTCGATGATCTAAAGCCGGTCATGATTGATGACTTGCTGGGGCGTGATCCGGTCTCGCTGGATTGGGACGCCATTCGCGCCGGCCTGACCGGGAAGCGGGTGCTGGTCACCGGCGGGGGAGGTTCGATCGGCGCTGAACTCTGCCGCCAGATCGCGCGACTGGACCCGGCCGGCCTGATTGTTCTGGACAATAGCGAATATAACCTCTACCGGGTCGACTATCGTCTGCGAACCGAATTTCGCGACCTGGTGATTGAATCGGTTCTTGGCGATATCTGTGACCCAGCGACTGTTGATACTGTCATGCAGCGCTCGCGACCTGAAGTCGTTTTTCATGCGGCTGCCTACAAGCATCTGCCCATGCTGCAGACCCAAATTCGCGAGGCGTTCAAGAACAATATCGTTGGTACTCGCAGGGTAGCGGATGCAGCCGATCGCTACGGTGTCGATATCTTCGTTCTCATTTCCACGGATAAGGCTGTCAATCCGGCCAACGTGATGGGGGCAACCAAGCGGGTTGCCGAGTTGTATTGCCAACATGTCAATCGATCGTCCGAGACTAAATTCATTACCGTTCGTTTCGGCAACGTCCTGAATTCCACCGGTTCGGTGGTCCCGCTGTTCAATGAACAAATCCGCAATGGTGGGCCGCTAACGGTCACGCACCCTGAGATAACCCGCTATTTCATGACCATCGCCGAGGCCGGACAGCTGATCCTCCAGGCCGGTGTCTTGGGCCATGGTGGCGAGGTTTTTGTTCTGGATATGGGAGAGCCGGTTCGGATCAGCTATCTGGCCGAACAACTCATCCGGCTTGCTGGCAAGGAGCCTGGGCGAGATGTAGAGATTGTGTATACAGGTCTTCGGCCAGGTGAAAAGCTCTTCGAAGAGTTGTTCCATGAGCATGAGTCCTATGCAAAAACCGGTCACGAAAAGATATTCCTGACGCAGGCCTCGCGGCAGGATCTGACTGGACTGGTCGAACGTGTCGGGCGCGGCGAACGGGCGGTGCAGCAGTACGATACTGCGCAGCTTAGAAGCATCTTGCTGGAACTCGTACCCGAGATAGGCAAGGTCCCGCCGCGGCCGGTGAAGGTGGTCCCCTTACACACCTCGTCCGGTGGCGCGTGATGCCGGTTTGAACATGCCTGCGCATGCCAAGCGATTCAGGCCTGAATCTGCCAAGCTGTCCGGCCGATTGGACTGGTTGGATCATCGTTCAAGTCTGCTGCTCGACAATCCCTTGGGCGATCCGTCGGACCGGCAGCACCCGGTCTACCTGCCGCCGGGTTATGACGAGACAGACCAGCGTTATCCCGTCCTGTTAAGCCTTGCGGCCTATACGAATGCTGGCCCCGGGCAGGTCGCTTGGCGGAATCACGGAGAATCGCTTCCGCAGCGCCTGGATCGACTGATAGAGCAGGGCACTCTCCCGCCGGTAATCGCTGTTTTTCCCGACTGCTACACCAGTCTGGGAGGGAATCAGTACGTCAATTCCCCGGCGATCGGGGCTTACGCGGACTATCTGGTCGATGAATTGCTGCCGCTTCTGGATGCCAAGTACAGGACGCTGGCCCAGACTCAATCCAGAGCAGTGTTCGGAAAGTCATCGGGCGGCTTCGGCGCGCTCCATCTCGTCATGAAGCGGCCTGGCATCTTTGCTGCTGCGGCCAGCCATGCTGGTGATTGCGGGTTTGACCGCGTTTACCCGCGAGACTTTCCGGCCACGTGCGATGTGCTTGCTCGCTATGACAACGATCTGACGGCTTTCGTGAGGGCGTTCTGGCGCAAAAAGCGACCTGGCGGTGCAGACTTCCACGCGATGATGACCTTGTGCCTTGCCGCCAGCTATTCCCCGGCGCCCGACCAGGCACTCGGATGCGAACTGCCTTTCGATCTCGAGACCTGCGAACTGAAAGAGGCCGTCTGGCAACGCTGGCTGGACTTCGATCCGGCCCGCTGTGCGTCTGAGTATTCAGATCATTTGGCGGACTTGGCCGGTCTCTGGATTGATGCCGGCAATCGGGACCAGTACTTTATTCACTACGGCACGCGTCAGCTTCACCGGACATTGAGTGCGGCGGGCATTGCGCATTTCTTCGAAGAATTCGACGGCACCCATTCAGGCATTGACTGGCGTTATGATCATTCGCTGCCTTGGATGGTCCAGCGCTTGAAACTGGATTAAGTCGTCGGCATCATCTTCAGTTAAACATCGATTCGATAAAGGCTTTTCTATGGTCACGATTACTCCCGCGGCACGGGACTACTTTTCTTCTCTGCTCGAGCAGCAGCCTGAGGGCACTAACCTTCGGATCTGCATTCATCGTCCGGGATCGCCCACGGCGGAGGTGGATCTGGCCTATTGTCCGGCGGGAAAGGAACTGGCTGATGACGAGCGCTTCGACTGCGGGCAGTTCGCTCTGTTTATTGAGAAGAACAGCGTCGCTGCGCTCGCCGAAGCCATGATTGACTTTGAAACCAACGCTATGGGCGGGGAGTTGACCATACGGGCGCCTGGTCTGAAGGGAGAGCGGCCGGCCGATGATGCGCCGCTGGTAGATCGGGTGAACTGGGTCCTGGAGGCCAGAGTCAACCCTATGGTCGCTTCCCACGGCGGGCTGGTGAGCCTGGTTGAGATCACCTCCGAGAACGATGTCGTGCTGAAATTCGGTGGCGGCTGCCAGGGCTGCGGAATGATCGACGTCACGCTGAAAAACGGGGTCGAAACGACCATGAAGCAGGAGTTGCCTGAAGTCCGCAATGTGGTCGATGCCACCGATCACAGCAAAGGTGACAATCCCTACTACGCTGCGTGAGACGGCCAGTGAGGCCTGCGAACCGGCCAGCAAAGGCATTGCTGGCCGGCTCAGAGCATATCTTCAGGGTTTCAGCGAACCGTCTTGCCGTGAGTACCAGGCCGCTAGATCTCGAATATCCTGATCCGACAGATTCCTTGCAAAGCCTGCCATGATGGCGTTTTCCCGGTCGCCCGAGCGATAAGCCCGCAGGGCGTGAACCAGGTAATCGAAGTGCTGTCCGCCGATTAGAGGGTATTCAGGTTGGAGAGCCAGATTACCGTTCTCTCCGTGGCAACTCTGACAGACTGTAGAGAGTTCTTTGCCCCGGGCTGGGTCGTCTGCACGGGCAGGGCTACTGAGGTTCCATGCCAAAAGGGCCAGAAGTGCTGCGACTGCCGTCTTCATAAGGCTTCTTCTCCAAGGCTTGCAAAGTAGGCAGCGACATTGCGGATGTCTTCGTCATTCAAGGTATTGGCCTGCGCCTGCATGGTGGCGTGGCGCCGGCTGCCCTCACGGTAAGCCAGCAGGGCAGCCTCGATGTATCCGGCGGTCTGCCCTTTGATCTTGGGGACAAAGTAGGTTGGGTAGACATTGGTCTGGAAGGGTATTCCATGGCAACCCAGGCAGCTAAAGGCAATAACACGGCCTTCTGCAGCGTCGCCTTGTTCCGCCTGGACCGATGTCACGAGCGTGGCTGACGCCAGAATGGCGAAAAGCAATTTCTTGAGCATGTTGGCGTATGCAGTCAAAAACTTCGAAGACCGCGTATTATAGCCAGCGATCCTGAAGGTATGCTCAGCATCCATTAATTCGTGTTGCGAGCACGATCACTGACTTCCCAAGATTGGATATTCATCATGCGCAAGCTCAATCCTACTGACCTGTTTGACATCGATGATCAGCTCAACGATGAAGAACGGATGATCCGCGACAGCGTTGCCCGATTCGTCGACGAAAAGGCGCTTCCGCTGATGTCGGAGTGCTTTGACAAAGGCCGTTTCCCGGCAGAGCTGGTCCCTGAGATCGCGGATATGGGTTTGCTGGGTTCGAGTCTGGAAGGCTACGGCTGCGCGGGTCTGAATGCGGTGAGCTACGGCTTGATCTGCCAGGAGCTTGAGCGCGGTGACTCAGGACTTAGAAGTTTCGTGTCTGTTCAGTCCTCGCTATGCATGTATCCGATCCATGCCTTCGGATCGGAGGAGCAAAAGCAGCGCTGGTTGCCGGAGATGGCGGCTGGGAAGGTGATCGGCTGTTTTGGGCTCACTGAGCCGCACGGGGGCTCTGATCCGGCGAACATGAAGACCCATGCCCGCCGCGATGGAGACGACTGGATCATCAACGGGGCCAAGATGTGGATTACCAACGGCAATCTGGCCCAGATTGCAATCGTCTGGGCGCGCACGGATGACGGCATTCAGGGCTTTATCGTTCCGACCGATGCCCCTGGCTTTGAGGCACGGGAGGTCAAGGCAAAAATGTCGTTGCGAGCGTCGGTGACCTCGGAGCTCTACCTCGATAATGTCAGGGTGCCGGATGGCAACCGCCTGCCGAATGTGAAGGGCCTGAAAGGCCCGCTTTCGTGCCTGAGTCAGGCGCGATACGGAATTACCTGGGGGCCAATCGGCTCGGCTATTGCCTGCCTGACCGAGGCGCTGGACTACACGGCTGATCGAGTCCTTTTCGACCGGCCGCTGGCAGCTAATCAGGCAGTTCAGATCCGGCTCGCTGAAATGGCCCGACAGATCACACAGGCGCAGTTGTTGTCGCTTCGTCTCGGGCGCCTCAAAGACCAGGGCAAGGTTCATCCGACCCAGATTTCCCTGGCCAAGTGGAATAACGTGCGCATGGCTCTCGACGTTGCCCGCGATTGTCGGGATCTGCTGGGTGGCTCCGGTATTACGCTGGAGTATGTCGCCATTCGCCATATGCTGAATCTCGAGTCCGTCATTACCTACGAGGGCACCGAAACAGTCCATCAACTGGTGGTTGGGCGTGAGTTGACGGGGTTGAATGCTTTCTAGGGTGAATAGACCTCATGTCCCGACCTGCCCCCCGTCGTCTGAATCGTGCCGAGGTTGTTGACGAAGCCTTTCTGACCCATCTCGATCGAATCGAACAGGGTCAACTGGAAGCTGTGATCCGAGGTGATATCCCGGCGGCTGACCTGCTGGAGTTGTTCGACAGTCAGATGCTGTCAAGACAGATTGATCTAATGGCGCGGGTCAAGCGCGCCGAGAACAAGGTCTTTTACACAATCGGATCCAGTGGCCACGAGGGCAATGCGCTTGTGGGTCGATTAACCCGACGTACTGATCCTGCTTTCTTGCATTACCGTTCTGGCGCCTTCATGGCCGAGCGATACAGGCACCAATCTGAGCGCGATTTTATCCGCGACACTTGCCTTTCGTTTGCCGCAGCAAGTGACGATCCCGCCTCAGGTGGGCGCCACAAGGTGTGGGGAAGTGGCCCGCTATGGGTGTTGCCCCAGACTTCGACGATTGCCTCTCATCTGCCAAAGGCGGTTGGCACCGCATTAGCGCTCGCCCGCGGTGCGCGGGGAGGGGCCACGTTACCTGTGCCCGAAGACAGCATTGTGGTCTGCAGCTTTGGGGATGCCAGCTTGAACCATGCCAGCGCTCAGACGGCGCTGAACGCGTGTGCCTGGGCGCGGCACCAGAATCTGTCTGTGCCCATCCTGTTTGTTTGCGAAGACAACGACATCGGGATTTCCGTGCCAACGCCCAGAAACTGGGTGAGAGACAGCATGACCTCGCGCTATGGGCTGAACTACGTCTTCGCCAATGGTCTCGATCTGACTGAATCCTACTCAATCGTCGAGGACGCGGTGAGCCGATGCCGTGAGCGCCGACTGCCCGTTTTCCTGCACATGAAAGTCACCCGCCTGATGGGGCATGCCGGGACCGATTTCGAGATTGAATACCGCAGCGAAGAAGAGCTTCAGTCGGCGGAGTCTGCTGATCCCCTGCTTCGCTCGGCAGAACAGGTCATTGCAAGGCGCCTGATGTCACCCGATGCCATTCGTCAGCGCTACGAGAATCTGCGCCATCGCTGCCTGGCGATGGCCGATGAATGCGACCAATTGCCGCGACTTGGCACGCTTGAGGAAGTGCGAAGACCGCTCGCACCACTGTCCAGGTCGGCGGTTTTTCTTGAGGCGCAGCGCGAGATTGATTCCGCACAAAGACAAGATCATTTCGGAGGCGAGGATCGACTGCCGGAGGCATCATCGGCCCGGCACATGGCAATTCAGATCAATCGTGCGTTGGCAGATATCCTGCTGAAGTACCCGGAAGCCTTGGTCTTCGGCGAAGATGTCGCACGAAAAGGTGGCGTCTACACGGTGACCAGGGGCTTATCATCTCAGTTTGGGAAAACCCGGGTGTTCAACACCCTGCTGGATGAGACAACGATCCTCGGGCTCGCGCAGGGCTATGCCAACATGGGGTATCTGCCCATCCCGGAAATCCAGTATCTGGCTTATTTCCACAATGCCTGCGACCAGATTCGAGGCGAGGCGTGTTCGCTTCAGTTTTTCTCGAACGACCAATTCCGCAACCCCATGGTGGTGCGGATCGCCGGTTTAGGTTATCAGCGCGGATTCGGCGGGCATTTCCACAACGACAATTCGCTGACCGCACTTAGAGACATCCCCGGCCTCGTCATTGGCTGTCCCTCTCGTGGAGACGACGCGGCGTGCATGCTTAGAACGATGGCCGCTTTGGCCAAGGTAGACGGACGGGTCTGTGCCTTTATTGAGCCGATCGCGCTCTACATGACCAAGGACTTGTACGAGCGTGAGGACGGTGGCTGGTTGTTTGACTATCCGGTGCCTACCGAGGCGCTACCGCCGTTTAGCCCAAGGGTGTACAACGAGAAGGCGAGCGATCTCCTCATCGTGACCTACGGGAACGGTGTCCCGATGGCGCTTCGCTGCGCTCGCCGCTTGGCCAGCGATGAATTGGCAGTCCGGGTGATGGATCTGCGCTGGCTCAAGCCTCTGGATGTCGAAGCGATCTGCAAGCACGCCTCAGCCTGCCGGGCTGTTCTGGTGTTCGACGAAGGCCGTCCGGATGGTGGTGTCGGCGAAGGCGTGGTCGGTGTCCTTGTGGAATCCGGACTGGCCGATCGACCGCTTCGGCGGGTGACGAGTGCCGATTGCTACATTCCCCTTGGCGATGCGGCCTCGCTCGTGCTGGCGTCCGAGCAGCAGATGGAGCAGGCTGCCAGACAGCTTCTGGGCGAATAGCGACGAGCAAACAGAGCGTCTGAACCAGGAATAAGCGTGACTCGCAATCACCGATATTCATAGGATTCCGGGTCAAATCGCCGCAACAGCCAGCGAAATGTGAAGGTGAAACGCGGCCAGAGGGTTGGGATACGACCGCTGGTGGCGTGCTGATACCAGCTGGAGCAGCCGCCGCGACTCCAGACAGTTTGTCCGAGTCTGCGCTTCAGGTCAGCGTTCCAGGTGTTGGTGGCAGCGGGTGTGACTTCGATCACCCGATGCCCTGTTTTTTCCGACCAGCGCAGCGCAGACAGAAGATATTGGATCTGCGCCTCGATCATGAGCAACACCGAGTTATGCCCCAAAGCGGTGTTGGGCCCGAGCAGCGTCAAGAAATTTGGAAAGCCCGGAACCGTCGATCCCTTGAAAGCAAAGGGCCCTTCTTCCCACAGTGCCGCCAGATCCTGGCCGCTGCGGCCGATGATCATCCCTTTTGGGATCGGCTGGGTAGCCTGAAAGCCAGTGCCAAGAATGATCAGATCGCACTCACGCGACTGACCGCTCCGGTCGACGATCCCGGTCTCGTCTATCGATTGAATCGGCTGGGTGATCAGTTCAACGTTTGATTTGCTGAGGGCCGGGTAATAGTCGCTGGACATCAGGACGCGTTTGCATCCCATGGCATAGTCGGGTGTGAGTTGGCGGCGAAGCACCGGATCACTGACCTGATCTGCAAGGTGGCGGAGTGCTTTCCAGCGGTGAAAAGCGGTCAGTCTTGGAAAACGGGTAAAGGCGGGTAGACGCGACTCCAGCAGGAGGAATTGACCCAGGCGCGTCATTCGGCGGTAAAGAGGGATGTGCGACAGTAGACGGCGGCGCCACTCCGGAATCGCTTGATCCGGTTTCGGCAGAATCCATTGAGGACTTCGCTGGTAGACGTCGAGGCGGCTGACCTGTCGCTGAAGGTGGGGAATGAACTGAACGGCGGATGCCCCGGTGCCGATGACGGCCACACGCTTTTTCTCCAGACGGAGGTCTTCGGGCCACTGCTGAGAATGAATGACGCGCCCTTCGAAACTCTGCAGGCCGGGAATCTCCGGCCAGGCGGGCCTAGACAGGCCACCGATCGCCGAGATCAGCCACCGTGCGTAATGAAGTCTGCCATGCTGATCCCTGACCTCCCACCTCTGGTGTTCGCTGTCCCAGCAAGCGCGAATCAGACGCGTGTTGAGCATGATATGCCTTGTGAGCTGATGGGTCTCCACCAGTGCCTGAAGTGAGGCCTGAATCTCTTCCCGTGAGGGAAACTGGCGGGACCAGTCTCCTCGCGCACCGTACGAGAGTGAATAGAGATGGGACTGCACATCGCAGGCGCAGCCCGGATATCGATTCAGCCACCACGTGCCGCCGACACCGGCTTCGGCTTCCAGGATGCGAAAATTGCTTCGTCCCGCCTGCTTGAGCCTAATCGCCAGTCCGATACCCGAAAATCCGGCGCCAATGATGAGCAGTTGATGCTCTGACGATTCGGTCGATTCCGCGTGAATCAGATCACTCCAAGGCGTTTTCCGACCCTGCTGAAGGCATCGACAGCGCGCTCCAGCTGTTCACGGGTATGGGCCGCGGAGATTTGTGTTCGGATCCGGGCCTCTCCTTTGGGCACCACGGGGTAGAAAAAGCCGATTACGTAGATCCCTTCTGCGAGAAGTTCATCAGCCATTTTCTGAGCCAGCGGGGCGTCGTAGAGCATGACCGGAACAATCGGGTGGTCTCCGGCCTTGATATCGAAGCCGGCATCGGTCATGGCTTTGCGGAAGAAGCGCGTATTGTCTTCAAGCTGATCCCGGAGGCGGGTGGAGGCAGTCAGTATTTCAAATACCTTCAGGCTCGCAGCAACCAGCGGCGGTGCCAGCGAATTGGAAAACAGATAGGGACGAGATCGCTGGCGAAGAATGTCGATCACCGGCTGGCTGGCTGCGGTGAACCCACCCATGCCACCACCCAGCGCCTTCCCAAGCGTTGAGGTGATGATGTCAATCTTGTCCAGAACACTGTGATATTCGGCCGAGCCGCGGCCGCTTGGACCGAAAAAGCCCGTTGCGTGACAATCATCCACCATGACCAGTGCGTTGTACTGGTCAGCCAGTGCTGTGATTTCGTCCAGTTTGGCGACATAGCCGTCCATGGAAAAAACGCCGTCCGTGGCGATCAGGCGAGTGCGCTTGCCCTGCGTCTTCTTGAGTGCGTCCTCCAATGCATTCATGTCGGAGTTCGGATAGCGATGGCGCTCTGCCTTACACAGCCGGATGCCATCGATAATCGAGGCATGATTGAGCTGATCCGAGATGATGGCGTCCTCGGGTCCGAGCAAGGGTTCGAAAAGTCCCCCGTTTGCATCGAAACAAGCCGCGTAAAGAATGCTGTCTTCCTTGCCGAGAAAGCTGGCGATGGTTTTCTCAAGCTGCTTGTGCAAATCCTGGGTGCCACAGATGAACCGCACCGATGCCAGCCCGAAGCCGTAGTCGTCCAGCGCGCCCTGAGCGGCGGTGATGATGTCGGGATGGTCGGCGAGACCCAGATAGTTGTTTGCACAAAAATTCAGCACTTTACCGGCTGAACTTGTTTCTATTTCTACCCGCTGTGGGGTCGTGATGGCCCGTTCTCGTTTGTACAGACCGTCCTGGTCGATTTGCTCAAGTTCTTGCGTCAAGCGTTGAAGGAAACTGAGATCACCCATGCGGCGGCGTCCATTCTGTTGCGGCGATGCTGTTCATTGTAGGGCAGGGTGATGTCGAGGACATGGAGTCGGCTCAGTGATAGCATCTGCCCATTGCAGATTCGGGAGAGTACGTATGACTGGCAAAGTATTGGGTTTGGCCTTGGGGATTTTGTTGATTGGCTCGGCGATGGCTGAGGAGAACTCGATTTCGGCAGCTGAGGCTTTTGAGGCGGCATCCGATCCAGAGCGGCAGGTGCTGTTCGTGGATGTGCGCGACCCCATCGAGATCATGTTCATCGGCTGGACCGACGTGGTCGACATCAATATCCCGTTTCTGCTCGTGCAGCGTGATGCATGGAACGACGAAAGAGGCAGCTTTCCGATGCCGCGGAATCCGAGGTTTGCTGAGCAAGTTGGGGCGGCGCTGGAGTCGCTCGGAATGGGGCGCAACGCTACCATTATCACCATGTGCCGCTCTGGAAGCGCCCGGGGTGGAGCAAGTGCCGAGGCGCTTCGTGAAGCAGGCTTCCCAAACGTTTTCTACGTCCGCCATGGTTTTCAGGGTGATCGCCTTAGCGAGGGCGAACAGGCTGGGATGCGTCTGAAAAACGGCTGGCAGAATGAAGGGTTGCCGTGGCAACCCCGATTCAATCCAGACAAGATCTATCGGCCGGAATCCTAGTCAGTTCAGCAGTCAGAACCCAGGCAGGGCGATTATGCTCTGCCGGTCCAGTCGCAAACGACCTTGCCGCACTCGCCGGCGGCCATAAGTTCAAAGCCCTCCTGAAAATCATCGATCGGCAATTGATGAGTGAGGACTTTGTGCAGGGGAAAGCCGGTCAACACCATCTGGGTCATCTTGTACCAGGTTTCATACATCCGCCTGCCGTAGATGCCGTGAACCTTGAGGCCCTTGAAAATCACTTGGTCCCAGTCGACGCCGGCGCCTTTTGGTAGCAGCCCCAGTAGCGCCACGCGTCCGCCGTGATACATGCAGTGCAGCAGATCACCAAAGGCCACTGGGTTGCCCGACATCTCCATCCCGACATCGAACCCATCGATCTTCAGTTCACCGAGGATGTCGCGAAGACGTTCGCGGGTCACGTTGATCGTACGCGTTGCGCCCATGTCTTCGGCCAGCTTGAGCCTATGGTCGTTGACATCGCTGATCACGATATGCCGCGCGCCGACGTGTTTGGCAATACCGGCGGCCATGATGCCGATGGGACCGGCACCAGTAATGAGTACATCCTCCCCGACCAGATCGAATTGGAGGGCGCAGTGTGCGGCATTGCCGAAGGGGTCGAAGAACGCGGCCAGTTCTGAGGGAATCTCATCCGGAATCGGCCAGAGATTGCTGGCAGGCACCACCACGTACTCCGCGAATCCGCCGTCGCGATTGACCCCTATGCCCTCGGTGTGTGGGCAGAGGTGGGGCTTGCCCGCGCGACAGTTTCTGCATACACCGCACACCACGTGACCTTCGGCAGAGACGCGCTGTCCTTCGCCGTACCCCCTAACGCCTTCGCCCATATCCACGATGCGCCCGACGAATTCATGTCCGATCACCAGTGGGGGCTTGATGGTTCTCTTCGCCCAGTCGTCCCACTGGTAAATGTGCAGGTCGGTGCCGCAGATTGCGGTTTTCTCAAGCTTGATGAGGACATCATTCGGACCCGGGGAAGGAATCGGAACTTCGCGCATCTCCAGCCCCGGTGCGGCGCTGGGCTTGACGATGGCTCGCATGCTCGCGGTCATCGGTGGCCTCCAGATATAGGGTGCGAGGGATTATAAGGGATGGTTATTGAGTTCGCATTTTCAGTGCGACTCACTGGCCTCGTCGGTCCACGGAAAGTTCTCTGACTCGATGGACTCCTGGTAGTCTTCGATGCGCTCTGCGGCCAGATCGGTCCGATAGAAGCGGGCAATGTGGAAGACCGCATCTCCTTCGTTGACCAGCGGCAAATTGAGCCGACCGATGACGATCCCGCTGAACGGAGCCCGGATTTCCTGTTCGCTTTCGCCGAAAGGGTCGGAGACTGCGCCAAGAACGGTTTGGTCACGGATGACCCGGTCACCGAGTTGGGCATAGGCCCTGAACAAACCGCTTTGAGGGGCGCGCATCCAATTACTTGAGCGGGCCATGATCGGCTCAGGCGGTGGTTTTCGGCGCGACTTACGCAGCATGCCCAGTACCCGCATGACCCTCACAATGCCCTCAACGCCGCCGCGAATGCAAAATTCATCCAGACGCAGGGCTTCCCCCGCCTCGTACAGCACGATGGGCGTCTTGCGCTCCGACGCGGCTGCCCTCAGTGATCCGTCGCGGATGGCTGAATTCAGAATCACGGGCGTTCCGAAAGCCTTCGCCATGGTCAAGGTTTCTGGATCATCCAGATTCGCCCTGATTTGGGGCAGATTGGTTCGATGAACCGCTCCGGTGTGCAGATCAATACCGTGGGTGGCGCGTCGGACAATTTCATTCATGAAGACATGGGCGATACGACCCGCGAGCGAGCCGGTTTGCGAGCCAGGGAAGGAACGATTCAGGTCGCGTCGATCAGGCAGGTAGCGGCTTGTATGGATGAATCCATGCAGGTTGACAATGGGCACGGCAATCAGCGTTCCGCGCAGGCGCTGGAGTTCGTCGATGCGCATCAGGCGCCGGATAATCTCCACGCCATTGAGTTCGTCGCCGTGAATGGCGGCACTGACAAAGAGAACAGGCCCCGGGCGCTTCCCGCAAACGACCTGCACAGGCATGGCGGTCTGAGCATGGGTGTAGAGTCGACCCATGTTCAACTGAATACTGCGCCGTTCGCCGGGCAGTACCTCGGTCGATCCTATCGTGATGGGCTGGTTGCGATTGGCGCGATGTCTGGCCATTCAATGTCCGCTCGTTTGAAGGCCGCTCAGGCCCTCAAAGTGGCGGGCGCAGGCGCCACATTTCTGGCCGCCTGCGCCCGTCGTTCCCTCCCCGTATCAGTTGATCGGGCAGCCGCTGCTCAGGCAGGCTTCCACATGATCCGCGATTTCGCGGCGGATCTGTTTGCTGTCACCCGTCCAAACGCGCCCGCCGAAAAAAACCATGGGTACCGATCCAGGCTGCACGCCGTGCAAAGAAGCCATGTTCTTGAGCAATGCATGGTGCTCGCGCGTGGTCATGACTTCCATATGGATGATCTCAAGCTTTTCGTGGCTGGCATCGAGACTGGCAAGAAAAGGCTTCTGCGCCCGGCAATGGGGGCAGGTTTCGGACATGAAAACATGCATGGTCATGCCCTCGATCGGAGCCGGTTCGGTTTCGGACAGAGCGAGTGATGTCAAGACAGACAAGCAGAAGAAAAGTATCAAGGACAGTGTTTTACGCATGGCTGAACGGTCGCCTTTTCCAAAATATGGAACAGATGACGATTCTGCACGGGAACAGCTCTAAGTGAATTGATCCCGGTCAATTGTCCAGAAGTTCAATCCAGCCATTCTCTAGCGTTGGGAAAATAGTGCAGGAAACCCTCGACTACGCCGGCGGCATAGCATCCGTTCATGCCCATGATGCCACCGCGCGCGAGATACAGATTGTCGATCTGACCCAAAGATTGCGCCATGGCAATGGCCTCTTCGCGAACGCTGTCATCGGCGTTGGCCACCAGCACGGACTGCAGGGCTGAGGTCAGAAAGGGCAGATCATTGCCACTGTCTCCGGCGCAGACGGTCGACCAATGATTAAACCCCCAACCCGCCATGAGCATTTCGATGGCGTCATGCTTGGTGGCCTTGCTCGGCAGGACGTCGATCAGGCCCATATGGCTGGTTTCGTCCTGACTAGCGACGACCGTCGCTGATAGTTCCCGCTGGACAAAGGCCGTCTGGAGTTCCGACTGGTGTTGGGCCAGTTGGTCGACCGGGCAGTAATAGCTCAGCTTGTATTCTGTCTGACGGTCATCGGTCTGGGCCGTCAGGCCGTCAGTCTGACTTGCGATTTCGCTGATTGATTCGCGAACGCTCTGGGTAAAGTCCTGCCTGATCAAATCGTCCCACTGCGACCAGCTATTCCATTGATGGTCGAGGGTCGACCAGATGCGGGTGCCAACATCTCCGATGACCGCATCAGGCCAGGGCAGGGAGAACTCCTCGATCGCCTGCTCGACCAAAGCCCGATTGCGGCCAGTGACGTAAACCAGACAGACAGCGCGTGTGTCGACAAGCCGGTGAAAAACGTCCCGTGCACCGGGCGATTCAGTGTGCAGGCCGTTGGGTATCAGCGTCCGGTCAAGATCCGAGCAGAGCAGATATCTGGCCTGAGAATGAGGGCTGAGGCCGGTTCGTCGTGTCATTCCAAGGGAACGCCCGGCTGGGCACCGAGAACCCAGCCGAGCAGGGTGTAAGCCGTGCCCAGAATCATCACGATAAAGACAAGGTTCAAAGCCAGGCCTGCCTTGACCATCATCGGAATCTTCAGAAGACCACTTCCGTAAACGATGGCATTGGGCGGTGTTGCTACGGGCAGCATGAAGGCACAAGAAGCAGCCAGTGCTGCCGGAATGATGAACAACAGCGGGTTCTCGCCGATGCCGATGGCGGCGGCCGCCAGAATCGGCAGAAATGCAGCGGCCGTTGCGGTGTTGCTCGTCATTTCTGTTAGCAGCAGTACCACGGCCACGGAGACGGCGAGCAGCAGGAGCGTGGGCCAGGCCTCAAGACTGGTTACCATGAGGCCCACGCTTTCATCAAGGCCCGTCCTGGAAAAGGCCGCCGCGAGGCTCAATCCGCCGCCGAACAGGATCAGAATGCCCCATGGCAGGCGTTCAATGGTCTGCCAGTCCAGAAGGAACCGCCCTTCGCTAAAACTGGAAGGAATCAACACAAGAGCGATGCCGGCCGCAAGCGCGATCCCAGCATCGCTGATGCCAGGGATGTAGTTCTGCAATGGTTGGCGCAAAATCCACAGGGTCGCTGTGAGTCCGAAAACAATCGCAACGCTCATCTCCTCGCGGCTCATGGGCCCAAGCTTGGAGTTTTCTTCCCGGATGACGTCCGAGCCGCCGGGAAGCTCCTGTAGAGTCACCGGAAATGTGAGGCGAGTCAGCATGAGGAAGGCCAAAGGAAGCCCGATCAAAACCAATGGCACACCAATCAGCATCCACTGGGCAAAGCCGATTTCAATACCGTAGTTGTTTAGGATGAACGCGGCCATCAGTGCGTTGGGTGGGGTTCCGATCAGTGTCCCCATGCCGCCGATATTGCAGGCATAGGCGATGGCCAGAACCAGCGCTATGCCGAAATTGGTTAGCCCCCGATGTTCCTCGTCGGTGGTTTGCGGGAGCTTGCGAGATAGATTGACGACCGACAAGGCGATGGGCAGCATCATCAACGCGGTGGCGGTATTGCTGACCCACATGCTCAAAAACGCAGAGGCGAGCATGAAGCCGAAGATGATGGCATTCGGATGAGGACCGACCCTTGCAATGATTGATAGCGCGATTCGGCGGTGGAGTCCCCAGCGCTGCATGGCCAGGGCGATCATGAAGCCGCCCATGAAGAGAAAAATTAGGGGGTTTGCGTAGGGTGAGGTGGTTTCGCTGATGGTTCCGACGCCCAGCATGGGAAACAGCGGGATCGGCACGAGGGCGGTCACCGGAATGGGAATGGCTTCAGTGATCCACCAGATCGCCATCAAACTGCCCACAGCCGCCGTGGCCCAAGCGGCATCGCTCATTCCCTCGGGTGCGGGCAGAATGAGAAACAACAAGAGGACCAGAGGGCCGGCGAAGAGCCCGATTCGTTGACGCTTTCCGTAGTTGTCTGGCTGATCTCCCGGTTTCTCCTGCATCGCGAATCTCCCTTTTTCGTGATGTACGCCTCAGTGAGGCTTCCAGCCAAGGATAGCTCAGGCGGACAGGCTCAGGGGTGTCGCAAAAGCGGCGTCATGCAGGCTCGCTTGGCCTTTTGAAAGCTGGCTGGATGGCTGGCCCTGTTATGGTGTGGGAGGAATTGACTAAAAACAGCTCCTTTGGAACGATCAAACCAAAAAATCGCACGAAGGATCGCTGCCGTGCTGATTCTCATGATGGGGATTGCACTGGTTCACGATCGGTCTGGATTGCTGCTGGCCGGGCACAACAGCCTGACTTGGCCCAGCGTGCAGGGAACCGTAATCACGGCGCGCGCCGAACCCCTGGCCGGCAGTCGGGTCGGCTCAGGCTGGCGGGTGCATGTGAACTATGTCTACGACTTGGATCAGACCCGATTCAGCGGCGATCGTCTGCGCTTCAGTCAACGTATTGGCGACATGACCCAGGCAGAAGCTGAGTTGGCGATGACCGAATTTGTCCCAGACTCTCCAATTGAGCTCCGTTACGACCCCGAACAGCCTGCGCGTTCGGTAATTCGGCCCGGGCCGGATCGTCAGGCCTGGTTCGGCCTGTTCGTGGGGATTATTTTGTGTCTGATTGCGGTGGTGTTTTGGGTTGTTCCCACAAAGAGCCAGCCTGCTGATTCCGGTTCCTAGAGAGCGATGTGCCTACATAGGTAACGCTTGGCCGCATGGCCCACTAGCGACGAAGACTGGACTCGTCGACCTTGCCGGCCGCCTGGAAGGCGGGCCTGGCGAACAGGTAGCCTTGGAACAAATCAACCCCCAGATCCAGCAGCGTGTCCCTCTCTGCTTTGGTTTCGATGCCCTCAGCGATTACCTCGATGCCGAGATCCTCGCACAGCCGAGCCATATGTCGAACGATGGCCCGGCGATTTTTGTCACGATCCAATGATCGAACCAACGCCATGTCCAGTTTTACGATATCCGGAATAAACTCCGCAAGCAGGTTGAGGCCGGCGTAACCCTCACCAAAATCATCAATCGCCGTTCGGAAACCCCGCTTCTTGTAGTAATCGAGGATGTTTCGAAGATGCGCACGATCAGGAATCTCGTCGCTCTCGGTGACTTCAAAAATGATCCGATCCAACGGGAAGTTGACCTGTGCGGCTGCCTCGAGTGTCTTCTGGATACAGGTCTCGGCCTGATACACCGCATTGGGCATGAAGTTGATGCTGATGTCCGTGTCGATGTTGCAGAGTGCGGCATCCTTGATCGCCCGAACGCGACAGTTCTGATCAAACTGATACAGATTCTCAGAGTTGAGGTGGGCGAAGACTTTGCCAGCCGGCTCACCATTGGCCCCGCGCACTAGTGCTTCATGGGCGAAGATTTCGCGGGTTGAAAACCTGACGATAGGCTGAAAGGCCATCGCTATATCCATGGGGAAGGGCGGCGCATCCAAGCAGCGTTTGCACCCGGCAGCGCGTTTGTTTCTGATCATGTGCCTAAAAAAGTTGCACCAATGGGTAGTCTAACAACTTGACTTGGGCCGTCGATGCAAACGCTAGCTTTTGGCCAAATCATGTTTGCGCAAGATCCCTCGGAGTTGGTCATAACTCAGGCCCAGTCGGTTCGCCGCCTTTCGCTGGTTACCGCCGCAGAAGGCCAAAGCCTGCTCAGTAAGGTCTTTTTCCCGCTGGTTGAGAAACGCGCGCAGATCGAATGGCGCGCGGGCCGGGTCAGGGGCGTTCGTTGTAGCGTCGTTGTCCCCGTCGGAGCTATCTGGCCTCCAAGGGGAATCAAACGGATCGAGCACAAGTTCCCTGACCGGCTTATCGGGTGCTTCCTGACGATAAACTGCTCTTTCAACCACGTTCTTGAGCTCGCGAATATTGCCGGGCCAATGGTGGGAGAGCAAGCGACGAGTCACCTCGGGGCTGAATCCTGCGAACAGCTCCCGGCCCAGCTCGTGGCTGATCCTGATCGCAAAGGCTTCAGCAAGCGGGAGGATGTCTTCAGGTCTGGCGCGCAAAGGTGGCAGGGTGATAACGTCAAAAGCCAGTCGGTCCAGCAGGTCTGATCGGAACTTCCCCTGGGCAGCCAGATCAGGTAGATCCACGTTGGCTGCGCCAATCAAGCGGACATCGACACGTCGCGTCTCGGAAGAACCCAGACGTTCGAACTGACCGTACTCGATGACTCTCAGGATCTTTTCCTGCACGGTCGGTGTAGTGCTGGCCAGTTCGTCCAGGAAAAGACTGCCGCCATCGGCCGCTTCGAATCGTCCGATGCGGCTCCGCGTCGCGTCCGTATAGGCACCGGCTTCGTGTCCGAAAAGTTCAGATTCAAGCAGGGATTCACTGATGGCCGCACAATTGAGCTTGATCAGCGGTTGATCCCAGCGCGGCGACAGGTAGTGCAAGCGCTCAGCGACCAGTTCCTTACCCGTGCCGCGCTCGCCCACTACAAGAATGGGCCGGTGCATGGCAGCCGCAGCCGACACGCGTTCCAGCACTGCAAGAAATGCCGGAGATTCGCCGATCATAGGCTGCTCGTCGCGCTTCATACGCCTAAAATACCCGAAATGGCCAAACCAAAGACAAGCTACACCTGCCGAGAATGCGGCGCCAGCTTCCCGAAGTGGTCCGGCCAATGCGCCGACTGCGGCGTTTGGAATTCGCTCGAGGAAACAGTCTCAGCGCCTTCGGTGAGCACTGGGCCCGGCAAGCGCGGGCATTGGACCGGTGCGGCCTCGGTTGAGGTGGCGAGTCTTGCCGATGTCCCTCTGGAAGACGCGAGTCTGCGTCTATCTACGGGTCTGAGCGAGCTTGACCGTGTGCTCGGTGGGGGCCTGGTTCCCGGCTCGGTCGTCTTACTGGGTGGGGACCCGGGGATAGGCAAATCAACCTTGCTGCTGCAGGCTCAGGCTGCGCTGGCTATGGACCAGAAGAGTCTGTACGTGACCGGCGAAGAGTCAGCCGGGCAGGTGGCCATGCGTGCCCGCCGACTGGGTTTGAATCCCGCGAAGCTGCAATGTCTGACTGAGACCCGCGTCGAGACCATTTTGGCGACCGCCGCGCAGCACAAGCCAAGCTTCATGGTGGTCGATTCCATCCAGACTCTCTGGACCGAGGCTTTGCAGTCGGCGCCCGGCGCCGTCGCGCAGGTCAGGGAATGTGCCGCGCGACTGGTGCAATATGCCAAGCAATCGGGCTGCGCCGTTGTCCTTGTCGGCCATGTGACCAAAGAGGGTGCGTTGGCAGGCCCTCGGGTGCTGGAGCATATGGTTGATGCTGTCATGTATTTCGAGTCGGATTCCGGCAGCCGCTACAGATTGATCCGGGCCGTGAAGAATCGTTTTGGAGCGGCCAACGAGTTGGGTGTGTTTGCCATGACCGGTGAAGGCCTGAAGGCCATTGCCAACCCGTCGGCCATATTCCTGACCGGTTCGGAGACGCCAGCCCCAGGCAGTTGCGTGCTGGTGACTCGCGAAGGCACACGACCGCTGATGGTCGAAGTTCAGGCGCTTGTGGCACCCTCGACATTGTCGAATCCGCGCCGTGTGGCAGTGGGGATTGATCAGAATAGATTGGCTTTGCTGCTTGCAGTGATGAATCGTCACGCCGGGATCCAGATCGGCGATCAGGATGTTTTTGTCAGCGTGGCCGGGGGAATTCGTGTTTCTGAGACAGCCAGTGATCTGGCTATCGCGATGGCGCTGAAGTCTTCGCTAAGAGAGACACCGCTACCCAAGGGCCTGATTGCATTCGGAGAGGTGGGGCTGTCCGGCGAATTGCGACCGGTTTACAACGGCGAGGAACGCCTGGGAGAGGCTGCCGGTCAGGGATTCAGCGAAGCGTTTGTCCCAGACGGGAACGTCAAGGGTGTAAGGGCACGACTGACGGTTCGTGGATTCAAGTCCTTAGCTCAGGCGTTGTCGGCAGTCTGAGACGTTAAACTATTCAGCAGTGGTTCAAGGAGTCTGGGGCAGGCTGCAAATCAGCTGTCATCGTGTACTCGTTGCCAATTCCAAACAGGAGCAAGAAATCCATGACCAGAATTTTTTCGCTGATGATGATCGGGCTGATCATGACGCTGGCTGCTTGCGTCACCATCAATGTCTATTTTCCGGAAGCGGCAGCTGAGGAGGCGGCTGACCGGTTCATTCAAGACGTTCTGGGTGAGGATGATGCCGGGCTGCCTGAAATGCCAGCAGGGGCATCGCAGGTGTCCGCGCCAGGCTTCCAGATTTCTGATCTTTTTATGGCCAGGGCTTGGGCTCAGGCTCCGAACATCGACGTCAACACGCCTCAGATTCAGTCGATCAAGGCACGCATGGCAGACCGCCACCAGGCGCATCTGGCCGCTTGGTTCGAGGCCGGCGCCATCGGTCTGTCCAACGATGGACTGGTTGAGATCAAGGATCGCAGTGCCATTGGGCTGGCCGAACGACGTAATCTCGAACGCGTTGTTGGAGAAGAAAATGCAGATCGTCGCGCCGTATACCGTGAAATTGCGGTAGCCAACGGCCAACCGGGCTGGGAAGACGAAATTCGCCAGACTTTTGCCCGACGGTGGATTGCCAACGCGCGGCCTGGCTGGTTTTACCAACAGGCTGATGGCAGTTGGACACAGAAATAGCACTCCTTAACCGATCTTCCACTTCGATTCCCGCATGAGTCGTAAGCGCCGTCGTCGGTTGCCTGTTGATCCTGTCACTGTGAGCATTAGTGACCTGAGTCACGATGGTCGTGGCGTCGGGCGTATTTCTGACAAGGCGGTTTTTGTCCATGGCGCCTTGCCGGGAGAGACCGTTTCGGCTCGCCTGATTGCCCGAAACCGCCGCTTTGATGAGGCGGTTTGTCTGGAGGTGCTGGAGCCCTCACCCGACCGAATCGAGCCCGGTTGCGAGTGGTTTGAGCAATGCGGCGGTTGCGCGCTGCAGCATCTAGCCCATTCCGCGCAGCTGGGTTTCAAGCACCAGCGTCTGGTCGAGAACTTGCGAAGGATCGGCGAGGTGGAGCCCGAGCGCTGGTTGGAACCGCTTGCAGCCGACCCGTGGGGTTACCGGCGCAGAAGCCGTCTCAGCGCGCGCAAGGTGGAAGGCAAAGGGCGGGTGCTGGTGGGTTTCCGAGAAAAGCAGGGCCGTTTCGTCGCTGATGTTGGCCATTGTCGGGTTCTGCATCCTGATTTTGGTCATCGATTGGCCAGTCTTTCGGAACTGCTTGGGAATCTCAGCGTCGCAGATGCCGTGCCACAGATTGAAACAGCGAGTGGAGATGATGGCGCGGCGATAGTGATTCGCCACCTGCGCGAACTGACCAGTGCTGATGTCATGCAGCTCAAGCAATGGTCGGAGCGGGAGGGGATCGCGGTCTACTTGCAGCCAAAGGGCCCCGATACGGTGCACCGATTGTGCCCGGACGATCATCAGCTCAGCTATCGCCTTGCGTCATTTGATGTGCAGTTGGTCTTCCATCCGCAGCATTTCATACAGGTCAACGCCCGGCTGAACGCTGCGCTCGTGGAAACCGCTATTCATCTCCTGTCTCCTACGCCTCAGGAGCGAGTTCTGGACCTGTTTTGCGGCTTGGGTAATTTCACCTTGCCTCTGGCGCGTAGAGCCGGATTTGTCTTCGGCGTTGAAGGATCGGAGGCTTTGATCCATGCGGCCAGGGCCAATGCGGTAGGCAACGGTCTTGCAAACGTGGATTTTGACGTCGCGGATCTGGCCAGCGATGTTTCGGACCGAAGCTGGTATCGGCAGGGTTTCGATGCGGTGCTGATTGATCCGCCTCGCTCCGGTGCGTTTGAGATCCTGCCGATGGTGGCTGGCTGCGGGGCACGGCGGCTGGTTTATGTTTCCTGCAACCCGGCCACGCTGGCCAGAGATGCTGGTGAACTCTGCCGATCGCATAGATTCGTTCTAAAGGCGGCTGGCATTGCGGATATGTTCCCGCATACCGCGCACGTTGAGTCCATCGCCTTATTTGAGCGCGAATGACAGATAAGCGAACGACCGGACCGTTGATCATCGGCATCAACGGCCTGACACTCGATATCCCGACGCGGGAGCAGTTGATGCATCCGGCCGTGGGTGGGGTAATCCTGTTCACGCGTAATTTCGATTCTGTGGCTCAGGTGAGCGAGCTGATCAGCGAGATTCGCCAACTACGCACCCCACGTCTGCTGGTTACGGTGGATCAGGAAGGAGGCCGCGTGCAGCGCTTTCGCGGGGACGGTCTAACGCCTCTGCCACCGCTTCGCCTCATAGGGCGCTGGCATGAGACTCATCCGGAGCGGGCCTGCGATCTGGCTTATCGCCATGGTCGAGTCATGGCTGCCGAGATGCTCGCTTTGGGGGTGGACATGAGTTTTGCCCCGGTGCTGGATCTGGATCGTGGCAGCTGCGTGATTGGAGACCGTGCGCTGAGCTCGGACCCCCTGTCGGTTATCGAACTGGCCCGGTTCTACGTTGCGGGGATGAGGGATGCCGGCATGCCGGCCTGCGGAAAGCATTTCCCTGGCCATGGATCGGTCGCAGCCGATTCACATGACACGGTCGTTGAAGACGGCCGTTCTTTTCAGGAAATGGTGCAGGATTTGTCGCCCTTTGAGCAGCTTCACAATCGCCTCGGGGCAGTGATGATGGCGCATGTTTGCTACCCGGCGGTTGATCCAAGGCCTGCGGGGTTTTCGCAGCGTTGGATCCAGGAGCTACTCAAACGTCGCCTGGGTTTCAATGGACTGGTGATCTCAGACGACATGGACATGCTGGGTGCTGCACCTGGTGGTGATCTGTTTGAGAGGCTTCAAGTGGCGATCGAAGCCGGTTGCGATCTTGCGCTGGTCTGCAGGCCCGAATCCGCACAGGCCGTTCTTGATTCAGGTCTTTCGTGGCCTGAACTGGATGCGGCACGTCTCGCCCGCCTGTATGGTCGTGCGATGATGAGTTTTGATGAACAACTGATGGTGCCTGAGTTTCGGGCCTGGCGCGATTCGCTACAGGCACTGAACGGAAGCGATCAATGATGGAGTACCTCCACAAAATCGGCAGCATGGTCGGCGTTCCCGCGTGGGTGCTGCAGGCTTTTCTCATTATTCTGGCAGCGCTTCTGCTGGAGTTCTTCTACCGAAGTTTTATCAAGAGGCTGGAAAAGTTTGCCCAGAGAAGCCGTAGTCACTGGGATGACGGGATTGTCTATGCCGGAAAGCGGCCGGTTTCACTGCTGATCTGGTGGCAGGGTCTCATCATGGCGGCTCGGGTCATGACGCCGAACACCGAGTTGCTGTACTTCTCCCGGGAGTTCTTGAATACGCTGCAGCAGTTGGGATTGGTTGTTGCCGCCACCTGGTTCTTCTTCAGATTGGCCACGGGCTTCGAGAACGCTTTTATCGAAGATCGCCGCAAACGCAACAAGCACTTTGACATTACAACTGTCAGCGTGCTCGGCCGCATTGTTCGAATCGCGGTCGTTCTGACCGGGGCTCTCACGACGCTGAGCATTCTGGAGATTCCCATTTCTGGGTTTCTCGCTGCCGGTGGGGTTAGCGGTATCGCCATTGGATTGGCGGCCCGCGATTTGCTGGCCAATTTTTTCGGCGGTTTTATGGTGTTCATGGACCGTCCGTTTTCAGTGGGGGACTGGGTCCGCTCGCCCGATCAGGAAATAGAGGGGGTTGTCGAGAAAATCGGTTGGCGGATGACGACCATCCGTAAATTCGACAAACGACCGATGTATGTGCCTAATTCTACGTTCACGACCATCACGGTCGAAAATCCGTCGCGCATGACCCATCGGCGGATTTTTGAACACATCGGCATTCGCTATGACGATCAACTTCTGGTCAAGGCGATTGTTGATGACATCCGCGCCATGATTGAAGGCCATGAGGACCTGGATGCCACGCAAACAACCATGGTCCACTTCAATATCTACGGCCCCCATTCGCTGGATATCATGATCTACTGCTTTACCAGAACCGTGGTTTGGACGGAGTACCACGCCGTTCGCGAGGACGTGCTTCTGAAGATCGGCGATATCATCGCCGCGCATGGGGCTCAAATGGCCTTCCCGACACGGACCATCAAGCTGGAGCAGGCTGAACAAATGGCGCAGCAACACGACGAGGAGAAACAGGCTGGTGAGCCGAGCTGACAAGTTTCCCGGCCGCTGGCCGGAAGGGTCCGACCTGGTCGTATCGGCCGAAGAGGTGTCTAGGGCGCTGGATCGACAGGCCGAACGATTGACGCAATGGCTCAGCCAGCGCGATTCGGTGACCATGATGGTGCTGATGAATGGCGGTCTTTATCCGGCAGTTGAGCTGGCCAAGCGCCTGGATTTTCCGTTTGCCATGGATCACGTTCACGCGACCCGCTATCGAGGAGCAACTCAGGGCGGTGAACTGCATTGGGGCCGCTGGCCCGATGAGATCCGTGGCAGTGTTCTGCTGGTGGACGATATTTTCGATGAAGGGCACACGCTGGAAGCTGTGCGTGAGCGCTTGCTGGCCGACGGAGCGGAAGAAGTCGTCACCGCTGTGCTGGCGCTGAAGCAACACGATCGTGGACTGGCGCGAGACTGGGTGGATGATTCAGCTCTCAAGGTGCCTGACCGCTATATCTTTGGCTGCGGTATGGACTGGCAGGGCTACTGGCGCCAGTTGGACGAAATCTGGGCTTTGCCGGACGAGTTTCCTGAATGACGACCCACCTTGCCATCATCGCCGGTACCGGGGCGCTCGATATGTTCGAGATTCTTGAGCATCGTCCCGTCAGTACCCCCTTCGGTAAGCCATCGGCAGCGCCAGCCAGAATTCAACTGGGTGACCAGGACGTCTGGTTTCTCGCCCGCCATGGCAATCCGCACCGCATACCGCCGCACCGGATCGACTATCGGGCGAACATCGCTGCCCTGATGGAATTGGGTGTGCGGGAGATCATTGCGATCAATGCGGTTGGTTCGGTTGATCCCGAGCTTGCTCCGGGCGCCTTGGTCGTGCCAGACCAGTTGATTGACTACACCTGGGGCAGGGCCCATAGCTTTAGCGACTCTCCTGATCATGAACTGCAACATATCGAGTTTGGTGAGCCTTTTTCTGAAGCGACGCGTCAGCGTGTTCTGGATGCGGGGCGTCTGGCCCAGGTTCCACTCATCAACGGCGGCTGCTACGGCGTTACGCAGGGACCCCGGCTTGAAACCAACGCTGAGATCAGGCGTCTGGGGAGCGATGGATGCACGCTGGTCGGGATGACGGCTATGCCCGAGGCGGCTCTGGCGCGTGAAGCGGGCCTGGCCTACGCAAGCCTCTGCGTGGTTGCCAATGCCGCGGCAGGTGTCAGTGCTGATTCGATCTCGATTGAGGAGATTCATCGGGTGCTCGCTGGCGCCATGGAAGAGGTGAGACAGGTTTTGTTGAACTTCACGGCGGCACGGTGAGAATACAGTCGCTCGGAATGCGCGAACATGCAGGCGCTTATGCGCTTGGGTTTGCGCGCACAAAGCGTTAAGCTGACGCGGTACGCCGTTAGATACCCAAGCAATGGTCAAGCCTGAACCTCTCGTACTCTCTGTGCGCCATGCGGATCGAAAAGATCGGATGGTCATGCGTTCGCTGATCAACCTGATCAGCGGCAGGGGTGATGGCGTTGTCTGGGAGTTGAGTGAGGAACTCGGCGGAGATGTAACCATTGTCGACATCGACTCATCGGCCGGTGAGCAGGAATGGCGCAAGCTGTTGCCCCAGACGGGAGCACTGATTGCAATGACTCGAAGGGCGCATTTTGAGGCCCCAACTTTGCTCGGCAAACCTCTCCGATCGCGTGAATTCCGTGAATTGCTGGCAAGGGTCGCTCAAGGTGACATGCCCGCCATAGATCCAGGGCGCATTGCTTCGGCAGCGGAGCCTGGAGAGGAATCACCCGTTGCGGGTGCGGCCACAGAAGAAAGCGCGTCCCGGTCTTCCGAGCCAGGGTTGACGCTGGCGGACCATCTTCGCGGCCAGACCTGGGGAGGTCCCGTGGCGCTCGATTGCGATGGGTGGCCCGTCTTGTTGATTGACCCTTGGTCGGGTAGCTGGTTTTACGACGGCTCAATCGGGGACCTGGATCCGAACAGTTTTGCGCGCGCGATGCCCGCATCAGCCGGTGTATCGCTCAGCAATACGGAACTGGTGCAGCGAATTGAAGGACACCGTCAGCGCCCGCTGAGCGAACTGAAGTGGTACGCGGGGCTGGCCCAGCTTCCTGGACGCTTGCATCCGGAGCTGCACGGTGATGCCCAATTCATGTTGATGCAAGTGCCGCCGGAGGCCATGAAGAACGAGTTATTGCACGAACTGGCGCGCATTACCCTTCGAGGTCCGATCAGTTTCCGGCGACTTTTGGAAGAATCAGAGCAGCCGGAGGCGAATGTCGCGGCCTTCCTAAACGCCTGTTATTGCAGCGGCAAGCTGCTCGTCAACCGATCCGCGCGCGCGGCCAGCTTCTAAGGATCAAGCGGGCAATCAGGTCTCTCTAGGGCGCGTGATCCGCTAGTAGCAGAGCTTGGCGGAATCAATTCCGGGCACGCCGCCAACTGCGGCCAGCAGTTCGGCAGAAGGCATCACATGCCAGTCTTCGCCAAGTTCAATCAAAGCGCGGGCATCACCGTTGCGGTAATGCAGCAGAACCGGCGTCTGGCCAGTTCTGTAGGGTCGGAGTGCAGCGGCAAGGTCGTTGTCGATCTCGTTGCCGTTCCTGTTCCCGTCGCCTATCTCAATCTCCAGACGCCGCGCAAACCGGGCTCTGGCTTCGTCGATTCCCATGATTTCGTCAGCGACCATGCGGTATCCACCGCGGAAATCATCGACCTCAGCTTTCCCGACAACCACCAAAATGGCATCGTTGACCAGGCGGTCTGCTACTTGGCTGAAGAGTCGGTCGAAAACCGCTACCTCAAGACGACCGGTTCCATCGTCAATCGCGACAAATGCGCCCTTGCCGGGCCGTTTTCGAATGGCCATGACCATGCCCGCCAGGGTCATCTCAATCCCTCGTTTCCCCCTATGCCCCTTGCCGGAGTCAGTCTTTCCTCGTCCCAGGACCTGATCCAGTCGATCGAGGCTGATGGTGGTAAACAAGGACAACTCGTCACGAAGTTCATCCAGTGGATGGCCGGAAAGATATAGACCCAGCGTTTCTCGCTCGGCCTTTAGGCGCTGGAGGTTGGTCCACGGCCGCGCGCTGGCATACCTTATGGCGTGCTCTGGTTGCGAATCGTCTGAACTTGCCGCGGCTGCGAAAAGGCTAGCCTGGCCGGCCTCGCGATCACTTTGAAATCGTTCCGCCTCGGACAGTACATCGGGCAGAGCTTGCATAAGCGCGGCACGATTTGGCTCGATACTGTCTCCAGCCCCGGCTCGAATCAGGCTCTCCAGCGTTCGCCGATTCAGTCGACCGAGATCGATCTCGCGGCACAGCTCGCTCAGGCTCGAAAAAGCTCCGCGTCGGTCCCTGACCTCGACAAGATTGTCGATGGCGGCGTGCCCAACGCCCTTGATGGCGCCCAGTCCGTATCGGATCGCGCCGTCCTCCACCCGGAATCGATAGATCGAACGATTCAGATCGGGCGGCAGAATCTCCAGTTCCATCGCTCGACAGTCATCGATGAGGTTGGCGATCTTGTCGGTCTTGTCCAGGTCGGCAGACAGAACGGCAGCCATGAACTCTGCCGGGTAATGTGCCTTGAGCCATGCGGTGTGATACGCCACCAGTGCGTAAGCCACAGAGTGAGACTTGTTGAATCCGTAGCGGGCAAAGGTTTCCATCAGGTTGAAGATTGAATCTGCCTGATCGGTCTCAATGCCGTTCCCGGCAGCACCGTTGACGAAGATCTCGCGCTGGCGCTCCATTTCCTCAGGCTTCTTTTTGCCCATGGCCCGGCGGAGCAAGTCGGCTGCGCCAAGGCTGTAGCCGGCCAGTTCCTGGGCGATTTGCATCACCTGCTCCTGATACAGGATGACGCCATAGGTTGGTTTGAGAATCGGCTCGCACAGCGGGTGCGGGTACTTGACCGGCGCTTTGCCGTGCTTGCGGTTGATGTATTCATCGACCATGCCAGCATCCAGGGGGCCGGGGCGATACAAGGCGACGGCGGCAACAATGTCGTCAAAGCTGTCGGGCCTGAGCTTGCGTAGCAGCTCCTTCATGCCTGGGGATTCCAGCTGGAAGACCGCCGTTGTGTGCGCGGCCTGAAGGAGCTTGAAGACTGGAGGGTCATCCAGAGGCAGATCGTCGAAGTCCAGCGTGTTTTCGCCTTCAGCTTCTCGTCGTT
The DNA here is from genome assembly GCA_036351735.1 of Wenzhouxiangella sp. Classification (GTDB taxonomy): domain Bacteria; phylum Pseudomonadota; class Gammaproteobacteria; order Xanthomonadales; family Wenzhouxiangellaceae; genus Wenzhouxiangella. The sequence continues at coordinate 6,089 of JAZBPR010000058.1, read as the reverse complement.
CGTTGACCGCTTTGAGTGCCCAATCAATGATGGTTAGATTGCGAAGGCCCAGGAAGTCGAACTTCACAAGACCGACCGACTCGACGTCATTTTTGTCGAACTGGGTCAACACCGAATGACCGTCGGGCTCAGTGTAAAGCGGCGTGAAGTCAGTCAGCGGACCTGGCGCGATGACCAGGCCACCAGCATGTTTGCCGGCGTTTCGGGCCAGCCCCTCCAATGAGCGGGCCAGGTCAAGCACAGAGCGGGTGTCTTCTTCGTTGTCGTAGCGTTGCTGGAGCTCCGGTTCCTCTTCAAGTGCCTTGGCCAGAGTCATTTCCAGCTTGTTCGGGATGAGCTTGGCGATCGAGTCGACGAACCCATAGTTGTAGCCCAGAACCCGACCGCAGTCGCGCACGACAGCCTTGGCAGCCATTGAACCGTAGGTAATGATCTGAGCGACTTGATCACGGCCATAGGTGCGGGCGACATAGTCGATGACGCGGTCCCGACCCTCCACGCAGAAGTCGATATCAAAGTCCGGCATGGAGACCCGTTCCGGATTCAGAAAGCGCTCGAAGAGTAGCTCGTATCTAATTGGATCTACATCAGTTATTCGCAAGCTCCATGCGACCACCGAGCCCGCGCCTGAGCCTCTGCCCGGTCCAACAGGGACACCGTTGTCGCGGGCCCAGGCAATGAAATCCGCAACAATCAGGAAGTAGCCGGAAAAGCCCATGGAGACGATGACATCAAGCTCGGTCTCCAGGCGATCGAAATAGTCCTTGCGCTCACTGTCAGGGGCCAGCCCGTGACGATCAAGCCGACGGGCAAGTCCGGCTGTCGCCTGTTCGCGCAGAAAACCGTCCTCGGTTTGGGCCTCCGGAACCGGAAAGGCCGGCAGCACGTAGTTGCCGAGGGAAAGCTCAAGGTTGCAGCGCTGAGCCAACGCGAACGTGTTCTCCAGGACTATCGGAAGATCGGCAAAAGCCTCGTGCATTTCCTCGGAGCTTTTGAGGTATTGCTGGTCGTTGTAGTCACGCGCCCGGCGTTTGTCGTCCAGAAGTCGGCCCTGGTGAATGCAAACCCGCGCTTCGTGGGCGAAGTAGTCGGTGGCGTGCAAAAAGCGTACGTCGTTGGAGGCGACAACCGGTACTTCGGCGTCAATGGCGAGCTTCAGAAAACTGCGTTCCAGCACCTCTTCGCCGTCTCGCCCCAAACGCTCCAGCGCGATGCAGGTTCGCTCCGGAAACACGCGTATCCATTCGTTCAGACGCTCTTTTGCCAGATTGGGTCTTCCATTGGCGAGGGCCTCACCGACGCTGGAGGATCGTCCCAGCAGGGCGATCAGGCCGTCGCTGTGGCCGCGGAGCCAGGGTGACAGGACTCTGGGCTGACCGCCTCGCTCCCGGCCTTCGAGGAATGATCGGGAAAGGAGCCGGCACAGATTCAGGTAGCCCTGTCGATTCTGGACCAGCAGGGTGACCACGCCGATCTGTCCGTGGCGGTCGGCTTCTACGACGCGAACGTCGGCACCCACGATGGGTTTGATCCCCTTGGCCATCGCCGCGCGGTAGAACTTGACCAGCGCAAAGAGGTTGTGCCAGTCGGTCATGGCAACCGCCGGCATCCCGAGCTCCGCGGCCCGATCAACAAGGTTGTTGATTCGAATCAGCCCGTCTTCAAGCGAGTATTCCGTATGAAGCCTGAGGTGGACAAAAGGAGCGGGCGCCTTGGTCGGTAGGTTGGTCTCCGCCACAGAACTTCAGCCCGCGCCGATCATGCTGTCGATGATTTCCTGGGCGCGCCTGAAGCGTTTTTTGAGGTCTTCGTGGTTCTGCGGGGGGTGGGGCAAAGACTTGAACCAGCGCGCCTGGAGTTCGGTCGCTTCACTTGCGAGATCCGGCTGATGATGACGTTCCCCCATTCGCTTGGCAAGACGCTGGACCTGATAGTCCATTCGAAGTTTTTGATCTTCTTTGGGTGAGTCCAGTCCGGACAGAAACTCCATCTCGACCGCGATGTGTCTCGCCTCTTTCAATCCTTCGGCCGCAAGCGCCTCAAATTGGGCGGGGTCGAAGTTTTCCTGAGCAATCAGGTCAAGCCGCTGCCTGAGCAGTTCGACCGCCGGGTCATCCTGGGCAGCTGGAGTCTCGTCGGTAGATAAGCTGCCTGCCACGCCATCGCACCTTTGCTTCCAGGCGCTTTGGACGGCCTCGGCGAGCCGCCACAGCTTGTCGTCCTGCTGGGCCCGCTGCCGACGGTTAAACTCCGCCAGCCGCTCATCGAGTTTCTTTTCGGCACGCTCTATCCGCTGATTCAGGCGGGGGGGGCGGCTATCTTGCGCCAGCCATTGCTGGATCAGGCCACTGAAGCGCTTTCGTGCCGATTCGAGAGCATCGGTTGGCGAATCGGCCAGCGATTCGGCCTCGCTGCAAAGCGCTTCCAGCTCGGCCATGACTTGTTGATCGGCGGCCTGACGTTCCTTTTGCTCGCCTTTAAGCTTTTCAAACAGGGGGTCAATCGGTTCCCTGAATTCGCGCCACAGCTGCTGTTCGACTTTTCTCCGGCCACTGCCAGCGCTTTGCCACTGTTGCTGAAGCGCCTTGGCCTTATCGATAGCCGCTTTCAGGTCCTTCTCGTGGGCAAGGGCTTTTGCCTCGGTCACCAGCCGGCGCTTCGTTGATTCAACCTGATCAAACAGTTCGTCAAGCCTTTTCGACAGCTCATCCATCAATTCCCGCAAGCTTGCGGCCGAGCTGCCGCGGAACTTAGGGGGAAGGTCATCCATTCGGCGGATGGCCTGGCGCGCCTTGCGCATGAATCCAAGCAGGTCACCAGAATCGGCGTTTGGATTGGTCGCCGCTTGTTTGCCCGCTGCGATGAACGCATTGAGCGTTTCGAGATTGTCCTGTTGGACCTGCTCGCGCTTTTCGAAATAGGGTTTGGCTGCCTCAAACGCTGCCTTGCAGGCGGTCTGAAAGCGACGCCACTGGCCGGATGGGGCGGCAAACTTGCGCTTGTCGCCCGGCAGCAACTCCAGCGCTTCGAGCCTTCTCCATTCCGTCCGTGCCTTCTTCAGTGCCGCCGTGATCGCGTCGGGATGCTGCCCGGACTGCGGCAGAGCCTCGATCTGTTGAATCAATTCGTCGCGCAACTGGTTATTGGACCAGTGTTGCCAATTGCGCATTTCCTTGAGTCGACCCTCCATGCGCTGCAAGCGACCGCCCGCAGCTGCAGGCCGGTTTCGCTTTGGCAGCCGGTCGTAATCCCGACGCAGATCCTGAATGAGTTCATGAGCCTTGCGGATATCACCGGATTCCAGCGTCTGTGCGATCTGGTCCAGGCGGGGGTCAAACTCGGCGGAGGGATTGTCTTCGGGTTCGTCGGCCTCCGGTCCGGTCTTGCCGGCTTTGTGCAATTTAGCCTGCTGAACCTGACCCTGAAGCTTGCGTAACATGGGGAGCAGGTCATTTTTCAGCTGTTCATCGGCCGGGCTGAGTCCGGGAATCTGGTTCCAGGCACGGTCCCAATTGGCCAGCAACTCGCCGGGATCTGCGCTGTTTTTATCTTTACCGACCATCGTGCGGATCTGGTCTGCGGCGGCCAACAAGCCGGGGTTGACGGCGTCGCCGTCCGGATCAGCGGCCGAATCCGCTTCCGGCTCGGCGTTGTGGGTCACAGGAGCAGGACCTTTCCGGGCGGAATCGGCGATTTGGATCGCGCTTTCGAATCGGTGAGATAGGCGTTCGGGATGCGTCGCACCGGACTGCCACTTTTCGCGAAGATCCTTGATGAGTTGCTCGGCGTCCCCCGTGAACTCGCCCCGAGCCAGTTTTTCGGCTTCTCTGACCAACCGTTCTGAGGCGGCATGTCCGGCTTCAGCTTTTCCGCTGGCACTCAGCCGCGTTTCCAACGCCTCGGAAGCCGCGCGGGCACGCTGCTTGTTCTGGGTCCTGAGAGCCGAAGCAATTCGTTCAAGGGTTGAGGTCTGGTCGATACGCGACAGAATGCTGCCGGCCAGTTCATCATCGGTCTCCCGGATGTAGCAGTCGCCGAGAAAACCCTGACTCTTGATGCGAGCCAGCGCACTGCGCCTTAGCGCAATCGACTGAGCCTCTGCCGCAAACTTTCGGACCAGGTCGCCGTCGTCGATCTGGTCCAACCATTCGAGCCTGGCGCTTTCCAGGCGCTCGTCGTCCGAGATCAGGGCGGCACGCGACAGAAAGCGGTCAGCGGCCATGAGGATTCCCGGGTCGCTTTCTCGCAGGCGCGCATCCAGCCAGAAGGGCTCGGTATTGAGGCGCTCAAGCGCGGCGAGCCTGACCGCTGGCGAGTCATCATGTTGCGCCAGCTGTGGGAGCTGGGCGGTTAATTCGGAATCCCGACTTTCGCGGACGGCAGCCGCTCGGTGCTCCGCATCCTTGTGTTGCCAGGGTTTTTTGCTGAATTTTGAGCGCAGGTTCATCCGGCTTCATGCCTTGTCCAGATCCAAGCCCTCATAGAGTAACGCGAGGATCAGGATCCAGCCAGTTTTCTAGCAAAGCGTCGCTATTCGACCAACTGTTGAACCATCCTGAACCCGGCGATCCACGTGCCAGCTGCAGAACCCAGATTAGACAGGAAAAAGACGACAAAAACCCGCGACACTCGGTTGTTGAACCAGCCGGAAACCTTGACCACATCTTCGCGCAGGGACTCGAAATCCGCTACCGTCGGCTTTCGCAACCAGGCTTCGACCGCACCGGCGACCATTCCAGCGCCAATTGTCGGGTTCAGCGACGTCAACGGAGCAGCGAACAGGGCTGTAACCACGGTGAGCGGATGAGCTCGGGCAATCAGCGCACCGAGGGCTGAAAGTGATCCGTTGATCAGTACCCAGGTCATCACCAGAGACAAGCCCAATTCCGGAGACCGCGAAAATCCAATCGCAAACCCGGTCAGAACCGCGACCAGGATCAGCCAGGGCAGAGCTTTGAGAAAACGCGATGAGGGCGGCGTGTGATCCAGTTTCTCGACTTCAGCCGCCGGGTCGGTCTGATCCTGCAGAGCCGACGCGGTGCCTGCCAGATGACCGGCGCCCAGCACGGCAAGCACTCGCTGACCCGTCCTGTCGGTGTTTTCCTGCCGGAGTCTGGCTGCCATGTAGCGATCCCGCTCTGCAATCAGCGATTCGTAAAGCTCCGGACTGACCTCCGAGAATTCGCTGAATGTCTGGCTCAACAGATCACCCTCCTTGAGCTGCTCCACGTCTTGTTCGGTGATTTCCTCGCGCGAGAACATCGAGAAGAACAGACCGTTGAGCATGACCCAGCGCTTCCAGAGCGACAGACGTGCGCTGGCTCGACGCAGGGTCACCCCGATTTCCCGGTCAATCAGCTGGATTGGCACGCCGGCCCGCTCAGCGCCGGCAATGGCAGCCTTCATCTCTGCGCCGGGCTCGATGCCGAACTGATCGGCGATCCTTCGCTGGTAGGCGCCAAGGGCCAGTGATGCCATCATCATTCCGGCCTTGCCTTCTCTGAGCACCGCGAACAAATTGAGCTTTCTCCAACTATCCTGATCGGTGATGGCTTGAAAGCGGGAGGGGCAAAGCTCAATGGCGACGGCGTCATAGTGACCGCTGTCGATCAGGCGTTCAACCGCCTCTGCACTGGTGCGTGAGACGTGCGCAGTGCCCAGCAAGGCGTAATCAACGCCATCGCGCTGAACATGGCGGACGGGTTCGCCGCCGAACAAATCGGTTGTTGTATCGGGCATCAACGGTAGGCTGGAATCAAACTCATAACAGTGTAGACGGAACTGCCGACGATGGTGACTCAACCGGAACTCAACCCATCGGAGGTGTCGGCGTTCAAGCAAATGCGACAATAGTGTTTCAAGTCGCCGGAAAGTAGTGCCCAATGACCAGAATCCCGCCGAAACCCCTGCATCTTTATCCTTGGTATGTGCGCTTTTTCCTGAAGCGTCAGGAGCGCATCTATGGCAAGGTGCTGGCCCCGTCGCTGCTTTGGGGCCGTTTGCCCGGTGCTTTTCTGGGTATGCTCGGGCTCCTCGGGATTTTTGGCCGCAGACGTTATCCAGTTGATCAGCGTCTTCGCTCGCTCGTT
>JAZBPR010000057.1:0-2850 GCA_036351735.1 Wenzhouxiangella sp. | reverse complement strand
GGCCGGACCCCAGTCGGCACGAAATGTCAGCCACCAGCCGATCGTCATGCCGATCATCCAGTAAGCCACCACGCTGTACAACATCGGAATTCGCGTGTCTTTCATGCCCCGCAAGGCGCCTGCCGCTGCCACCTGCAAACCATCAGACACCTGGAAAACCGCTGCATAAATCAGCAGGCTGGCCGCCAGGGCAATCACCTCCGGATCACTGGTGTACAGACGCACGATGGCTTCCGGAAACACGATAATGACTGCGGCAGAACAGATTGCGAAACACACCGCGATGCCCATTCCAACCAGTCCGGCGCGCCGGGCGCCCTCCGGGTCTCCACGGCCAATTGCGTTGCCAACACGGACGGTGATGGCTCCGGCCAGACCCAGCGGCACCATGAAGACCAGACCGGTGTAATTCATGGCGACCTGATGCGCCGCCACGGGCAAAGCGCCCAGAATGCCGACCAACAGCGCCGATGCCGCGAAAAGGCCGCCCTCCATCAGGACCATAAAACCAATCGGCAAGCCGACTTTCAGCAAGCCTGCAATCTCGCGAAAGTTAGGGCCACTGAAGCGGGCAAATACGGCAAACGGCCGGTACTGTGGCCGACAGGCAACCCAGATCACCATCAGGAACAGCTGCAACCAAAGGACAATGGCGGTCGCCCAACCCGCGCCTACCGCACCGAGTGCAGGAAACCCCAGGTTGCCAAACATGAGCATCCAGTTCAGCGGAATATTGCAGGCAATCCCGAGCACGCCCAGATACATGGTGGGACGCGTGTGGCCCATGCCCTCGGAGAAAAAACGCAAGGTCAGCATCAACACCAGTGCCGGCGCACCCCAGGCGATCGCGCGCAGGTAGCCCATCGCCAGATCGGCAACCGCCGGCTCAACCTCCAGCGCCTGCATGACCCAGCCGGCGCTAAATGCCAAGGCCATCAAGCCGGCGGCCAACGCCAGTGCTAACCAAAGCGCCTGGCGCGTGAATTCTCCGGCCTGACGGGGCCGGCCGGCACCGTCGAGCTGCGATACGGTTGCTGAAACGGCCAGCAAAACGCCCAGGGTAAAAAGAAATCCGGCGGCCCAGATGGACGAACCCACGGCGATCGCGCCCAGATCAACCTTGCCGATCCGCCCGGCCATGACGGTGTCGACGAAGTTCATGCCGAAGTTGGTTAACTGTCCGATCACCAGCGGTGCGGCCAGCACCAGGGTTCGTCGCACCTCGTGACCTAGATCGGGCGAATCCGAAGACGCTGGCATATACTCGGCAGGTTCCTTAAGACGCGCGGGGAGCGGCATTGTCGACCGAGAGAGTGATCTGTGCAAGCATCCGAGCCCAGCTCCGACCATAGCGGCCAGGAAAAGTCGGTTCGGCTGTGTGAGAACTGCGGAACCGATCTGCAGGGACGCTACTGCCATCGTTGCGGCCAGCCGCGCAAGTCCTTCATTCGCGCCCTGCCCGGCCTGATCGGAGATCTGGCCTCCGAAACCCTTTACTACGACTCGCGAATGTGGCGCACGCTCAAGTGCCTGCTAGTCCGGCCCGGGTTTCTGTCCAGCGAGCACGTGCAGGGGCGCCGGGCGCGCTACACGCCCCCGATCAGGCTGTACCTGGTCAGCAGCATCATCGTCTTTCTGGTTGTCAGTTTCGTGGTTGGCGGCGACTATTCAGGCGCCAACATCACGCTGGAAGACAGCGAAGAAAGCGTCTTCTATTTCGGCGCCGAGCCCTGGCATCCGGAAGACAACCCGCTACAGGTATCCTGGCTGGGTGAAGGCCTGAATACCTGGTTGAATCGTCAAATCGGCCTGATCGAAACCAACATACGCGAGGCTGCGCGCAATCCGGCGCGACTCACCCGGACCGCGGCCGGCATGCTGCCGCAGACCATGTTCGTGATCCTGCCGCTGTTTTCGGCCTGGGTCGGGCTGTTTTACCTGTTCGCCAAACGCTACTACATCGAGCATTTGCTGCTGCAGGTCCACAACCATGCTTTTCTCTTTCTGAGCCTGATTGCGCTGTACCCGATCGCCCTACTCCGAGACCTGCTGGTCGATGCCACCTTTATCGGTCACAGCTTGCTTGCCAGTTTGTTGTTTTGGACCGCTGCCGCCATCTGGCTCTGGATTCCAATCTACATCCTGATCAGCCAGAAGCGGTTTTACCAACAGAGCTGGCCGCTGACGCTGGCCAAATACCTGATCTTCATCACATCGTATTTCATGATGCTGATGTTCGCGCTGGCCGCGGTGGTTCTGCTCGGAATCTGGCGGCTTTAGCGGTCCGCCGGTTCAGCGCCGTATTGCTCAACCAACCAGCCCCAAAGCGCACGCAGCCCCTGGGCCTCGCCGCCAGCGGGCCGTCCGGGGCGATCACCGAGGTTCCAGGCATAGATGTCGAGATGGTACCAATCGACTCCCGGGCTCACGAAGTGATCCAGAAACAGGGCTGCGGTCAAGCTGCCGGCAAACTTGTTGGTCCCTGAATTCGACAGGTCGGCGATTGGCGGGCGGATGTAGTCACGGTAAGGCGCAAACAGGGGCATGTGCCAGAGTGGGTCTTCGGCCACAAAGGATAGATCCTGAATTCGTCGGGCTTCGGCATTGTCACGCGCGTAGATCGGCGGCAGATCCTCTCCCAGCGCGACGCGGGCTGCACCAGTTAGGGTGGCCATGTCGATAATCCGCTCAGCCCCTTCCTCGCAGGCCAGAGTCAGGGCATCGGACAGCACAACCCGGCCTTCGGCGTCGGTGTTGCCGATCTCCACGGTCGTGCCGTTGCGGGTGCGGATGATGTCGGAAGGCCGGTAGGCGTTACCCGAAATGGCGTTTTCCACCGCCGGGATGTAG
>JAZBPR010000056.1:0-14837 GCA_036351735.1 Wenzhouxiangella sp. | reverse complement strand
CCCGAACCAGAGCCTGAACCAGAGCCTGAACCAGAGCCTGAACCAGAGCCTGAACCAGAGCCTGAACCAGAGCCTGAACCAGTCAAGTTTCTGCGTCAGGGCGTGCTTGGAGAAGTTGATCACGGCCTTGATGCGGCCTACGCCAAGCGCCTTGGCGAAGCGGTGGGTGCCTTGGCCAAGGATCGGGGTGTGGCACGATTGGCGGTTGCAAGGGACGGCCGTCTGCATGGCCCAGTCCTACTCGAGGCTGTGGTGGACGGTTTGCGAAGAAGCGGGCTGGATGTTGTCCAGCTTGGCGCTCTCCCAGCGCCGTTGATGCGGTTTGCCGCAATGGAACTGACGGATCGTTCGGGTCTGATGGTCGGCGGCTCCCTGAAACCAGCGCACTGGAATGGCTTGCGCGCCATGTTTCAGGGAGCGACGGTTGATGGGCGCCTGATGCTTGAGAGGCTCCGGGATCCCGGCGACGGAGGCGCTGAACTGTCCGCCGGTGAGTTGGTGGTCGAGTCTTCGATCATTGCCCGCTACATCGAGCGAATCTCGTCCCAGATTCAGCTCGAGCGCAGCCTCAAGGTCGTTGTCGATTGTGCCAATGGGGTGTGTGGTCTGGTCGTTCCGCGACTTCTTGAGGCGATTGGTGCTGAGGTCATACCGCTGTATGCCGACGTCGATGGACAGTTTCCGAATCATTTACCGGACCCGACGCGGGCCGAACAACTCAACGACCTTCGCCTGTGCGTGCGAAGCTTCAATGCCGATCTGGGGCTGGCCTTCGATGCCGACGGCGAGCGGATGAATCTGGTCGCCGGCGATGGGCGTATTCTGTGGCCCGAGCGCGCCTTGATTCTGATTGCCAAGAACCTGCTGACCCGCAATCCGGGTGCGGCTGTCATCCATGACGGGTGTTGTTCGCCGGATCTGCATCACACGGTCGAGGCGATGGGCGGCCGGTCGATCATGACGTCTGCGGGACCAGCTGTGGTGGAATCGGCAATGGCTGAGCACAGTGCCGGACTGGGCGTCACGGCAGAAGGTCATCTGTTTTTAGCCTCGGACCATGGGCAGGTCCGCGATGTGATTCATGCAGCCTGCCGGATTCTCGAGGTTCTGGCGGCTGACACGCGCGAGATCACCGAGATCTTCAGTGAATTCCCCGAGGTCTTTAATCACCCTGCGGCCCGACTTTCAGCCAAAGGCAGGGACCCGGCGGCACTGCTGGGAGAGATCGCCAGGCAGGATGGCATGGACTATCGCGAAGAACAGGGCCTCGTCAGCTTTGTTTCGGCGCAGGCCTGGGCCAGTCTGGGCCTGGACGAGAATCGGACCGGCCTCTGGTTCAGGGCACAGGGCAAGGATGAACACGCGGTAGAGCGCGTCCGAAAGCAAATTGCTGAAGTACTGGCGGCCGTCGACGAGGAGCTGACGCTTCCGGTTCAGGGCCTTCAGTAAGCGAACTCTTCGAAGACCTTTCGGATATCACCCTGCCAGCGGGTTGAATAGGCTTCGAGCTTGACTTCAGCCGGCGTTGTGCCGCGATCGACCACGTCCTCCAGCGCGTTAAGAAAGCCGCCTTCGTGATCGCCGGCGCCGTTGAATCGCTGTCGACGGGCCAGCCCCTCCCGGGCCAGACTAAGCAGCTCGCTTGCAAGTTCCAGAACGGTGCGGTTCCCGATCTCGGCTCTGAGCCCCAGGCGCGCGACGTCGGTGCGCAGCTGCTGGCGTTGCAGGGCTGACCAGTCTTTCGATAATTCGAGACACGCGGCCAGGTTGGACGAGTCGTACAGCAAGCCAACCCAGAAAGCCGGCAAGGCGCAAAGCCGACGCCATGGTCCGCCGTCGGCCCCCCGCATTTCCAGAAAGCGCTTCAGACGGACTTCAGGGAAAGCGGTGGTGAGGTGATCTTCCCAGTCGCTCAATGTTGGGTGTTGGCCTTCCAGACCCGGAAGCTTTCCGGCCAGAAAATCGCGGAACGAGCGGCCGGCGACATTGATGTATCGCCCCTCGCGCCTAACGAAATACATCGGCACGTCGAGCATCCAGTCCACGTAGCGCTCGAAGCCCATACCGGACTCAAAAACCCACGGCAGCATGCCGGTGCGGTCAGCATCCGTGTCGGTCCATACCTGGCTGCGTTGACTCAAGAAACCACTGGGCTTTCCCTCGACGAAGGGAGAGTTGGCAAACAGCGCCGTGGCAACTGGCTGCAAGGCCAGCGATGCGCGGAACTTGTCGACCATGTCGGCTTCGCTGGAAAAATCCAGATTGACCTGCACTGTGCAGGTCCGCTTCATCATGTCGAGCCCCATGCTGCCAACCTTTGGCATGTAGTTGCGCATGATGACGTAGCGCGCTTTGGGCATCCACTCGATGTCTTCGCGGCGCGCGCTGGGATGGAAACCGAGACCGATAAAGCCGATGCCCAGCGGCTCAGCGACGGTCCGGACCTCGGCCAGGTGCGTGTTGACCTCGCTGCAGGTCTGATGAAGATTGTCGAGCAGTCCGCCGGACAGCTCTAGCTGCCCGCCCGGCTCCAGTGTGATGGAGCAGCCTTGCGTATTCTTCAAGGCGATGGGCAAGCCATCTTCGTTGACCAACTCCCAGTCGAACTGCTCGGCCAGACCTTCGAGCATCGCGCGAATGCCAGACCGTCCCTCGTACTTCAGCGGTTCAAGTGTGTCAGTCAAGAAACCGAACTTCTCATGCTCGGTGCCAATTCGCCATTCTGAAGCGGGGCGCGATCCGGACGCGAGCCATTCGGTCAGTTCCTGTGGTCGCGTTACTACATTTTCTGGGTTCACGGCGAGGCCCGAAGCTAGAATGAAGTCGCAATTATCGTTGTTTCAGGCGCAGTGTGCATGTTGACCCTCTCTAGATCCCTTGTCCTGATCTTCGCTCTGGCCGGACTGACTGCGGCCAGCGGCGAGACCTTGCACCGCGGACTGGGGCCTGAACCCGATGCGCTGGACATTCACCTGGCCCAGAGTTTGTCGGCATTGAACGTGTTGCGTGATCTGCATGAGGGTCTGGTCACACTCGATGCAGCCGGTCGAGTCGTGCCTGGCATCGCGCACAGTTGGTCGGTCAGCAGTGACGGCAAACGCTGGACTTTTGAGCTTGATGCGGATGCCCGCTGGTCAGATGGCTCCAGGCTTGTCGCGGAGGACTTTGTGGCGGGATGGCAACGGGCCCTGATGCCCGAAACGGCAGCGCCCATGGCCGGTTTGCTCGACCCTGTGGTTGGCGCCCGCGCCCTGCGCTTGGGACAGGGAAATCTCGAAGCCTTGGGTATTCGCGCGGATGGGCCGAGTCGTTTGATCGTGGAGCTTGAGCGTCCAACCGACTGGTTTGTCGAGCTTCTGACACACCCTCTCACCTTTCCATGGCCGGGCGAAGGATTGCTTTTATCGAGCGGTCCATTCACGCTGGTAGAGCGCATACCGGGAGCGCGTATCCGGCTGGCGGCGAATCCGCATTTCCGCTCGGCGGACAGCGTGGCGCTTGAGGAAGTGGTCTGGCATGTGATCGAGGAGCCCTCGGTCGAGCTTTCCAGATATCGTGCCGGCCAGCTGCATATCACCGAAACCATCCCGCCCGGCCGGCTAGCTTGGATGCGCGAGCAGTTTGGCGACGAGCTTCGGATCGCGCCCTATCTGGGCACCTTCTTTTTTGCCTTCAACGTGAGCCGTCCCCCGTTCGCAGAGGCGTCGGATCTGCGTCGCGCGCTGAGCCTGGTTATTGATCGTGAGCTGCTGACCGAGCGGGTTCTAGGGGCCGGAGAGATTCCTGCCTGGGGGTTGATTCCGCCCGGTATGCCCGGATGGCCAGACCAGCCTGAACAGAATCCGGATCCTCTGGCGGATCGGATTGCTGAAGCTCGCCGACTCTATGCCGCAGCCGGATACGGCGACGGCAACCCACTGCGCACCGAGCTTCGTTTCAATACCTCGCTGACCCATCGGCGCCTCGGTGTGGCAGTGGCGGCAATGTGGAAGCAGCACCTGGGCGTAGAGACGAGGTTGGTCAATGAGGAATGGAAAGTCTTTGTGGCCAATCGAAGACAGGGGAGAATTACCGAAGTGGTTCGCGGTGGATGGATTGCAGACTGGCGCGACGCCGGTAATTTCCTGCAGCTGTTTCAGACAGACAGTCCGCTGAACTACTCGTTTTATTCCGACCCAAGCTTTGATCAGCACATGGAGATGGCGGCCAGTACTTTTGGCGAGGCCCGCCTGGAATGGCTGCGCAGGGCGGAGGATCGTCTGTTGGCGTCTTCGGTGGTCATCCCTCTGTACTACTATGTCTCCAGGCATCTCGTCAAACCCGAGGTGAAGGGCTTCAAGGACAACGCAATGGACATTCATCTATCTCGCTGGCTCGCGCTCGAATGAGAATTCTCGTCGGGCTTGTCGCGCTGGTGCTGGTGGCCTGTGGTGGTGACTCGGTCGACGTCGAGCAGCCCTTGAATGTTCGTTTGTCTCAGCCGGTCGAGCCCGTGCTGGACGAAAGCGGAAGACCGCTGCCCTCGGTGCTCTCTGTCGAGCAAGTCATTCATCGCGGCAACGGAGAAGAGCCGCAGACGCTGGATCCGCATCTGGCAGAAGGCGTGCCCAGCGCGAATATTCTGCGCGACCTGTTTGAAGGCCTGACCAGTACAGCGCCTGACGGACGCATTGTCCCTGGTGCGGCTGTGCATTGGGATATCAGTCGCGATGGACTGGTGTACACGTTTTACCTGAATCCGGATGGGCGCTGGAGCAACGCTGAGCCGGTGACAGCACAGGATTTTGTCTGGTCCTGGCAGCGTGTTGTCAATCCGGAGTCGGGCGCCGCTTACGGACGCATGTTGGCTCCCGTAGTCAACGCTGAGGCCATTTTTGCAGGCGAGCTGCCGCCTGAAGAACTCGGCGTGAGCGCACTGAGCCCGACAAGCTTTCAGGTGAGGCTCAATGCGCCAACTCCCTATTTTTTGGGTCTGCTGACCCACCCGACGACCTATCCGGTGCATCGCCCCAGTCTGGAGGCGCACGGCAACGGTCACGTTCGCCCCGGTAATCTGGTGTCGAACGGTGCCTATCGACTCAAAGTCTGGGAGATTCGTTCGCGCATCGAGCTGGAAAAGAATCCGCACTACCGAGATGCCGACAACGTTCTCGTCGAACGGGTTGTCCTGTATCCCTTCGAAGATGAAAATTCCGAACTGGCGCGGTTCCGGGCCGGCGACCTGCACTGGACCTATCAGGTGCCGAATACCCAGTTCCGCTGGCTGGAGAGAAACATGTCGCAGGCGCTGGTGGTGGCGCCGTGGTTCGGAACCTACTTCTTCTCCTTCAACCTGACACGGTCACCTTTCGAGGACAATCTGCCGTTGCGTCGGGCATTGAGTCTGGCGATCGACCGGGACATCCTGACTGAGCGGGTCACCCAGTTCGGCGAGATTCCGAGTTTTCAACTCGTTCCCCCGGGCCTGCCCGACTATGACTCTGCGATACCCGAGCACGCTGCCTGGTCCCAGGATGAACGGGAGGCCGAGGCGTTGCGACTCTATCGTCAGGCCGGTTACTCCGACAGCGAACCGCTGACGGTGGAGTTGCGATACAACACGTCGGAAAATCATCGGAAAATCGCGGTCTCAATTGCTGCGATGTGGAAGGAGGTCCTCGGGGTCCGAACGCGCCTGATCAACGAGGAGTTTCGCGTCTTTCTGCAAAACCGCGCGCAGCGGAGGGTTACGGAGGTTTTTCGATCCGGATGGATCGGAGACTATCAGGATGCGTTCACCTTTCTGGAACTGTTCCACAGCGGTCACGGGCGCAACGATGCCGGCTATGACAACCCGCGCTTTGATCGTCTGCTGGAGCAGATTGCCGCAGAGCGCATCCCCTCGCGGCGTCGCAACCTGATGGCTGAAGCCGAGCGCATCCTGCTGGAGGATCAGGTCATCCTGCCGGTGTATGTTTACGTGTCAAAGCGTCTGGTTGATCCCAGGCTGCGGGGTTGGCAGAACAACATCATGGACGTGCATTTGTCGCGGCACATGTACCTGCTGCGCGAACGTGGAAGTGAACCCGTTGTTCAGGAGTCAGTTGATGGTTGATCCGCGGGTTGGCTCGTTGACATGTTGAAGTATTCGCTCAGGCGTCTGATGTCGGCCGTGCCGACGCTGTTTCTGCTGATCACGTTTGCATTTTTCCTGATTCGGATTGCGCCCGGCGGTCCGTTTGATTCCGAGCGCGCCTTGCCACCGGATATCGAAGCCAATCTTGAAGCCAAGTATCATCTTGATGAGGCCCTGCCAATTCAGTACCTGCGTTATCTCTGGCAGATCGCTCAGATGGATCTCGGGCCCTCGTTTCACTACCTGGACTGGACCGTCAACGATCTGATCGTGCAGGGAGCGCCGGTCTCTTTTACGCTGGGCGGGTTGGCGCTGATCGTGGCTCTTTTGATTGGTGTCCCGATCGGGGCCTGGGCGGCGCTGCGTCAGAATCGCGCGGCGGACTACTCGGTCATGAGTCTTGCCATGGTGGGCATTTCCGTGCCGAATTTCGTCATGGCGCCCCTGCTGATTCTGCTGTTTGCCATTACGCTGGGCTGGCTGCCGGCCGGTGGCTGGGCGTTTTCGCCATCGCGCATGGTGCTGCCGGTGATCACGCTGGCACTGCCGATGATTGCCTATGTCGCCCGAATCACGCGCGGTTCGATGATCGAGGTTCTTCGTTCCAGCTTTATCCGCACCGCTCGGGCCAAGGGCATGCCGGAAAAAACCATTCTGTTCCGGCATGCGCTCAAGCCTGCCCTGCTGCCGGTCATTTCCTATCTGGGCCCATCGGCTGCCGCGATTCTCACCGGATCCGTGGTGGTAGAGCGGATTTTCACCATTCCGGGTATCGGGTCTTACTTTGTTCAGGGTGCACTGAATCGCGACTACACCCTGGTCATGGGCGTCGTGATCCTGTATGGGGTGCTGATTATCCTTTTCAATTTCCTTGTCGATCTGATCTATGCATGGCTGGATCCGCGAATCCGTTATGAAGAACAGGATGGTTGAGCCCCATGAATGAGACCGTCCGCGATGCGTTTGACCAGGCGCTGGATACCCGAACCGTCAAGGGTCGATCGCTCTACATCGATGCGTGGCACCGCCTGCTGAAGAACAAGGCAGCGGTTACCGCACTGGTCTGTCTAGGGGTGATGGTCTTGATGGTGATCGTCGGGCCGATGATCAGCGAGTGGGATCATGAAATTCCGGACTGGGACCACTATTCCACTCCGCCCTCGCTGGATACGGGCCACTGGTTTGGAACCGATGCGCTGGGTCGCGACCTGTTCGTCAGAACCATGATTGGCGGCCAGATTTCGTTGCTGGTGGGTCTGGTGGCCACGCTTGTTTCCCTTGTGATCGGCGTCTCTTACGGCGCGGTCGCGGGCTACTTCGGCGGGCGGGTGGATAACCTGATGATGCGTTTCGTTGACGGCATCTACGCGATGCCATTCATGTTTTTCGTTATCGTCCTGATGGTGGTTTTCGGGCGCAACATCTTTCTGATCTTTGTAGCGATTGGCGCGATCAACTGGCTGGATATGGCGAGAATCGTGCGAGGTCAGACGCTGAGCCTGAAGAACAAGGACTTCGTTGAAGCCGCGCGAGCCTGTGGGGCGACCGAATTTCATATCATCCGGCGCCACATCATTCCCAATCTTCTGGGAGTGGTCATCGTCTACGTGACGCTGACCATTCCACAGGTCATTCTGGTCGAGAGTTTCTTAAGCTTTCTTGGCCTTGGCGTGCAGGAGCCCCTGACCTCCTGGGGTGCTTTGGTCAACGAGGGCGCCCAAGAGCTTGAGACCGCGCCATGGTCGTTATTGTTTCCAGCTTGTTTTCTTGCCGCAACGCTATTTGCGTTCAATTTCCTCGGTGATGGTCTGCGCGATGCGTTGGATCCCAAAGACAGGTTGTAGCCATGGCGTTGCTTGAGGTCCGGGACCTGACAGTCAGTTTCACCACAACCGATGGCGTGGTGCATGCGGTCAACGGCATCAATTTCGATCTTGAGCCGGGTCAGACCTTGGGGTTGGTGGGTGAGTCGGGTTCAGGCAAGACCCAGACGGCTCTGGCGATCATGGGCCTGCTGGCCGAAAACGGTCGTGCGAGTGGCTCGGTCAAGTTCCGCGGTCAGGAACTGCTGGGCATGTCGCCCGGGGAGCTCAGCCGTTTGCGCGGCTCGAAAATCTCGATGATCTTTCAGGATCCGGTCACTTCGCTTAATCCCTACATGAGCATTGGTGATCAGCTGATCGAAGTGCTGACCCACCACCGGAACCTGCGCCGCCGTGAGGCGAGGAGCCGTGCGATCGAGATGCTGCGCCTGGTTCATCTGAACGACGCTGAGCAGCGCATGCGCCAGTTTCCGCATGAGCTGTCGGGCGGAATGTGCCAGCGCATCATGATTGCAATGGGGCTGCTATGCCAGCCTGATCTGCTGATCGCCGATGAACCCACCACGGCGCTGGATGTGACCGTACAGTCTCAAATCAACATGTTGATGGGTGAGCTGTCTGAGAAATCCTCCACGGCGATCCTGTTGATCACCCATGATCTGGGTGTTGTCGCCGGGCTGGCGGATCAGGTCCTGGTGCTCTATGCAGGCCAGGAGATGGAAGTCGCGCCAGTCCATGAATTGTTTGCCGAACCGCGCCATCCTTACACTGAAGGTTTGCTGAATTCGGTGCCGAGACTGGATCAGCCCCGGTCCGGCATTCTCAGCGCAATTCCGGGTAACCCACCCAGTCTTCTGAATTTGCCTGACGGCTGTCCCTTCTCGGATCGCTGCCTGTATGCCTGGGAAAAGTGCCGCGAACGGCCCGAGTTGTCCCAGGTCGCCGATGGTCATTCCAAGCGCTGTCATCTGGATCAGCTCCCATCGCGCGGGGAAACGTCATGAATGCGCGTTCTCCGGTTCTCGAGGTTCGCGATCTGGCGGTTCACTTCCGCGTCGACCGAGGCCGTTTCCTCAAGCACGATTACCGAACCCTGCGCGCTGTCGACAATGTCAGTTTCGATCTCTACCCCGCCGAGACCTTGGGGATCGTGGGCGAGTCGGGTTGTGGCAAGTCGACGCTGGCTAGAGCCATTCTGGGCCTGGTCAAGCCGCAGGCAGGTTCGGTGGTCTGGCTGGGCCAGGATCTGGTCGGGCTGGATCAGGAAGCGATGCGGCTCAAGCGTCGAGAAATCCAGCTGATCTTTCAGGACCCCTCCGGTTCACTGGATCCCAGGATGACCGTGGGGGAGGTCGTGGCAGAGCCTTTGCGGGTGTTCTATCCCTCGATGAGCCGTCTTCAGATTCGCGAGCGGGTCGCCGGAATGATGAAGCTGGTCGGTCTGTCGCCGAACCAGATCAACCGCTACCCACATGAGTTTTCGGGCGGCCAATGCCAGCGTATCGGGATTGCGAGAGCGCTGGTGGTCAACCCTAGGCTGGTGGTCTGCGACGAGCCGGTCAGCGCCCTGGATGTGTCTATTCAGGCCCAGATCGTCAACCTGCTCAAGGATCTCCAGCGCAAACTCCAGCTTTCGCTGATTTTTATTGCGCACGATCTATCGGTAGTTCGGCATGTTTCCGACCGTGTGATGGTGATGTACCTGGGTCGAATCATGGAGGTGGCCGACCGTGATCGCATTTATCTGGACCCGCGTCATCCCTACACGCGTGCCTTGATCGAGTCAGTCCCGATTCCTGATCCTGTGGCTGAGCGTGCTCGAGCCAGGCGCTCGCTGAAAGGGGATATGCCGTCTCCGATCGACCCACCGACCGGTTGCGTGTTCAGGACACGCTGCCCATTTGCGACGCAAGCTTGTGCCAACCAGGTGCCGAAGCTGGAGGTATTGGACGATGGTCGTCAGGTTGCTTGCCTGCGTCACGAAGAGATCAGGGCGCTTGTTCAAGACCCGGCGGCGACGGGTGTCCCGAACGAGCCGGAGCTCTGAACCTGAAGTCACCGTCATCGATGTCGACCTGGCCAAATTCCGACAGCAGACTGGTTGCGTCGATCAAGACAGGGTTGGGGGCATTGACCCCGCTGCCCACCAGGCGGTTGACCCAGCGATTGAGCGTCCGAATATCACCTGCTCCTGAGAGTTCTGGCTCCGGTTCAGCTATGGCCCACAAGCCTTCGAAGAATGTCGCTTCTCCGAATCGAAGCGCTTCCAGTTCGATGGTCAAACCCTTGCTTGCCATTTGTTGCCAGACGCTGGCCAGACTCAGCATCGCCAGATTTTCGCTCACCGACCCGGGTTCGCTGGTGGCCAGTTGATTGAGCGCCTGCATAAGGGTTTCCAGATGATCGGGCGACAGGGGGCCGGCCTGCAGGGTCAGCTGAGCATGACCCAAGCGGGCGTCCCTCGCATGGATGTCGAGGCCCAGCCGGAGGTTGTCCTCGCTGGTTTTCCGCTTCATGCCTCGAACGCGCAGGTCTAGCAAGGGCTCAGGCTGAGCGGGCAGCGTAAGTTCAGCCGCGCTGACTGTCATGCTGGCTGGCTGGCCGGGAATCTGAGCGACGTTCAGCGTCAAGTCGCGAGCCATAAGGCTTGAGTCGGGGTTCGCCTCGAACGTTTCGGCATGGGCCGATAAATGCCAACTGCCGGTCAGACCCAAATGGGCCCAAATCTCTGCGCCTTCAGGCGTGAAAGGGGAGCTCAGCTCTCCAGCTAACGCTGCCCAGCCGGGCTTGAGCGGCGGAAAATGGCGGGCTGTCAGGTGCAAGGCCATGCTTGCGTCTGGTTGGTAGAAGGCGTGAGAATTGAGCCAGCCTGGAACGTAATTGATCTCGGTGCTGTGCCCGCTTTCCTGGAGCCACTCCGGAACAGCCTCACGTAGATAAAAGCCGACCAGGCCGGGCATCCCGGCAAGCCAGACGGCAAGGGCCAGCAAACCTATAATGATGAGCTTCCGCATGGGCTGGATGCCTTAAAGCGATGGTTGAAGACAGCCTTGACCTGCCAGAGGCGCTGGCCGTACAGCAGCGCTTTCTGGAAACCGCGCTGGGCAGCCTTGGCTTGGCGGCCACTGCTGAGCAGCAGGCACGTTTGCTCGGCTACCTGGCGCTGATGCTGCGCTGGAACCGCAGCTACAACCTGACTGCAGTGACCAAACCGCGCGAAATGGTAGCACGCCATCTGATCGACAGCCTGGCGGTTCTGCCGCACCTTGACGGGGTAAGGTACCTGGATGCAGGCACCGGGCCGGGGCTGCCAGGTATTCCTCTTGCCATACTCCGCCCGGAGTGGGAGTTTGATTTGCTGGACAGCAACGGCAAGAAGGTGCGTTTCCTGAATGAAGCCAGACGACAGCTGAAACTGGACAATATCAACCCGCTGCATATGCGCCTGGAGGCCTATAGGCCGTCCGGGGATCTTGACGGCGTCCTTGCCCGCGCGCTGGCGCCGCTGGATCGGCTGGTGGTTTGGCTGGAGGTTTTGCTGGATCGCGGTGTGCCCTTGCTGGCGATGAAGGGCGATCTGTCGGAAAGCGAACGACGCGCAGTGCCTGCGCCGTACAATGTGGCGCTGACTGAACTCAAGGTGCCGGGGCTGCACGCGCAGCGTTGCCTGGTAAGGGTCGAAAAACAATGACAGATAAACGCTGCCGCATCGTGGCGGTTGCCAATCAGAAAGGTGGTGTTGGCAAGACCACAACGGCACTCAACCTGGCGGCGGGGCTGGCGGAGCTTGACCGCCGCGTGCTGCTGATCGATATGGACCCTCAGGGCAACAGCACGACAGGTTGTGGTGTGGAGCTCGAGCAGCACGAAGCAACGGTCTGTGAGTTGCTGCTTGGGGAGAAGTCGGCATCGGATCTGATCCGTCATCTGGACGAGTTGCGCTTTGATCTGATACCGGCCAACGGCGACCTGACCGCCGCTGAAGTCGCCTTGCTTGAACTTGAAGATCGTGCCGGCGTTTTGAAACACGAGCTCGAGCCGGTGCTGAATCGTTACCATCATGTAGTCATCGATTGCCCGCCGGCGCTCAATGTCCTGACGCTCAACGCGCTCACCGCAGCTGACGGCGTCCTGATTCCGATGCAGTGCGAGTACTACGCCCTTGAAGGGCTGACCGCGCTGCTCAACACCGTTGAACAGGTTCAGAACTCGGTGAATCCTGATCTTGAGATTGAGGGGCTGGTGAGAACCATGTTCGATGTTCGCAACAATCTGTCCGGCGCCGTTTCGCGGCAGCTTCAGGAGCATTTTGGTGACAAGTTGTTTGCCACGGTGATTCCCCGCAACGTCAGGGTCGCCGAGGCGCCCAGCTATGGCCAATCCGTGATCCAGTACGACCGGGAATCCCGGGGTGCCATTGCGTATTTGGGGCTTGCCGGTGAATATCTCCGTCGCTGCGGCGGTGTGGCGGCATGAGTACTGCGCGAAAGAAAAAGCCGCTCGGACGGAATTTGGACGCGCTGCTTGGCAAATCCAGGGCCAATGCCGCCACAGCATCGGCTGAGGAGGAGCGCTCCATACTGCAGGATCTACCCCTTGATGCCATTCAGCCAGGGCGTTATCAGCCCCGATCAGCGATGGATCCCGACCGGCTTGAGGAGTTGGCAGAGTCGATCCGGGTTCAGGGGCTCGTTCAGCCTGTCGTGGTCCGCCCTCTGGCGCGCGCGGGCACTTATGAACTGATCGCCGGCGAGCGCCGCTGGCGGGCCAGTCGCATGGCCGGCAAGCAAACGGTGCCGGCCATCATCCGGGAAGTGCCGGATGAAGCGACGCTCGCGCTTGCGCTGATCGAGAACATCCAGCGTGAGAATCTGAACCCGCTTGAAGAGGCAACGGCGCTGAAGCGCTTGATTGACGAGTTCGAATTGACGCATAGCCAGGCCGCTGAGAACGTGGGCCGTTCCCGGGCGGCTGTGAGCAACCTTTTGCGCCTGCTGGAGCTGGCGCCCGCAGTTCGTGAGTTGGTTGATGAGCGCAAGCTGGATATGGGTCACGCCCGGGCACTGCTGACGCTCGAGCAGGCAGCCCAGATCCGGGTCGCCCACCAGGTTGCAGATCAGGAGTTGTCGGTTCGCCAAACCGAGGCGCTGGTGCGTCGTATTCGAGAAGGTCGGGCGCTCTCTGGCAAGAAGAAAGCGGCGGCGAAAGATGCCGATATCGAGCGGCTGGAACAGGAGTTGAGCGAGAGTCTGTGCGCGCCCGTCACGGTCACGCATCAAGCCAGCGGCAAAGGGCAGGTTGCGATTCGCTACACCAGCCTCGACGAACTGGACGGACTGCTGGAGCGGCTGCGTCGATGACGCTGCTGAACTCGGTGAATCATGGTCTGATTTGTTGCCTCGGTGGCTTACTGACTGATATACTCCCCGCGATAAGTGAGCCAGGCTCTGCGTAGACTGAAAACGTTGGTTCTGCCAAGCCCGCTAAATTCCCTGCTTGAAAGATCTGTCCCGACGCTGATCGGGCGGGAGACTTGAATGGCAGAGCCTGATGCAGGTCAGGCGGTTCTGGCAAAAACCATCGCCTGGTTATTGCGAGTTCAAGCCATTTTGACGGTCGGGGTCGCCTTGGTTTTCGGGTTGTTGAGTGGCCTCCCGATGGCGATCGCAGCGATGGCTGGTGGCTTTATCGGCTTGCTGCTGACTGCCGTGACCGGGTTACGGGTCGCACTGTCAGCGGGTGGAGATGCAAAGACCATGGTCCGAGTCTTTTATCGGGCGATGGCTCTGAAATTCGTGTTGGCGGTGATCCTGTTCATTGTCGTCGCGAAATGGTTTGCCGGATTTTTTGTGCCGGTGATCGTTGGTTACTGTGCCACGTTGGTGGCCAACTGGCTGGCGATGCGCAAGCTCAGCGCAATTGAGTGATAGTGAAAGCTACGGACTGACAAACGGAAGCCGTTTTTATTTATGGCAACAGAAAATCTCATCATGGAGGGTGCCGGCGGCGCAGCGGCCAAGTCGTGTCAGGTTGAGAGCGCGGATGCCTTCGTGGTTCACCACATCACCAATCTTCGTTTGCCGGCCGGCTCCGATCTCATGGACCCCTGGGTCATACACATGGATACGATGATCGTGTCCTGGGTGTTGGGGCTTTTCATGCTAACCGTTCTGACCGTGGTGGCCAGGCGGGTCACCGCCGGGATACCGGGCGGGCTTCAGAACTTTGTCGAACTGCTCGTCGACTTTGTCGACAACTCGGTCAAGGAAAGTTTTCACGGTCCCAGAAACTTTGTCGGCCCCCTGGCGCTGACCATCTTTTGCGTAGTTCTCCTGTGGAACCTGATGGACCTTGTCCCGGTCGACTACATCCCCTATGCCATTTGCAAGACCGGTCTGGCCGGGTATTTCCGTATCGTTCCGTCGGCGGACATCAACGCTACCTTCGGTTTGTCCATCACCGTGCTCGGCCTGATCTTGATTTATGGCGTCAAGGGCAAAGGCCTTGTCGGGTTCGGCAAGGAGATGTTCACCCATCCGTTTGGTGGCAACCCCCTGCTGTGGATTCCTAATCTGGTTCTGAACATCGTCGAGCTGGTCGCGAAGACGGTCTCGCTGGCCATGCGACTGTTCGGCAACCTCTACGCTGCGGAACTCATTTTTATCCTGATTGCCCTTCTGCCCTGGTGGATTCAGTTCATCCCCGGTGGCGCGTGGGCGATCTTCCATATTCTTGTCGTGCCGCTTCAGGCATTTCTGTTCATGACGCTGACGATCGTATATCTGTCGTTGGCCTATGAAAAACACTAGACCTTTCGCCCTACAAACAAGCTATTTCAGGAGATAACAATGGAAATGGAACTGGCCAGCCTGATCGCGCAGATTCAGGCCAATACCGTG
>JAZBPR010000055.1:0-5160 GCA_036351735.1 Wenzhouxiangella sp. | reverse complement strand
GGTCTGGCCGATCTGATCGTCGGGGCGCGGGGTGCGGACCCAGGCGGAAATGCCGGTGCGGGTTCGAGCTATGTTGTGTTTGGCAAGTCGGACAGCGACCCTGTCAACCTCTCGACGCTCGGTACCGGAGGCTTTCGAATCGATGGCATTGACAGCTACGATTCATCGGGAATAAGCGTTTCCGGCGCTGGCGACGTCAACGGCGATGGTCTGGCTGATTTGATCGTCGGTGCATCTTACCGTTATCGCGGAAGCGTGCAATTCGTTGGTGAAAGCTATGTAATTTTCGGCAAGACCAGCTCATCGCCTGTCGATTTGGCGCAGTTGGCCAATGGTGGATTCCGTATTGAAGGCGTTAACAGCAGTGACTTTTCTGGATACAGCGTGTCCGGCGCGGGCGATGTCAACGGCGACGGACTGGCTGATCTTGTCGTCGGTGCACGCCTCGCCAATCCGGTCGGCACTACTTCCGCCGGTGGAAGCTACGTAGTGTTCGGCAAGGCCAGCAGCACACCGATTGAGCTCGGTGACCTTGGGACCGGCGGATTCCAGATTGTCAGAACCGAAGGCATAGAACCCAACGACTCCCTCGGCGAAAGCGTCTCCGGCGCGGGTGACGTCAATGGTGACGGTCTCGCTGATCTGATTGTTGGCGCGGGTCGCGTCGATGTGAACGGACTCTACGACGCGGGTCAGACCTTTGTCGTGTTCGGTAAATCCGACAACGCGGCCGTGAACCTTTCGTTCCTCGGATCCGGCGGTTTTCGAATCGACGGTATCGAGGCCTCCGCACGATTGGGAGGAAGCGTTTCCGGCGCAGGGGATGTCAATGGCGACGGCCTGGCTGACCTGATTGTTGGTGCGCGCTACGCGGACGCCGGTGAGTTCCAATTGGGTCAGAGCTATCTTCTGTTCGGCAAGGCGAGCAGCACGCCAGTCGATCTCGCAAACCTGGGCACCGGTGGTTTTACGATCAACGGAGCCGACGGAGGGGATACGTCGGGCACGAGCGTGTCCGGCGCGGGCGACGTCAACGGTGATGGTCTAGCCGATGTGATCATTGGTGCACCCTACGGCGATGACGTGGGCAACGACAATGAAGGCCATAGCTATGTCCTTTTCAGCGCATCGACGCCATTGCTCAGTTCCGCGTATCGAGTGCGCAGCGGCAACGGCGATCCGCCGCGTACTGCAGTCGGTATTAACGGCGATGGAAGCAATGACAGCATGCCCGATGCGCGGTTCTGGATCGACTTTTCCGACGGTGATGATCTGTTGAGTTCGGCGTCCACTGAAATCGTCACCCTCAGTCGCTCGGCAGGGTCCTTTCCTCAACCTGCGGCACAGGTCTCCTGGCGGATTCAAACCAACCGGCAGAACTGGACAGCCGCCGAAGTGACCGTTCGTTACCTGGCGACCGAGCTGCTTGTTGCCAGCGAGGGCGCCCTGCAGCTGAGTTTTTCGCCGACGGGCAGCGCACCGTTCACGCCCCTGAGCAGCGAGGTGAATGCGCAGAACAACACCCTCCGCGCCACGATTACCGAGCCGGGATTCATTTACATCGGCGAGGGTGATCTTTCTGACGAACTGTTTTTCGATCGCTTCGAGTCGACATTGCCCTGAATCTGACTGAGGCCTCGGGCGCCTCCAGGGTGATCGTCGGTAGAATAGTCTGACGCTGCATGGCGTTATTCCCTGTGAATCTGGACAACTGCTGATCCTTTCGGGAAAAACCAGCCATCAGAAAGTCAGCGGGTTTCGTGGGTTGACCGGTAGGGAACGGCCCGGAAGCCACCTACTTCGTTTTCCGGTCAAGCTATGTGGGGGCTCGGTTCAAATTCACCATCGTCGCTGATCGTCCCCCGGATACCGCTGGAAACCCGCGAGTAGGGTGCCTATACTCTCGGTCGGAAACGGCGACGGCTACGAGCCGCCGAAGCTCTTCGTTGCCGTAGGATGCGAGGCAATAGCTTGCCAGCATGGACAGCGTTCACCAAGGGTTTGCGGATCAAACTGCACACGAAGTATTCGATATGACGATTTATGTGCTTATCGCGATGGGTTTCACTCTGTGGTGTTTGTGGCTGCTGAAGGGGGCTTGTTCAAAATACGCAGTTGCAAAGGCGAGTCGGCACTGGCGGCAAACCCAGGGGCGGATGCTGTCCACAGAACTCTGGGGCCTGCGTAACGTAGACGGGGCCATGCAGGATGTCGAGAGACTCTCGATCAGATACGCCTACGAGGTCAACGGTCATCGGTATGAGAGCAGTCGAGTGGCCTTCTTCACCGTCATCTATCCGGATACGGTTCAATTTGCCGAAAAATATCCCGTGGGTAGTGCGGTTGCTGTGCGCTTCGATCCGCGCGATCCGAGCAACGCAACGATCATTCCCGGATTGAACCCGGCGAAGCCCTTCAGCGATATTGTACTGGCCGGGTTGGGAGTCCTGGTCGGGATAGGCGTCACGATCGGACTCTATACCGGTATATTGGACGCCTTCAATTAACAGCACCTCAAGTAGACGCGAGAAACTGTCTCGAGCTCCCTGGCTTGTGATTGTGCTGTCTACGCTGCTGTACTGGTTCTGGGAAAGTCGCGCCGAGGGCAATCTACGGATCGACCTTTTCCTGATCTATCCGGTACTGCTTGCCATCTACATTCGAGCCCTCTGGAAGGGTTTTCGATACCTGGCAGTACCGCTGGCCCTGCTGATCATGCTCGCGAATGCCTTTTTCTTTGTGCTTTCCTACGATCTTTTTGGGAAGTATCCAGGATAAGTGAGCTGCAAAACCAGGGCAGACAACCGCGCTGGCCATCGAGGCTTTCGATCAACGGGCCAGGCGGTTCGGATTGACTGATATTGCCATTCATTTGCAAGCAGCCATCGCTGGGAGCTATGAGATGGTCGATATTTTGCAGAAAGCCCGGCATTTGACCTCAGGCTCGAGAAGGGTATCGATGAATATTCGGCGATTGCAAAATTACAAAGCAATCCTGGACACGACATCGGCGACTGAGCGCGGTAACGTATCCGGTATCGAACAAACGCGTGGATCGAAATGACTCCGGATCATGCAATCTCTGCGGTGGGCAAGGCGGTAACGCTGATGGGTGAGAAACTCAACGAGTCGGCAGTGCCGACCCTGCAGGAGCTCGCTGAGGCGGCGGGAATTTCCAAGTATCACTTTCACCGCATCTACAGGCTCATTACTGGCGAGACCTGCTCTCGGACACTACATCGGCTGCGCTTGTCCCGGGCAAGTGTCGCGCTGGCGGCCGGTGACAACGTGACCGAGTCCGCTTTTCTGGCTGGGTACAGCTCCAGCCAGGCCCTGGCGAAAGCGCTGCGAAAGACGCTGGATGTCAGCGCAACCGAACTCCAGGCGTGTCCTGACCGTGTGGCTGCCACTCTGGTGCAGCTTGGCCGTGTCCGCGATGCAAGCGGGGCGCTCATCAGCGTTGAAGTCGCCGCGATGGATCCGTTCGAAGTGGTAGCCATACGCACACACGGCCAGTATGAACAACTTGCCAGCACCTACGAGTCACTGGCAAGCGTGCTGGGGGGCATGGAGAATATCCGCGGAATTTTCGGAATCACCATGAACGACGCAGAAGAGGGGTTCAGCGGAGCTTTGACTTTCGACTGTGCGTTCGAGCCACAGGTCATGCCGGACGAGCTGTCAATTGATGATTCATCAGCGTTTCGCACCACCATCGATGGCGGCGTGTTTCTCGTCGGCCGCCACCATGGCTGTTTCAGTCAACTCGGTGAAACGCTGGATGCCCTCTATTGGAGACTCCTCGATGCCGAGCAATGGCAGCCTGCCGATCGCCCGGTGTTCATGCACTACCTTGACGATCCCAGCCACACGGAAGTAAACGACTTGCGCACCGATATCCACATTCCTGTCGAGAGGGCTTGATTGATGAAAAGCTATCGCTATTGTGCTGCACTGACTTTTTTCATCCTTCTGGCCGCACCTGCTTATGGGCTGGACAAGCACGATCTTCTGGGTCAATGGGAGGCTTCCTGTGAGTTCTTCGGCAGCCCGGCGAACTGCGCCCAGACCTGGAGGGTCGGGTTGCATGACGACTTGCTGGTGATGGAGTATCGCGTGTTCGCTCCAGACGATGGACGCCAGGTTTTCGCCGGGAATCTGGTTCTGAAGCAGTCGGACGACCATCTGGGGGGCTACTGGGTTGACTCGATCGGCTCGATGCACGGCGTTCATGCCCAATGGAACGAAAGTGATCTGGAAAGTCACTGGGGTTCACCAGCAACTGAGCAGGGCCGCTCTCGATACAGGCTCAGCGACAGGGGCGAACTGCAGGTCACGGACTGGGTGCTGACCGACGATGGTTGGCGTGAGTTCCTGTCAGCGGTCTACCGCCGGTCGACCCAGTCTGGGGCAGGGCAGGATTGAAGATTGGAATGTCTCGATTGGCATAACAGCACGACTACCTCCGCGCTCTCGAACGTCACCTGGCCAATAGCCGGCGATGAACAGCGCGCCGAATTGCTCGAGCTCGGCCTGCCACGGCTCGGCAAGGCTCGCGTCGATCGGAAGATCGCAGAAGGCCGAGCTGACGAAGTGGGCAATGAACCCCGCCTAGCAGGACCCGGATAATTCCTTTAGAGTCAATGTGACTCGAGTTCCAGGGACTCGCGAGAAATTTAGTGGCTTGCTGGAGGGGCAGATGCTTGTGTTTGTGGTGATCGGTGGACTGTTCGGCTTGCTGGCCGGGGGCCTGGCGGGCTTGATCATAGGCGCGGTTCTTGGCTTTGTGGTTGGCGAGTTCGTGACCAGAGTCCTGTTGCCGATCGGGCAGGGTGGGGTACAGGAACAGTTCCTGGATGTGGCCTTCGCCGTGATGGGTGCGCTGAGCAAGGCCGATGGTGTGGTCACGCCCGACGAAATCCGGGTGGGTGAGCGCTACTTCGACAAGCTTGCCCTTTCACCCGATCAACGCCGCGCCGCCATCGCGGCTTTCGAGCGCGGCAAATGCGTGGGATTCGACCTCTACCGAGAAGCCCGCAGCTTGCGCTGGACGCTGCGATACAACCGGGCGCTTCTGATGCTGTTTCTCCAGATCCAGCTGTCGGCGGTCACCGCTGACGGTGTCCTGGACGAGAACGAGCGCAGAAAGCTGCTGCATGT
>JAZBPR010000054.1:0-21339 GCA_036351735.1 Wenzhouxiangella sp. | reverse complement strand
GAAATCACTGAAGATCCGTTCGGCTTCATCTGGTTTGCGGGTGATACGGACGGCATCCTCCGCTTTGACAGCGAAGAGTGGGTTGTCTGGTCCGATGGGTTGATTGAGAACAATACCCGCAGCAATATCTCCACCGTTGCCGTCAGTGATGACGGCCGACTCTGGGTCGGCAGCTGGGGTAATGGCCTGCAGTACTGGGATACAGAGTTACAGCGCTTCGTCCAGTTTCTGCCGGATCCATCTAATCCTCACGCGCTCGCCGCTGACCGTGTCCAGCGCCTGAGGATCGACAACCAAGGCCGTCTCTGGATCGGCACAACCGCAGGGATCAATCTGATCGACCCCGAGCAACCCAACGTCATTCGACGCCTGTTTCATGATCAGCCAGACCATCCGTTATATCGAGCTCGGATCTGGGGGATGGCCGAGCATGCCAGCGGGTTCTGGTTTGCAACCTCCAATGGTTTGTACCGTCTATCGCCGGACCTGTCGGAATGGACACATCTTCTTCTGGATGAACAGGCAGCCGAGCAGTTCGAGCGCGGAGCTGAGGTCCGGACGGTGGCCATCGCCCATGGCCAGGTCTGGGCCGGATCACAGCTCGGCGTTTTCCGCTGGAACCCCAACAGCGATGAGCTCGTTCGGGTCGAATTCGACGACCAGCCCGATCGGCCCATGCCCAGAATCAATGCGATCCTGGAGAGCGCTAATGGTGACATCTGGGCCGGCGCGCACGATGGGCTGTATCAAATTGATGAACAGACCCGCCAGTATGTGGCCTTGGGCGACAATCATCACCTACTGCCGGATGTCGACATTCGAACCCTCTATGAGGACAGTGAGGGCAACCTTTGGATCGGCAGTCGTGATCGCGGCATCATCCAGGGAAAGCGGGTCGATCGAGTGTTTCAATCGCTGGCCGAGGACGCTCCGCCCGAATTTCG
The DNA here is from genome assembly GCA_036351735.1 of Wenzhouxiangella sp. Taxonomy (GTDB): domain Bacteria; phylum Pseudomonadota; class Gammaproteobacteria; order Xanthomonadales; family Wenzhouxiangellaceae; genus Wenzhouxiangella. Next base: position 20,395 of record JAZBPR010000054.1, on the reverse strand, counting down.
CGACGAAGCATCACGGCTGATTTCCTCCGTTCTCAACGACCGGTCGAACCGAATCTGGCTGGGCGTCCCGGGCGGTCTGCTGCGGCGTGATCAGGACGGCCAATGGTCATCGTGGACATTCCCCACAGAAATCAACGTTCGCCGGGTCGATGCGCTGGCCGAAGACACACAGGGCACGATCTGGATCGCGACCGACAGCGGGCTGTTCAAGATTGGCGACGACGACCGGCTGGAAACGGATTCCAGAGTCTTCGAGGCGCTGGGCATTGGCACGGTGCCGGTCAATTCGGTCATCGCCGCGGAGGGTGATACCTTGCTCCTCGGGCTTTGGAGTTATGGCGTGGTCCACTGGCGTCCGGAGACCAATGAGATCATCGAGATCGGACTGGAGCAACTACAGGATATCCGCGCCGATCTCACCTATCAGATCACCCGGGATGATAGCGGCGAGTTCTGGGCAAGCACCCGTTACTCGGGCGTCTTCAGCTCTCGTTCTGGCAATTGGCAGCCCGTTTCGATCCGCCACAACGACCAGGAACACGCCCCCACAAAGTTCTGCGTCCACCATCAGCCGATCGGCGTGCTCTGGCTTTGCACGGAAGATGGCCTGTTGCGTTACTCCCTTGAGACGAGAGAATCCGAAGTACTGGATGCTACCCATGGCTTGCCAACCAACCGCATCACGGGTCTGATCAACGACGATGACACGGGCCTATGGGTTTTGACCACGCGCGGCGTCGCACGTCGGATGCCGGAGGAGAACCGCTTTGTCAGTTATGGGCTTGCAGACGGTTTGCCCAGCCTCGCCATCCAGCGAAACGCGATCGACAAGCTGGCTGATGGCCGCCTCATCATTGGCACCAGCGACGGCGCCGTGGTCGTCGATCCATCATCAGCCACGCGTGGTCTGAACTCCCCACGCACCGTTCTCAGCCGGCTCTGGCTGGATGGAGAAGAATTGACCCGATCCGTTCGTACCTCAGCGCTGAAGGTCGAGCTGCCCTATCAGCATCGGGAGTTGATATTTCAGTTTGCAGTGCTCGATTTCCATGAGCCCGCAGGCAATCTGATCCGCTACCGACTGAACAACTATGACTCCGACTTTACTGAACTCAGCAGCAACCGAACGGCCCGATTCATGAACCTGCCACCCGGCGACTACACGCTGGAGGTCGAGGGGTGGAGCAGCCGAGGGGTCCCGGGTGACCGTCCGCTGGAAATTCCCATTACTGTGGCCGCACCGTGGTGGTATTCGCCGCTGGTCTGGTTGGCAGCGCTTCTGCTCCTGGCCAGCATGGTCTGGATCACGATTCAACTTCGGCTTCGTGCCCTCAACAATGCCAACGAGCGCTTGCAGTCTCTGGTCGCAGAAAGAACCGAGGCGCTGGCTTCAGCCAACGAACGTTTGAAGGCCAGCTCGGAGCGTGACTTTCTGACCAAACTCCTCAATCGACGCGGCTTCTCTTCTCGGTTTGGTGATCTCTGCGATATGGCTGTCCGTGGTAACCGGCATCTTTCCGTTGTTCTTTTCGACCTCGACTACTTCAAACAGATCAACGATAACTTTGGACACGACACCGGCGATGAGATACTCGCCGGAATCGGCAACATTCTGAAAGACGACCTGCGTGGCCCCGACCTTGCCGCACGTTGGGGGGGCGAGGAGTTTCTGTTGGCCCTGCCAGACACCGACACCGAAGGTGCAATCAAGGTTTGCCGCAAAATCACGCAAAGCCTGTCTCATTTGTCGATTCCTTCAGCGCCGGAATTGGATGTGACCGCCACCTTCGGAGTGGTCTCCCGACAGGCGTCCAACTGGCCCCTGGAACATTGGGTGAAGGCAGCTGATCAGGCGCTTTATACCGGCAAGAATTCCGGCAGGGACCAGATCAAGGTTCATGAGGCGGATGGAATATAATCCGGAATCGATCTAGACAACGAGCACGGTATGCCGCGCTTGATCCTGACTGCCTTTCTCGCCGGATTGATCCTGCTGTCCGATCCGGTCCGGGCACTGTCACTTGACGAATTTCAACAGCATTTCCGAGACACCCTCGTTGAGCATGGGGTGCCAGGCGGTGCTTATGCGGTGGTCCACAACGGCGAAATCGAACGGGTTGGTACCTACGGCATCCGCAGGGTCGGCAGTCATACTCCAATTACCGCTGATACTGTCTTTCGGACCGCGTCGGTCTCAAAGACTTTTGCTGCGCAGCTGACCAGTCTTCTGGTCGCCGAGAATCTTCTCCACTGGGAAGACCCAGTCACCACCTACCTGCCTGACTTTCGGCTCAAGGACCCCTCCGCGACACGCCAGTTAAAGCTCCATCATCTCGTCGGGCAGTCAACCGGCATCGTATCGAATGCCTACGATAATCTGCTGAACGCCAACCAATCCTTAGAGCGGATTCTGCCCAAATTTGCAGAGCTGGAACCGCTGTGCGAGCCGGGTAGCTGCTACACCTATCAAAATGTCTTGTTCGCAATGGTTGAGCCAGCCATTGAGCAAACGACCGGTCAGAATTACGAAGTGCTTCTGGAAGAACGGCTGTTCAAGCCACTGAACATGCATCGTTCATCGGTGGGCTTCGACGCCTACCTCGCCGAGGAAAACCGGGCAACACCGCATATCCGCCTGGCCAGAGGTCGAATCTGGCATCCAGTCTCGGTCGAAGAATCCTATTACCTCGTACCGCCTGCAGCCGGGGTGAACGCTACGGTGCTGGATCTCGCCCGATGGCTCAATGCTCAGCAGGGCTATCGCCCGGATATCCTGCCACCCGACACCATCCGTCCCCTGACGGAAAAACGGGTCAGAACTCTGCGCGATCTCCGGCGCGGCTCGTGGAAGGACTTGCTAACGGACGCTCACTACGGCCTGGGCTGGCGCATCTACACGGTAGACGATGAAGACATTTACCTGCACTCCGGCTGGGTGCAGGGTTTCGTTGCCGACATCAGCTATTCACTGGACCGCAAGGTGGGCCTGGTGCTGCTGCTCAACGGCGAGTCCAGAGCACTCAGCGAAATTACAACCGGCTTCTGGGCTCAACAACTGGCTGAACCGCGGCCGGCCGTCGCGCTCGGCCGCGGATCGCTGGAAACTGATCAATCGCGCTAGCAGAACGCTTCAAGCGACCTTGCGCGTCGGAGATCTGCGCTCCGCAATCGCCCGCACCGTCTCTTCGATGATGGCAAGCCCTGCCTCTAGATCCGCTTCCGGGATCATCAGAGGCGGCAGCAGTTTGAGCACCTGATCATCGACACCGGCGGTTTCAATGATCAGCCCGCGCTTGAAGGCAGCGGCCGAACACTCCGCAGCGACGTCTGCATCCTCGAACTCAATGCCTTGAATCAACCCGCGGCCGCGCAACTGGGCCGGCAACGAGATCTCTTCGACCAAAGCGCCCAAGCGCTTTTCTATTTTCTTGGCCTTGCGTTCGGTTTCTTTTTCGAGTTGGTTATCGGCCCAGAAATCCAGAGCCGCTGTTGCGGTCACGAACGCCGGATTGTGCCCACGGAATGTTCCGTTGTGCTCTCCGGGTGCCCAGACGTCAAGATCGGGGCGCATCAAGGTCACGGCCAGCGGCAGTCCAAAGCCGCTCAATGACTTGGAAAGGCAGACGATGTCCGGCTTGATCCCGCTGGGCTCGAAACTGAAGAAGGGTCCGGTTCGACCGCATCCGACCTGAATGTCATCAACGATCAGCAGGACATCATGACGCTTCAGAATGGTCGCCAGTTCCTTCAGCCATTCCATCCGCGCAACATTGACGCCGCCTTCGGCCTGGACGGTCTCGATAATGGCTGCAGCCGGCTTGTCCATGCCTGAGCCTTCATCGGCCAACATCGCCTCCAAAAACGCCAGACTCTGATCCTTGCCGTCATCCAGATAGCTGTCGAACGGCACCATGCTGACGTTGGTCAACGGCACTCCGGCACCCGCTCGCTTGAAGGAGTTGCCGGTGACCGACAGAGACCCCAAGGTCATGCCATGAAAAGCATTGGTAAAGGAGATCACCCGCTCACGCCCGGTGACCTTGCGGGCCAGCTTGAGCGCAGCTTCCACGGCGTTGGTGCCAGTGGGTCCGGGGAACTGGACCCGGTAATCCAGTCCGCGGGGCTTCAGGATTGTTTGTTCAAACTTTTCCAGAAAACGGACTTTCGCCGCCGTTGCCATATCCAGACTATGAACGATATGGTCTTCAGCCAGATAGTCGAGCAGGGCGCGCTTGAGATCAGGGTGGTTATGCCCATAATTCATCACGCCCGCGCCAGCAAAAAAGTCGATGTACTCGCGCCCGTTCTCGTCGGTCAAACGGGCTCCCGAGGCATGCGTAAACACGCACGGAAAGTTGCGAACGTAGCCGCGAACTTCTGATTCGAGCTTGTTGATGGTTTCAATACTCATGACAATCCTGCCTCTCTCGATTTAATTAATTGCATTCTTTACTGGCTGCCCGACGCCTTTAGCGGACCGATGCGGAACAGACGTTCCGCTTCATGTGCACCAGGAAATAGTCGGGCTTCGAGGTAATCGCTTTCTCTGCAGTCAACGCCTCGATCGTCCGCAAAAGAGCGGAACAAGCCCATTGAAGGCTCGTTGTCGGGACTGACCGTCGCTTCAAGCCATTGCACATGGCCTGATTGCCGGGCGACTAGCGCCTCGAGCATGCGTCGACCCAGACCCTGACGCCGCATCCATGGGGCAACGCCGATTTGCCAGACAAACACCGCATCGGGTCTTGCCGGCGGGTGGTGCCCCACAACAAAACCCGCCAGATGGCCGTCGACGGTTTCCGCAACAACGCCGGTTTCACCAAAATCACGGGCGAACAACACGTAGAAATAAGCACTGTTGAGTTCTAGCGTGCCCATTTCCTTGACCAGCCTCCACATGGCTGCGCCATCCTCGGCGCAGGGGCGCCGAAAAGTCACGGCAATCGACGCTTCCTGTCGCGCTGCCGCTTCAGGCGACATTGGCAACCTCTGAATCAGTAATTCGGAAACCTGCGTGAAAGGCCTGGGCCGCTTGATCGACAGCGGATGCATCGACGATGCAGGTCACCGCATGTTCAAAACTCATGGAGTCATGAACGGAAACATCGTTGGCAGTTAGTGCAGCGAGAGCAAAGCGCTCCACTGCGGCATCTTTTCCCACCTCGAAGCCAACGGCTGAGACGGTCGCGAGCGGATACTGGACATCCACGTCATCTCCAAAATCTGCGATCAGCGAGTCGGCCAGGGTTTCAACGTCGGTGAGTTGATCAATCGGCAGCAGGTAGCAGCCTCTGTTGCTTTCAGCAAGCTCTGGCGCAAAGGCATCGTATTCGCTCAACTGGCTTGCAAGACTTTCGCGATCGACCTCTGGCGTGAAGCGCACACACAAAAGATGCTTGTGAGCCGCGATCCCGACCACTCTAGAGCGGCCAGCACCTGACTCGCCGCGAACAATCGTTTGCCCACCGCCGCCGTGTGATTTTCGGGCATGAATAGTCACGCCATGGTTCAGCGCATAATCCACTGCCCGTTCATTCAGCACGCCCGCGCCGTGATGAGCCAGCGTCTTCATTTCACTCAGCCCCAACATGTTCAAGCGAATAGCATCGGGCACAAGACGCGGATCAGCGGTGTAAACACCATCCACATCAGAATAAATCTCGCACCGCGATGCATTGAGCGCCGCGGCAATCGCAACCGCCGTGGTATCCGAACCGCCCCGACCCAGCGTGGTGATGTCGCCTTCCGGACTTGCACCCTGGAAGCCCGCAATAACAACGACTTTGGACTCTTCCAAAGCGGCAAGGATTCGCTTCGGCTCAACAGACTTGATGCGAGCATTCAAATGAGCATTGCAGGTGCGCACGCCGGCCTGCGGCCCCGTCATGGCGCACGCCGGAATCCCAATATCCTGCAACGCCAGCGACAAGAGTGAAGCCGAAGTCTGCTCGCCTGCTGCCAGCAGCATATCCAGCTCCCGATGGTCGGGCTGGGTATTGAATCGCCCAGCGCTGGCCAACAGCTTGCTGGTGGTATCGCCCCGCGCAGAGACGACGACGACCACTCGATGGCCCTCGCGATAGGTTTGGGCGACCCGTTTGGCCACCGCTAAAAGTTGTGAGTCTTCGGCGAGCGAAGACCCGCCGTATTTCTGGACGATCGTTTCCATGAATTAAAGCTTTGGTGCGAGTGTGAGTTGGTTCAGAGCTATTCGGCCGCCTGGGCCTGAATCGAGATCGGCGCCATGGCAAATCCCTTTTCTTCGATGGCGAAAGCATCGACAAGCACGCCAAGGCTTGAAGCAACATCGTTCAAGCCCTCTTCATCAAGCCTTGCCATTGCGTTCAATAACGCGCCTTCGGCAGGCCCAGGCGCATTCGCCAATAGTTCTTCCCCTTGCTGGGTTGGAAAGAGTTGGACGACGCGCTGATCCGGGCCGCTGCGATCGCGCCGAATCAGCCCTTTGGCCTCAATTTTGTCCAGCAGATTGCTGGCGGTCGCAGGTGTGATCGACAGCCGCTCGGAAATATCTTTGACCCGCAAGCCCGGCTCGGCATGAATCTCCCAGAGTGCCCAGAGTTGCGAGGCACTAACCCCACAACGGCGCTCAATGCCGGTCGAGTGCGACTGGATCGCCTTCACGATGGTGCGGAAATGCCGAATAACCTCCACCTCGCGCTCGCGCCGCTGCTTTGAGCGTCGTTTACGCCGAACTGCCTGACGGTCTTCCCGCACAGCGTTGATCATTTCCTGAGACATAATTGCGGCTAATTATATGCCACAAATTAGTTTGGTGCAAAACTAATTGCCCAAGACGTCGGTTTAGTGGCTCTGGCTGGCCGGATTTCTTCTGCTTAGCTCTGGTGCTTTTCGATCAACGCCAGCAGGGTCTCCAGGATCTTGGCGCCGTTCTCTCCAACCTGCTCGACGTAGGTATCGCGTACACCAAGACTGGCATCCCGAAAGGCCTGTCGCTCGGCTTCGGTCAGTTCAATCCATTCTGTTCCACCAGCCGCAAGGATGACCTCCAGGCGCTCCTCGTTGTAGCGCTGCTGTTCCCGATCAATCCAGCTCACCATGTCATCGCGGATTTGCTCGACCAAGGTCCTGGTTTCGACATCCAGCCCATCAAACCAGGACCGCGACGCGGCCAGCGTGGTAACGAACTGCGCATGTCGCCCGGAGGTCAGATAGTCCTGCTCCTCGTAGAAGCTCATTTCTTCGATGGCGAAGATCGGATTGACCTGACCATCAATCTGCCCCAGCTGCAGCCCACTGTAGACCTCACCGTAGGGCATGGGGGTCGGGTTGGCCCCGTAGGCCCGGTAAGACTCAACGAGAATCGGAGAGGTCATTGTGCGGATCTTGAAGCGCTCGAAGTCATCCGGTGTTCGCAAGGGACGGTTGCCACTCCAGACCATCCAGCCTTCCTGCACCACAGCCAGTAACTGCAAATCCTGGTTGAGATATGGATCCTGCAACAGCGCATGCAACTCGGGATCAGCAAGCGCCTGACGATTGACTGCATCGTCGTCAGAAAGCACGAAGTGCAGAGTAAATACGCCCACTTCGGGAATTGCATCGGCCAGATGTCCAGGCGAGGCGAAGGCCAGTTCCAGAGCGCCACTCTGCAGCATTTCGGTGATCTGGGACGAGGTTCCCAGACTGCCGTACGGATAGATTTCAACCTGCACGGCGCCATCGGTCTGGGCCTCGATCCGGCGCTTGAATTCCTGCGCGTACGCGTCCTGCACGCTACCTTCAATTTCCTCGAGAGCAAACCGCCAGGTGGTCGTTTCTACTTCTGTTTCGGCCGATCGCTCTTGCTCTCCTTGGTTGTCCGGTGGTGAGCAGGCTACAAGCGCGAACGACAACAAAATCCAGACCGCCGACCACAGTAATTTTGAATGCGCCACGTTGGATCCTCCAGTCAATCTCGAGTTAATTCGGCGCAAAACCCTAACACGCCCGACCTAGCAGGCCCGCCAACCATGGTGAAATCCGATGCTATGGTTATTGCTGGCATTGCACCCGAACTTGGAAGTTTTGCAAGACCAGAGAAAATTATTCGCCAGTCGGTGGATGCAGTGTTTGTTCACCACCATCAACTGGTTCGACGACGGGCTGGATGTCTGCGAACGCTGCGTGTTGATATTTGCCATCATGGCCATGGCAACAGTCTCGGTCGCCAATGTCGGCTTGCGCAACCTGACAGGGACCAGCCTGCTGTTTGCCGATGACGTAACTCAACTACTGCTGGTCGTGGTCACTTTCATGGGCCTCGCGCTTGGGGCGCGCCGTGCCCGACATATCCGAGTTTCTGCCATCCACGACCTGCTGCCTCAGGGTGCGCGGAAAGCTCTACTGATACTGACCAGCTTCATCACTGCAGGCCTGCTGCTGGCCCTGACCGACTGGGCACTAGACTACGCGCAGTCAACCCAGCGCAGCTGCCGCATTCTGCCCGAGGTCGTGACTGTGGCCGGGCTTTCACTGCGCCCCGAGACAGTCCCAGCAAGCGTCAGCCTGGCTCTGGTCGTGATTCTCATGGCGCTAAGCGGTCAGGTGCTGGGCAGGTTGCCGGGGCTGGGAAACCGCCTGAGGTCTAAGATGACGGCCTGGTTCGGATTAACAGTCACCGTCCTGGGGGCACTGATCCTTACCCTAAGCCTGGTCTGGCTGACTAGCCTGGCCGCAGATCTCGTTGGCAACCGCAGCGGGTCATGTCGGGTGATGCCGTCGACCGGCCTCCCGGTCTATCTGATGCATCTCTTCGTTCCGCTCGGTCTGGTGCTGGCGGCACTCCAGTTCGGGCTCGCTGGACTGCGGAACCTGATCAGCCGAAGCAACTATCTGTCCTGGCGCCGACCGGATGTTTATCTGCCGGCAGGAGATGAGCCCAGTGAGTGAGTGGACAAATTGGCTGGGAATAGGCGCATTGTCAGACCTGCAGTTGGCTGCATTGACGGGGTTGATCATGCTGGTGCTGCTGATGATGGGCATGCCCATGATGGTGCCGCTACTCGTGGGCGCCCTATTCCTGCTCCTCGCGGGTTTTCCGAATCTGGAACCGGCGATCCTTGTTCAGCAGATGATCGGAGGCGTGGAGCAAAGCGTGCTGGTAGCCGTGCCGATGTTCATTCTGGCTGCCGACATCATGATAAAGGGCCATACGGCTGATCGCCTGCTGGAGCTGGTCAGCCGATTCGTAGGTCACCTTCGCGGAGGGGTACCGATCACCACCGCAGTGTCGTGCACCCTGTTCGGCGCCGTATCCGGATCCACCCAGGCCACAGTTGTTGCGATGGGGCAGCCGCTCAAGCCACGCCTGCAAGAAGCCGGCTACTCCGAGCGGTTCTCGATCGCGCTGATCATCAATGCCAGCGATATCGCCCTCCTGATCCCGCCTTCGATCGGGATGATCATTTATGGCGTGGTTTCGGGCACATCGGTGGGCGATCTTTTCATCGCGGGGATCGGGCCTGGGGTGATGATCCTGCTGCTGTTCGCCGGCTACTGTTTTGCCGTATCGGTCAGACACAACATCCCGGCGCAACCTAAAGCCGACTGGTCGCAGCGAGGGCGTGCGCTGCGCCGCGCCTTGCCCGCCCTGGGCTTCCCGGTGATCATCATTGGCGGCATTTACTCCGGCATCTTCAGCCCTACCGAAGCGGCCTCGATATCGGTGGCTTATGCACTGATCCTTGAAGTGCTGATCTATCGAGAAGTCAAGCTGCGGGATCTGCCGGATATCGCTCTGTCCACAGGGCTGATTACGGCGGTCGTTTTCATTCTTGTAGCCGCCGGCATGGCTTTTTCCTGGATCATCTCCTACGCCCAAATCCCGGACGCGCTACTGGGGGATGTCATCGCCATGGCTGCAGATCATCCCTACCGGGTGTTGGGCCTGATCGCGGTTTCGTATTTCATCGGCTGCATGTTTGTCGACCCGATCGTGGTCATCCTGATCCTGACGCCGATCTTCGCGCCTGCCGTCGCCGCCGCCGGCCTCGATCCGGTCCACGTCGGCACCATCGTCGTATTGCAGGCAGCCATCGGTTCGGCCACACCGCCCTTTGGCTGCGACATCTTTACCGCGGTCGCCATTTTCAGACGACCCTATCTGGAGGTGATTCGCGGGACCCCGCCATTCGTGCTGCTGCTTCTCTTGGCAACTGTACTTTTGATTGCCTTTCCACAAATCGCTTTGTTTCTGCCCGGGCTGATCCGTTAACGCCTCCGAGTACTGTTGGCAATTCACCGGTCTATCCGAACGGTTTGCTATCGTCATGAATCATTTTTATGCCTCTGGAGCCTCATGAGTCAACCGATCATTGCCGATAACAAGCCGGTCAAGGTCTCGCTTGAGAAGGGCAAGGAATATGCCTTCTGCCGCTGCGGCAGGTCCAAGGATCAGCCATTCTGCGACGGCTCGCACCAGGGCACGGGCATCACGCCGAAAATGTTCAAGGCAGAAAAAGACGAAGACGCCTACCTGTGCCAGTGCAAGCAGACCGGTGATGCACCCTTCTGCGACGGCACACACAAGAAATTCTCAAGCGATCAGGTGGGCCAGGAAGCCCCTGATCATGATCGCGACGCCGACGAGAAGAATGCCGCTCCCGAGCCCGAAGCAACCCCGGAAGAACCCACTGTCGAGTTCATCCATGAACTAGCCAGGGGCGGACTTGAGAAAGTCGGAAAACACGGGCCGACGGCAGCCATGGGGGTTCCCAGAAGTGAACTGCCGCAATGGGATCAGCTGCAGATCATGACCGCGCAGCTGGCGAAAACGCCGTTAACAGACGACGCCGATGTTGCCACTGAACTGGTCATCGGGCCCGAAGCAAAAAAGCCTCTTAAACTGGAGATTCCCCTGTTTGTAACGGACATGAGCTTCGGCGCCTTGTCGCCGGAAGTCAAGGTCGCGCTAGCCAAAGGCGCCGAGATGGCCGGCACCGGTATCTGTTCTGGCGAGGGCGGAATGCTGCCCGAAGAACAGGCCGAAAACAGCCGCTATTTCTTTGAACTGGCCAGCGCCGGCTTCGGGTATTCCGAAGAGATTCTCGACAAGGTGCAAGCCTTTCATTTCAAGGCAGGTCAAGCTGCGAAAACCGGCGTCGGCGGCCGACTGCCGGGCAGCAAGGTGACCGCACAGATTGCCAAAGTTCGCGGCATCTCGGAGGGTGAAGACGCACACTCTCCGGCCACCTTCGAAAACCTCAAGTCGCCGGCAGATTTCCGCCGTTTTGCAGATCGAGTGCGAGAAATCAGCGGCGGCATCCCCGTCGGCTTCAAGATGAGCGCCAACCACGTCGAGCGCGATTTGCAATTTGCGCTGGAGGCTGGAGCTGACTACATCATTCTCGACGGCCGGGGCGGCGGCACTGGCGCCTCGCCCACACTATTCAGAGATCACATCAGCGTCCCGACGATTCCTGCGCTGGCAAGAGCCAGGCGTTTACTCGACGATCAGGGTGCCAGCGGCAAAGTCACTCTAATCGTTACTGGAGGCTTGCGCGTACCGACTGATTTCATCAAGGCGCTCGCGCTGGGCGCCGACGGCATTGCTCTGGGCAACAGCGCCATTCAGGCAGCGGGCTGCGTCGGGGCCCGCATCTGCCACACGAACAACTGCCCGACCGGTGTGGCCACCCAGCGTGAGGATCTACGCAAGAGGCTGAAAGTCGATCAGTCCGCCGAGCGCGTCAAGACCTTCTTCGAGGCGTCCGTTGGTCTGATGCAGGTCATGGCGCGCGCTTGTGGCCACCAGTCCCTGGCCGATTTCAACAGCGATGATTTATCGACCTGGCAGCGCGACATGGCGTTGTTATCCGGCGTGCGCTATGCCGGGGTACAGGCACCCTGAATGCGGAGACTTTACTCCTCGCTTTCGTCAGAATTCCGATAACGCTCGAACCAGTGCATCACGTAAGCCGGTTTGGCCATGAACTGGCTGGGCCGGCGGTGCAGGGCATGAGAAGCGCCGGGGACGCGAACCATGGCGGTATCGATGCCGCGCAGCTGAAGCGCCTGGAAATACTGCTCGGTTTCTGAAATCGGCGTGCGCCAGTCTTCTTCACCAGTCAGTAAAAGCGTCGGCGTGTTGACCTCACCAACCCGGTGGATTGGCGAGCGGTTCAGGTAATGCTCGGCGTGCTCCCAGGGCGGTCCCGGAAACCAATATTTCGAGTAGGAAAAGTATCCGTCCGAACTCAGGACAAAGCTGTACCAGTTGATGACCGGGTTCACCGCGGCAGCGGCGGCAAAACGGTCGGTCTGGCTGATCGACCAGGTGGTCAACACGCCTCCGCCGGAACCGCCGGTAATGAATAGCGCGTCCTCGTCGATGAACCCGCGCGCAATTACGGAATCGACGCCATCCATCAGATCGTCGTAGTCATTGCCAGGATAGTTGTGATGGATCAGGTTGGCAAACTCCTCACCGTAACTGGTGCTGCCGCGCGGATTCAGATAGACCACCACGTAACCCTGAGCTGCCATGAGCTGTAACTCCATGGCAAAAAAATCACCGTAAGCAGCGAAGGGGCCGCCGTGGATTTCGAGAATCATCGGCCACTTCTGTTCCGGATCGAACCCGGGGGGATACATCACCCAGCCCTGGATATCGCGTCCGTCGACGCTGGATTCGTACCAGAAAGCCTCGACGTCGCCAATTTCGCGCTGGGCGAGCAGATCCCGATTGAACGCCGTGATCGCAACACTGGAATCGTTTTGCACCACCGCCAGCTCGGATGGGCGGCGAGTGCTGGCGTGGGTGTGCGCGATGAGCCCGTCAGCGACCGCGAACTGGCCAGACGCATAGGGGCGACTGAAATACTCACCGCCCAGTTCATCGCTCAAGACCTCTCTGTTGCCGTTCAGCGTCTGACGCGCCAGAACCGTCCTGCCGTGGTGCTCGTATTGCACCAGCAGGCTACGGTTGCCGTCCCACTCGATGCTGCTGATGCCACGATCCAGATCCGCCGTAAGCTCGCGGACATCATCACCGTCGATGTCGGCAACAAACAGCTGACTGCCCTGATACGACAAACCCCGGTCCGTGAACCCCAACCAGGCTAGGCGTTTTCCGTCAGGCGAGATACGCGGCTGGAACTGGGCCCCGCTTTCTTCGATCACCGCCTCGATTGCGCCTGAATCCACATCGATCTTGTAAATATCGGACTCTCTCGGATAGCGATAGGCTTCCTCAATCCGGCTGGCGTGCACGAAGACAGACTGACCGTCGGGATGCCAGGTCACACCACCATGGTTGTAAGGTCCTTCAGTCAACTGAATCGGAGATCCGCCCTCGGCGGGCAGGAGATAGACGTGGCGATAACCCGGTCGCAGGTAGCCGCTGCCATCGGCCCGATACCGGGCCTGCTCAATCCAGATTGGCGGCTCGGCCCACTCTGCGTTGGTCGGCTTGCCCGGCAAGCTGACCGGCGGCGCGCTGGACTCAGGCGTGAACATCGTAAAGGCCAACCAGCGCCCGTCGGGCGACCACGACAGGTCACCGGGACCTTCCGGCAACTCCGCGATGCGGCTATCTCGACCTGTCGCCAGCCAATGCATCCGAAGTTCCCCCCCGGCCAAATAGACCAGCCGCTCGCCGTCGGGCGACCAGCGGGGCGACGCCGCATTGCTATCCCGATCGGTCAATGGCTCGAGTTGCGTGCCGTCAGGACGAATGCGCCATAGACTGGAACGGGCCCGGTCACTCTGGCGATCCATCCAGTGGCGGACAAAAACAATCTCCTCGCCGGCTGGATCCGGCTGCGGGTCACTGACCCACTCCAAGAGAAAGACATCGTCATAGGCCAGCGGCGTGCGCTCGGCTGAAGCGGAAGACACGGCTGTGAGGCATGCCAGTAGCGGGATAACGAAGAATGTTCGGAGCATGATCTGACCAATCGGATGACGGAATGTTGAAAGATTGTACCGACTCAGCAGTCCGGCTCGGTTGAGGGCTTTTCAAGCTACATTTCTTAACCGGCTCCGATATTGATGCAGATCGTAAAGGTCGAGCTACAGCTGCGCCCTGAGCTCCTTGCTTGCGCAAGCACCTTCGCCCAGTCACAATCCCAATTCCATAAAGCTGGTTCTAATGTCGTGATTCGATTCTCTGCACGGTTCAATTCGATTATTTTTCTCTCAGCTCTCCTGTGGTTCGCTGTCGCCGCCCCAAGCGGATTTGCAATGGACCGGCCGGCGAACTGGTCAACTGCCCAGTTCGATCTTGCCGACATCGAAACTCGAACACTGCCATCACTGGATGTCCAGAAGCTGATGGCAGAAGATGCGGCGGCGCAGGACTTCGGTCAACCACCGAGATTCGCCATTGCTGAACCTGTTTTCGAGTCAACCGCAGACATCGCTGGCTGGACGGATTTCGGAAGGTCTTCGAGCTGGCGAATCCGAATCCAGGCGCCTGATGCGGTCTCGCTGAATTTTGCATTTCGCAAGGTCCACCTGGTGGAAGGCGCTCTGCTTTGGGTCTATCCGGCAGATCTTGCGGAAAAAGGCGTGCTTGATCCAGCGAAGGTGCTGGGCCCCTATGGCCCCGAAATCAACAAGCCCCACGGTGAATTCTGGACACCGGTCCTGCCGTCCAACGACGTCATCATCGAGCTCGAAGTTCCATCCGAGCTTCGCGACCAGGTGTCACTGGAGATCGCACAGGCCAACCAGGGGTATCGAGGCTTTAGCGACGCCCCCGATTCGGACCCGGAAAAAAACCAGACCGGTTGCGGCAAGGGAATCTCTGGCGCCAAATCCGGCAGCTGCAACATGGACGTGACCTGTCTGGGGCCTGCGGATCCATGGAACGAGCCGCGCAGAGCCGTGGCGCGCTACACCGTTCAGGGCACATCGCTGTGCACCGGATCCTTGATCAACAATACCGCCAACGATCGGCGCATGCTGTTTGCCACAGCAAGCCACTGTGGTATCTCGTCGACCAACGCAGCCTCAATCGTCGCCTATTGGAATTACGAGTGGCCAAGCTGCCGAACCCCCGGCACTGCCGCTGGCACGCAGGTCAGGCCGCCCGACCCCAGCCAGACCAGCAGTGGTGCCACGCTGATCGCGGCCACGAACAACCCTTTCGATCCGATCGTCTGCTCAGACCCTGGCACTTGCTCGGACTTCACCCTGCTCGAGCTGGACGGCCCGGCTAATCCCGACTTCAACTTGTATTGGGCTGGTTGGGACCGGCGCTCCACTCCAGCGGCCTGTGGCCCTCAAGGCGCACCCGGCAGCACAGACGGCCTGTGCGCCAGTATTCATCACCCCAGCGGTGACGAAAAGCGGATCACATTTGTGGAATCGGATCTTGTCCAAGGCTCTATTGACTTCGCACAAGACGTCCACTGGCGCGCCTTCTGGCATCCGGATCCGCCGGTTCTCGAAGGCATTCCCGCACCCCAGCCCGCGTCCATTCCACCGGGGGTTACCGAACCAGGTTCATCAGGGGCGCCACTGTTCAGTGCAGATCGTCGTCTGGTTGGGGTCCTGTCCGGCGGACCCGCATTTTGCGGGGCGACCGGCGCCGCACTGTCCGACTTATACGGACAGCTGGCCCATGCCTGGAATGGAATAGGCACCCCAACCACCAGAGTGCGCGATGCGCTGGATCCATTGAACTTGGGCGCTGCATTTATTGACGGCATTGATGCAACACCTTTCCAAATAGAAGCCAGCACGGAATCAGTCCAGGCCTGCACTCTGGATGGCTCCGTGGCGATTGGCTTCAACGTCAGTGCCGACCAAGGCTTTGCATCGCCGATCAGCTTCTCGGTCAGCGACGCACCGACCGGGGCTTCGACCTCATTCTCACCGAATCCACTGACCCCACCGGGAACCACAACGCTGACCATCGGAAACCTGGGCAGTGCGGCAACGGGGTCGAACAGGCTTTTCATCGAAGGCCAAAGCGGCGATAACACGGACTCTGCCTTCGTGAACTTCCACCTGGCCAATGACGAGCCAACGCCCGCCATTCCGACCGCACCGGCAGATGGCGCGATCGTTGATGATTCAGGCGTGACATTCTCCTGGACCGGTGCATCGGGTGCTGCGGGCGTTCGGATACAGGTCGCGACCGACTTTTCATTTCGACAGATCGTGCGGGATCAACTCGTTCGCGGTGCAAGCAGCGTGACCGTCAATCTGCCCAGCCGGGCTCAATACTTTTGGCGCGCAATTCCTGAGAACGGCTGCGCCATCGCCGACGCTTCACCAACCCGAAGCTTCATCATTGCCGCCCAGAGTGGACAATGCCCGATTGGCACCCAGGAAGTTGCGTTCTGGTCAGATGACATGGAGTCCGGCACCAACGGATGGACCCTGGGGACAGGAAGCACTCAGAACACCTGGGCGCAAATCACTTCGGACTCGGTCAGCGGGAACACCTCTTGGCGCGCGATCAACGTGGATTCAATCAGCGATCAGCGACTGATTTCTCCTTCAATTGACCTGCCTGACATCAGCCCACTTGTTCTGCGTTTCCAGAATCGTCAGGAAATCGAAGGGGCCACGGGCGGATGCTTTGACGGCGCCTTACTCGAGATTTCTACCGACAATGGCAACAGCTGGTCACTCCTTGAAGGCAATCGAATTGGCTTTCGCGAACATGACGGGCAGATCAGTGCGGACTTCGGTAACCCCGCAGCAGGGGAGAATGCATGGTGTGGCGATCCGCGCGACTGGGAGGACTATGCGATTGACCTGAGTGACTTTGCCGGGCAAACCATTCGCCTTCGATATCGGTTGACGACTGACGGATCGGTTGGCGGTCGCGATGGCTGGTTGATCGACGATGTCCGCGTGGTTGGTTGCGGTGGGGTTGATACCGGATCGCCCATTTCAGGCAACTGGTTCAATCTCAGCCGCGATGGAGAGGGTTGCCAGCTCACACGCGAAGCAGACGAACAGACCTACATTCTGACCTGCTATGTCTATCAGGGTGGCGAGCAGGTCTGGTTGATCGGGACCGGCGAACTTGACGACAGCCGCATCCAGATTGATGACATGCTGATCACCTCGGGTGCGGATTACGGCAGCAACTTCAACCCATCCGATGTCATTCGCACGCTGTTCGGCCCCGTCGAGATGGAGTTTGATGACTGCAATAACGGTCGCGTCCTGATGAACCCGAGTGTTGCCGGGTTCGAAGACGTGGTCTTGCCGATGCGGAAAATTGTGGAGGCATCTTGCGACCGCGGCCTGCCTGATCCAGTCAATGCCGCGCATACCGGTAACTGGTACAACCCGGCTCGGGACGGTGAAGGCTTCCAGCTAGCTGTTGAAGGAAGCAGTGGCCTGCACGTCATTACCTACTACACCTACCTCAATGGCGAGCAGGTCTGGCTGATCGGCACCGGAACGATCGAAGACGATGTGATTTCTTTTGAAGACATGATCATCACCTCAGGCGCTGGCTTTGGCTCAGCCTTTGATAAAGATGACGTTGTACGCACGCCATTTGGCACCCTGACCCTGGAGTTCACGGACTGCAACAACGCGACCATCGACATCGATTCGATCCTGCCAGAATTCCCTGATCAGCAAATTGCTCTTCAGCGGATCGTCACGGGAGCCTGTCCAGACTAAAGATCACCCTAGACCTCCCCTTCAAAACCGTATATGAGCCGCTGAGGCCAGTCGGCGGCTCATTACGGTCTTCTTGTGGGTGCTGCGCGACGGCATCTCGTACACTCGTTAGGAACGGCAAGAGCGATCGCTCAAATTTTTGGGGCAGACCACCATGACGACCGAGACACCAACGCCTGAGAACACAGAGGAATCCGAGCGCAAAGACGGGCTGGCCCAGGAAACGATCCAGTCGGTCATCGAGGCAGTGGACGCCCAGAATGTTGACGAACTGAATCTGTTGCTGGAGCCGCTGCACGCGGCGGATGTGGCTGATCTAATCGAGCAGATCAGTTCTCCGGAACGGCAGGCGCTGGTCGAGCTGTGGGGCGAGAAAATCGACGGTGATGTCCTGTCCGAACTGGACGAGTCGATCCGAGAGCCACTGATCGAGTCGCTGCCGGCCGAGGTTCTGGCTGGCGCAGTTCGAGACCTGGAATCCGACGATGTCGTCGATCTGGTCGAGGACCTTCAGGAAGAACAGCAGGCCCGAATTCTTGATGCGCTGGAAGACAGCGACCGCTATACGGTCGAATCTGCGCTTTCGTTTCCCGAGTATTCCGCCGGCCGCCTCATGCAGCGCGAACTGGTCGCGGTGCCGGAAGACTGGAGCGTCGGTCAGACGATCGATTACATCCGAAGTCACGACGACCTACCCGAGCAGTTCTACCACGTACTTCTGGTTTCTTCAAAAATGAAACCAATTGGCTATGTGGCGCTAGGACGCTTGCTGTCGTCGCGACGCGAAATTGGCCTGAAGGAGCTGCTTGAACCCAGTTTCCGCACCCTCAGCGTGACCGACCCAGAAAGCGACGTCGCCTATCAGTTCAACCATTACCACCTGATTTCGGCGCCGGTGGTTGACGAAGATGGCCGTCTGGCCGGTGTGATCACCATTGATGATGCCATGGAAGTCCTCGATGAAGAGCATGAGGAAGACATGCTCCGAATGGCCGGCGTCGACGAAGACTCCAGCCTGAGCGACAGTGTCTGGCAGACCACGCGCGGACGTGCCGTCTGGCTCATGGTTAATTTACTGACCGCCATTCTGGCCTCCATGGTAATCAACCTTTATGCCGAGACCATCGACAAGATGGTGGCTCTGGCTGTCCTGATGCCCATCGTTGCATCCATGGGCGGGAACGCCGGAACGCAGTCGATGACCGTCGCCGTGCGTGCCATCGCAACACGCGAGTTGACTGCGCGCAACGCGCTGAGGGTGAGTTGGCGCGAAGTCATCGTGGGTGCCATTAATGGACTGGGCTTTGGGCTGATCATGGCCTTGGTGGCAGCGCTGTGGTTTGGAGTGCCTTTGCTCGGACTAGTGATCGCCTTGGCGATGGTGATGACGCTGATCGCCGCTGCCCTCGGCGGCATCGCCATTCCCATCGCGCTGGAGCGCTTGAAGATTGACCCGGCTCTGGCCTCGGGCCCCTTCGTAACAACCATCACTGATGTCATCGGTTTTTTTGCTTTCCTTGGGCTGGCGTCACTACTTCTCCTGTAGTCCTGAGCAATTGATGACCAAGACCATCATGTGCTTCGGCACTCGCCGTTTTGTACCTTTCGGCACATGTGGTCTGCTTTGAAGGCGTCCTATAGTCCTGATTGGTTCAATTCAACCAGACCACGATGAAACCAGGTGCTTATGCAGCGATCGTTCAGGCGATCTGCTACATCTTCGGATTTGCGCTGTTGATGACCATCATGAATCCCGGCAATACCGAGGGTTGGTCCCAGCTACAGAAACTAGATTTCATACTTGAGCGCGAACACATCTTCCAACTTTGGAACTTCGTCATTTACGTTGTATTTGGCGTTGCGCTGGTCGTACTGGCCGTTGTACTGCACAGGTTGCTGAATTCGAATAACTCGTTGTGGATGATGATCGCAACGCCCTTTGGTCTGATCTGGGCAGGGCTGGTTATCGCCAGCGGTATGATCGCCAGTATTGGCCTTGAAGCAGTTTCAGATCTTCATCCGGCAAATCCAGAGGCAGCCACACAGCTTTGGACAACTGTGGGCGTGCTTCAGAACGGACTGGGCGGTGGCGTTGAACTGGTCGGGGGCGTTTGGATCTTCCTTATCAGCATCTGGTCACTTCGAAGCAAGCGCTTGTTACCAACGGTCTTGAATTGGCTGGGGATGCTTGCGGGTATTGCCGGAATACTGACAGTTGTCCCGGGCCTTTCTGCCTTGGGCGCCGTGTTTGGATTAATTCAAATCATTTGGTTCCTCTGGATCGGAGTGGTGTTGTTGAAATCAGAGCAGGCTCAGACTCGGCAATGAAAGGAATCGATAAGCTGAAGAGCGGCAAGCCAATTTAGTCTGCTTGGTGCTATCAGCCCCCTTGACCAGATGTAGCCATACAATGTTGGCTCAAATCTAGAGAAAGCTTATGACTTCGGTTAACCGCAGCGCAGTAATTCTTAGGCCCGGCACACCTTTTATTGAATGGGCTCGGAACCTTGATAACTCAGGCCTAGTGCCCGAAGTAGATGGTGAGCAAACCGTATACCTGTTGCCTGAGTTCGGTGATGACTTTGAAATGACCGAAGTGCTAGCAGGCGCTTATGAAGCTCTGTTCGAGGAGGAGCTTTTTGGCTGGCATACCGATGAATCGGCCTGGCCAAAGAATCGCACATTCAAGATGTTCCGAGAATGGTTCATCATTGAGCAGCACTCGCTCATTTTAGATTTCTGCGACTCACCGCTCGAGACTGAAGAAGATATTTGAGCG
>JAZBPR010000053.1:0-2873 GCA_036351735.1 Wenzhouxiangella sp. | reverse complement strand
TGGGTTGTATCAAACTTTGCAATTCGGTTAGCGGACAGCCCATTACCCACTTCTGTGAAGCTTCCGCCGACGTACAAGTCAGTGCCAACCGAGGTCAAGGCGCGAACCGTGCCGTTTGCCCCATCCCCAAGTGCCGACCAGCCCTGATCGCCCTTCTTTGTGGTGTCAAACTTCGCGATGCGCGATGCTGAAATATTTCCTACCTGGTTAAATTGTCCGCCGACATAAATGTCCGTGCCGATTGCGGTCATGGCCCAAATGGTACTACTCACTCCGCCGCCCAGGCTGGACCAGCCATCATTTGGCGTATCGCTGATGACTTGGTTCGTGTCGAATCTGGCAACTCCATTCATTCCCCTTGCGCCCGCAGAGGAAAATGCACCCCCAACGTAGAGCTCAGAGCCGGAGACAGCCAATGCCGCCACTGTGCTATCAACCCCCAACCCGACTTCCAGCCAGATAAAGCTATCGGTCTTAGTAGTGTCGAACCGGACGATATTATCTGCCGGCGTTCCTCCGGCTGTATCGAACGCTCCGCCGATGTACAAGTAGGTCCCGATGGCTGTCAGGCTTGCCACACCCTTAGCGCCATCCAGTCCCAGCCCTGAATCCAGCTCCGCCCAGCCGGCATTGCCAGTGGCACCCGTATCAAATTTTGCCAGTCCGTTCACTGTTAGGGCATTCCCTGCCTCAGTAAACGTGCCACCAACGTACAGGTCTGTACCAATCATGGTCAGAGCGTTGACAATCGCAGCTACAGGGTTGATAGTTCTGTAAACCCCACTACCCAATGTCGACCAACCCGTATTGCCGCTTTGAGCGACATCGTACTTCGCGACTCGAGAAGCTGCCTTTCCCCCGGCACTGCTGAACGCTCCTCCAACAAAAAGGGCATTTCCACTGCTGGCAAAGGCATAGACCCCGAGTGAGTTGACGCCACTTCCAACTGCAGTCCAGGCAGATTGAGCAAGATCGAAGCGGGCGATATTCAAAGCTGGGCTCCCGTTAGCTTCATCGAAAAAGCCGCCAGCAAAAAGACCTCCGCCCACAACCTCAAGCGCGCGGACCGTCCCAGGCGACCCTCCAAACGTTACGCCAGCCCCAAGCGCCGACCATGCCTGGTCTCCGGTTTGTGTCGTATCAAATTTGGCCACTCCATTCACCGCGTTACCGCCGGCTTGAGTAAAGGAACCGCCAACGTAAAGGTCGGTGCCATCCACGGCAAAGTCGTATACCCAGTCATTGACTCCAGATCCGAGTGCGGAGAAGGAATTCATTGCCGGGTCGAAGCGAGCGATGTTGGAGACCTCAGTCAGATTGCAGCGGTCAAACTGCCCACCAATAAACAACTCGCCGCCAACGAGTGCAAGCGCAAGGATAGATCGATCCCCGCCGGCCAAGTGACAACCCGCGACACCAAACTCGCCTTCCGACCAGGCGCTATTGCCGCTACCTCCCGACTTTACAAAGCGCGGTCGCTTACCGTCCACAGAGAGCATCTTGAAGCCTTCTGGATCGATTGATCCAGAAAAGTCCTCTGGTAGCTTGATATACCCGTTTTCATCAAGCAAGTCGCTCAAGCCCATGTCGTAGTGTTGGTTGGCCGACAAGACCTGCCGTGATTTCAGATCAGGCCCTGAATCAGCGGTGGCATCCGGTAGGAAAGAGAGTAAAAAGACGCTATGGAGCCCAAGAATGGCTAACAACCGAAAGACGCCACTGTTCATATCAAATTTCACCCTTGGTGGATTACGTCAGGAACATGACTCCAGTAGAGCCAGTGCCAATATTGGCCTTCACCCCTTGTAATGCCGGCGGTCTGCAAAACCGCACATTCTCAGAAAAAATCTAGTCAGGCCGTCCCGCGGGTGCTGCTGGTCTGCCTTCTGCAGATCGCCAATCAGTCATTTCGCGCGTATTTGCGAAGGAAGTCGAGCTGGAGCTTTACGCTTGCGTGGATCGCACGGGCATTGGCGCGGACGGTCCCGCCTGTTGGAAGGTCGTTGCGGTCGCCGGCTTCGGTGAGACCCGGCGAAGCGGAGGTGTTATGAGTCGTCGATGTTGCCCAGTGCCCCGCGCCTGCGTGGACGACATTGACGACTTCGTGCGCAAAGCCATGCTCACGTAATCGCTTCTCGACCATCTTCGCCGCAATATCCCCCGGCCAGAGCCGATCTGCATCGCCAGAGATGAGCAGAATCGGAGCATCGATCTTTTCGACCTCGATGGCGGGACCAATCGTGTCGGGGCCAAGCATCGCCTTGAGATAAGTCAGCCGGTAGCTCATCGGCAGCCCGGATGTCGGGTCGAAACCTTCGTAGCTCAGGTCAGGCTCCCAGAACGCGACTGGCTCACCGTTGAGCGTGAACGCGGCCTTGCTCCACGTTTCCGGGTTACAGCAGGCTGAGTTCACGACATTGCTTGGCACGTTGGCAACCACTGCATCGACTCGATCCGGCCAGATTGACGGCACGAGCAGGGCCAATTCGCCGCCGCGTGACATGCCGAGCAGAGCCGTGCGCTCATCGTCAAAGCGCTCTCGCATGTAGTCGATGGCCTCGCGCCAGTATTCAAGTGGAATCAAGGCAAGATCATCCGGCCGCCCCGCATAGTCATGCGAAGCGAGTGCCAGAACGGCGAAGCCGCGAGTCGCGATCAGGGCAGCTCCCGGCTCATAGACGCCGCCGTCGGAGCCGTTCATCGTGATCAGCGTGGGCGGCGATTCAACTCCACGCGGGAAGTAGAGCACACCACGTAGATCGCCCTCCGCGATCTCCTCGCGAACGGTGTCGGGGCCTCGATAGCGTAAGATATGTGACGTCGTCAGGGTCACCGTGGAGAGGTTGTCCAGCGACGGGCGAACGATGGCGCGG
>JAZBPR010000052.1:0-12694 GCA_036351735.1 Wenzhouxiangella sp. | reverse complement strand
GGTCACCGTCCAGTGTCAGACCTTCAAACCGAATCAGGGGCAGCTCCCCCCGGATCTCCCGACTGCCGGATCCGCAGGCAGAAAGGATCAGGCCTGCAGCGAGCAGGACCAGAATTGCGAGCTGGCGGGAGGATGTTTTCACGCCATCTATCATACGTTAGCGTCATGACGCATTCGTCCTGGTTTCCTGACCCCGCTCTGATCATCGGGGCCTCGCGAGGCATCGGCCTGGCGCTGGCGCGCGAAGTGCTGACCCGCTCGTCCGATGGCACCGTGATTCTGGCGTCGCGCTCTGCACTGGCGTCCGACGAGCTCAGCCCATTGGTCGCGCAATATGAAGGTCGCCTGACTCGGATGACGATGGATGTCACCGATCAGGCGTCGGTTGCCGATACCGCCAGGCGGCTTGATGAACTCTCGGTTCGTCCTGCGCTAGTGTTGAATGCGGCTGGGCTGTTGCACGACGCCGATCAGCGCTTGCGTCCTGAAAAGCGCCTTGAAGATTTGGATGCCGAGGCGATGCAGCGCGTTTTTGCGGTGAACTCCATTGGGACGGCCCTGTGTCTGCGCTATTTTTTGCCGCTGATGGCCGATGAAGGCAAAGCCGTTTTTGCATCCATTTCTGCCCGCGTCGGTTCCATCGGCGATAACCGGCTGGGCGGCTGGTACAGCTATCGGGCCAGCAAGGCCGCGCTCAACCAGTTGATCAAGACCGGCTCGATTGAGGCGCGACGACGATTTGAAAACGTCATTCTGACCGCCTTGCATCCGGGCACGACGGACACAGCCTTGTCGGCACCTTTTCAGGCCAACGTCCCGGAAGGAAAATTGTTCACCCCCCAGTTCGTCGCGCAGCAACTGCTTCAAGTCATCGACGGTCTGAGCATTAAGGACAGCGGCGGCTTCTTTGCCTGGGACGGTGAGCGGATCCCCTGGTAGATCTGTTTCAGGGGCGGTTGTTGGCGGGCCATTGCGCTGCGACCCAGTGACCGATCGCCGCCGCCGATGTGTCGGGTTCTTTCATCCACTGATAGTGGTCGGAAGATGCCCGCATACCTTCATTGCTGATCTGGATTTCCTGCTTGTCGGCTGACGTCAGTTTGCCGGTCAGCCAATCCACTGAGGCTTGGGGTACAAACCAGTCATCAGTCATGTTTAATGAAAGCATCGGGGTTTGCACTTTGCCTAATGCGGATTCGAAGTCGAATTCCATATTTTCCGGTCGGTACATACCGGTTTTTCCGCTTTGTGCCCAATCGGTCATGACGCCGCGGGCTTCGCGACCGGCAAAGCCCAGGCGTCGTCCGGGGTAGTGACCGACCAGGCGCGCCACATTCGGCATGGCAAAAAATATTCCATGCAGGGCGTATCGCATCCAGCCATTGAAGCAGCGCCAGTAGGGCGCACCACCGGCGACGATCAAAAGGCCCCGGATTTTGTCCGGACGCATTGCCGCTGCGAGCAGTGCGAGCTGAGATCCGAGGCTATGGCCGCCCACCAGCAGGGGCAAGTTTGGGGACATGTCCAGCGACTGTTCGATGGATGCGGCAAGGTCATCGATCAGCAACTCCCGATAACCCCAGTCGGTTCCTCTCGACGCTCTCAAGTTCGACGATCCCAGTCCGCGCCATTCGTGAATGAGTGTATCGACCCGCCATCCGGCCAGCGCTTGCGCAAACGAGATGTATTGTCGGGCCGACAAGCCCATCCCTGGCAGAAACAGCAACCGCGCCATGGCATCGCTCGCGCGGACGTGAATGAGCTCGAAGCTATGGCCGTCGCGCGTCTCGATGGGAATCACAGGCTGATCGTGCGGCATGGCAGGCTGGGTGTCGCTGGTCAAGAAGTCTTGCGGGTTTGCGCGCACAATGGTGGCATGAACTCAGATCCAACGCTGAACGATGATTGGCCGTTTGCTTCGCTCAAGCCCGAGTGCGTGCTTGGCGCGGCCGAGCTTGTCGGTCTGGAAACCGACGGGCGGCTGCTGGCGCTCAATAGTTACGAAAACCGGGTCTGGCAGATCGGACTGGAGGATTCAGACCCTGTCATTGCCAAGTTCTATCGCCCGGGGCGGTGGACTGATGCGGCCATTCTGGAAGAGCATGCGTTTGCGATCGAGTTGGCGGATCATGGCCTTTCGGTGGTCGCGCCGCTGAAATTTGGAGGCGAAACACTGCACCGACACGCTGGGTTCCGATACGCCTTGTTCCCCCGTCAGGGCGGCCATGCACCGGAACCGGAGCATGAAGAAACGCTGAAGAGGATCGGTCAGGCTATGGGGCGCTTGCATGCGGTTGGGCGGTCCAGGCGCTTTGAACATCGATCGACGTTGACCAGCGAGGCCATGGGGCTGCAACCGAGAGACTGGCTGCTGGAACATCAGTGGATTCCCGTTCATCTGGAGACCGCCTTCAAGACTCTGACTGACGATCTGCTGAAACACGTGGCCAATGCGTGGGTCCGGGCGGGAGCGGTCTCGCAAATCCGCCTGCACGGTGACTGCCATCCGGGCAATATTCTTTGGCGGGATGGGCCGCATTTTGTGGATCTGGACGATTGTCGGACGGGCCCGGCGATTCAGGATCTGTGGATGCTGGTTTCCGGTGAGATGGAGGATCGCAGTCGACAATGGGGATGGTTGCTCGAGGGTTACACCACGTTTTGCGACTTCAATCCGGCAGAACTTCATCTGGTCGAGGCGCTGCGCGCGCTGCGCATGATCCACTACCAGGCCTGGCTTGCTCGGCGCTGGGAGGATCCGGCGTTTCCGCTGGCTTTCCCCTGGTTTGACGACGAACGCCACTGGGAAAACATCATTGCTCAGTTCCGCGAGCAGCTATCGGACATGCAGGAAGAATCCGTGTCGATCAACTGGGCGCACTAGCGGTATAAACCTCTTTCAGATCATTGATCCACTGGCCCTGCCCACCGCCTATTCTGGTCGAGCGTGAACCTTTCGTCTGACTCAGCCGTCGTTCGACCAAATGCAAAGTTTTGACCATGAACCAGGCTGAGCACGACCTATTGGTGATGAACGCACAAGACGGGAGCCGGGACGCGCTGGGCTCGCTGGTTGCCCATCATCATCAGGGTCTGCTGCGTTTCGCCTTCAGTTTGTGCGGCGATACAGCGCTTGCCCAGGATGCGGTGCAGGATGCGTGGATGAAAGTAGCGCGCAGACTCAGAACCCTCGACGATCCGCGAGCCTTCCGCGGTTGGGTTTATCACGCGGTTCGCTGGCGGGTGACCGACCTGCAGCGGCGGTCGCACCGCCTGGATGTCGACTTGAACCCAGACCATGTTGCCCAGGATCCGAGCGCCTCGCGGGACAGCACTCTGGATCTGGCCTCGGCAATCGACCAATTGCCGGCGGTTGAGCGACAAGTACTGCAGCTGTTCTATGTCAGCGGTCTGACGATTCCGGAAATCGCCATGGTCCTGACCATCCCTCCAGGCACGGTGAAATCACGCCTGCATCGCGCCCGGGGATTA
Source organism: Wenzhouxiangella sp. (assembly GCA_036351735.1). Lineage (GTDB taxonomy): Bacteria > Pseudomonadota > Gammaproteobacteria > Xanthomonadales > Wenzhouxiangellaceae > Wenzhouxiangella. The sequence goes on along the minus strand of JAZBPR010000052.1, from coordinate 9,202 downwards.
CTCAAACAACACTTCGATGGAGACCGTCATGAATATTGATGAAAAAATTCGTCATGAATTGCAGGGACGGGGCAGCCCGGTTGATCAGTTGTCCGACGAATCAAGACTGTTCCCCATGCTGTTTCGCGTCTTTACCGGCGGACTCGCGCGATGGGCGGGCTTTGCAATGGCGCTGACGCTCATCTGCTTTGGGTTGACCGTTTGGTGTGGTTATAGCTTTTTTACCGCTGCTTCGCCGGATGACCGGGTGTTCTGGGGCATTTCCGCGCTGGCTGCTTTTCATGCCCTGAGCATGTTCAAGCTCTGGTTTTTCATGGAAATGAATCGTCATTCTGTTACCCGCGAAGTCAAGCGTCTGGAAGTCGCGGTGGCCAAGATGCAAGCCGGTGTTGAGAACCCGGTCGACCGTTCGATGCAATAGCTCCAGGCATCTGCGGTGTGGTTGAAGAAGACTTTGTGAACGGTTTCCATCACGATGTCCGCCGCCAGACCTGATAGAAAAACCAGCCTGACGCATATCCAGTGCCGCCCATCGGCGGCAGGGACCGGATGGCCGAATGATTCTGGACAACATCTCCCGCGCGCTGAAGGACTTCCGACCCTGGGGGTATCAATCGGCAGAGCACTGACGGATTGATGCCGCAATACCAGCGTGCCGAGACACCGATCTGCTATCTTGGCTTTTCGCTGATACCGGATAAACACTCATGCGTATTCTTTCTGCCCTGGCTGGTGTTCTGCTGATCGGCAGTGCGCTCGCTGACGCCGAACCAGAAAATCCTGTTGCTGAATCGACACTCGCCACGATCGACAGCAATGTGGTCTACGGCCACAAAGATGGCCTGGCAATGACGATGGATGTTTACCGGCCCGTCGACTCGGCCAACGGCGCTGCTCTGCTGTTCGTGGTCAGCGGTGGGTGGCGTTCGAGCTGGAGTCCGCCGGAACGCGCGCTGCCGTGGTTTACCTCGTTTTTGGAGGCCGGATACACCGTATTTCGCGTCCGCCACGGCAGCAGCCCTCGCTACGGCATTCCCGACGCTTATTCCGATGTCACTCGGGCTGTTCGTTTTGTTCGCAGCAATGCAGCTGAGTTTGGCGTCGACCCGGAACGACTGGCCGCCATGGGCAACAGCGCCGGCGGACACCTGGCGCTGCTGCTGGGCACGCGCGGGGAGAATGGCATGGCGTCGGGCGACCCGCTGGAGCAGATATCAAGCCGGATCGCGGCGGTCATCGCGCTTGTGCCGCCGACGGATCTGACTGTCGCGGTTTGGGAATCGCCGGATTCTTTACCCGGCTATCGCCGTTTCCCGGCGCTGGATCTGTCGATGGAGTTGGCCGCCGAATATTCACCGCTCGAGCACGTCACGTCTGATGATGCGCCCTCGCTGATCATCATCGGGGGTGCTGATGAGCTGGTGCCGCCTTTTCACGGCGAGCGGATGGCGAGTGCGTTCAAGCGAGAAAACGTTCCTCATGATTTGATCGTTTTCCCCGAAGCCGGTCATGACCTGGGCGACTGGGAACGGGTGCACGAAGAATCGATTCGATGGCTGGATCGGCATCTTGCCGCTGGTACAGATTGATCAACACAACGGTAAGCGCGGGAGTGTCGCCTGCACGCCGGCTAGGGCGACGGTCGCCGGCCGTAATTTCCACCTGAGCATGCCTGGGACAGCCCGATGATTCTCGACAACTCAATTCGGACGTCAATGTGACCCTGAGCGAACCATTGCTCGCTTCGCGGGTTGCGGTCAGCTTGCGAAATCAGACCCAACCTGATCGCCACCCGCCGGTGACAAGAGGATAGAGAAAAGCCAAGCACGTTTTACTTTAGCCGATGCTGAAAACATGCTTTGGCATGGAAACTTTGAATAAGTCATTGACCGGAACAATTCACACTGGGTCAATTGCTTCAACTTTCGCCGTGGAGTAATATTCAGGCGGGAGAAAGGATGTCACTGAAACCGTTACGAGCCGGTTGTCTTCAGGTCTGCATTTTGCCGATCATGAAGCTTGTTGTGCTTGCACTTATTCCCGTATGCACCCTTCTTTCTGCAAACGCGGGTCAGCCCATTCGTGTCCTTGCCATGCAAGATCCTTTTGCCCGTGTCCTGAGTGATCAGGTCGAACAGGCGCAGGCGGCGCTTGGGCTCAATCTCGATATCACGCTTGCTGACTATGCAGACAGCAAACGTGCAATTGGCATCAATGGAGCAAGGCGACGTTCAGCGTACGACATCATCGCCATTGATGCCGTCTGGATGGGTGATCTGGCCTCTCAGGGCATTTTGCTGGAATTGTCAGACATCGCTCAGATTCGAGATCTGGATGTTGCTTCCTTCATTTCCTCTGCCTGGGAAAGTGGCCAGTTCGCAGGTGAGCAGTTGGCTATCCCCATCCAGCCGCACCCTGAAGTGCTGATTTATCGTCGTTCTGTTCTTGAGGCTCTGGACGAAACGCCTCCCTTGACCACTGAAGAGCTGGTGCAGGTTGCCAGACGTATCAGCGCCGAAATTCCTAACATGGATGGTATTTGCTGGAATGCCGCGAGCGGAGCTGCGCTTGGCCAGCAGATGCTCCATTTTGCCGGCGCTTTCGGTTTTTCGGTGAGCCCGGGGCAAAGCCGGTTCAGCGTGACAGATGCCGCCTGGCGTGAAGCTTTTGAGTTTGCGCAGAGTCTTGTGCAGGTTTCTCCGCCGATGGCGCAGGATATGGCCTGGGACCGGCGAATTGACCTGTTTCGCAGAGGGGCATGCGGTATCAGCTATGCCTGGGGTGCGCGAACCGCTCGTCTGGAGAGCGAGAACAGCGCCATTGCCGGAGACATCGGTTACGCTGCGGCGCCTTATGGTGCCACTCATCAACCGGTAACACCTTTGGGGGTTTGGCTGCTCTCCATACCCGCCAATCTTGAGCCCGAACGCATACCCGTGGCGGTTGACGCTCTCGTCTCCTTGACCAGCCCTAAAGCGGCCCGCTTTTTGCTCGAGAATGGCGTGAGTGCCGTACCTCGGCACCTGGAAGGGGGTGCGGATGCTTTTCCAGTGATCGGATTGGTTTATCAGCTGAACCAGCTTGATCAGCTCAGTGCTTCCATGCGTCCCGCGTTACCCCAGTTTCAGCATGTTTCCGAGATTATCGGTGTGGAAGCGCATAGGGCCCTGTTTGGTTCCGCTTCCATTGACGATGCCATCATGGCAATCGACCGCCGCCTGAATCGCCTATGGGCTGATCTGCAATGAAGATTTTTAGGCGATGGCGGCGTAGCTTGTCGACCCTGCAGGGCCGCATCGTGTTTCTGGGCATATTGCCGGCTGCTTTGGCGCTGCTATCTTTTTCGGTTCTGTTTTTGGGTTTGAAGTCAGTGGAGCATTATCGGCTTATCGTTGACACCGAGCTGGCCGAAATGAACATGGCCCAGCAAAACAGTGCTGCAATTGAGCGGGCCTATGCGCAGGTTCATGAGGCTTTTTCGGTTAGCGTCAGGGGCGATGTCATTCGGCTGAAGGAAATTCGCCAGGAATTCGAGGAGCCCCTGCCCGGTGTCTATGACTTCCTGGATTTAACAGGACTGATGCCGCAGCCCGTTGATCTGGAGGGTACCTTTGATCTTGTTCTCGATGCCGCCGAGCAACTGATTCTTGGTGACGTGCCTGCCTCGCAGTCGCTGATGGTGACCGTTGATGGGCAAATCAGTGCTGTGGCAAACAGGTTGATGGCCTTTGCGCTGGAGAAGGAACAGACAGTTGCCCAGACCAGGGTTCAGGCTGGGCAGCGTTTGAGACTGGTATCGACCGTCGCTGGTGGACTGCTGGCTATCGCTGTGGTGTTTTTTGTCTTTGGTATGGTCGCCATAGACCGTTGGATTCGGCAACCTCTGAACGGGATACTTTCGACAATCAAGGGCATCCAGGGCGGTGAGGTCTGCGAAAGACTCCCCGAACGCAAAAGCGATGATGAAATAAACCGCATTTACAGCGCATTGAATCGGCTCGCTGATCATGAGGTTGAGCGGCGCCAGACAGTCGAGCGACTTGATCACTTGGCCCACTATGATCCACTGACCAATTTGCCTAACCGTGTTCTCCTATCTGATTTGATCAATCAGGAGATGCTCCGCCTCTACGGTAATGTCGTTCTTGCAGTCATCATTTTTGACATCGACGAGTTCAAGGACGTCAATGACAGTTATGGTCACGAACAAGGTGATGAGCTGCTGAGGATATTGGCGGATCGCATCGAAAAGACCTTGCAGCGGCGCGATACGCTGGGCCGTATTGGCGGAGACGAGTTTGTCGTCATGCTGCCGGAAGCGGCCTCACGCTCTGCTGTCGAATCGATGACAGGTCAGTTGCTGGATGCCATTCGCCGGCCCTTGCCGTTGAGTGGGCATGAACTAGAAGTCACTGCCTGTGCCGGTATTGCAGTCTGTGCCGAGCGGGATGCAATGGACTCTGATCAGTTGTTGCGACATGCTGAACAGGCTCTTTATCAGGCCAAACAGTCAGGCGCTAACAATTACCATATTTTTGATTTTGAGCAGCAGCGTAAAGTGCGTGCTTTCAACGATCGCATCGGGCAACTTGAGCATGCATTGATGGACGAGCAGTTCACCTTGTTCTATCAGCCCAAGATCAACCTGTACACTGGCGAACTGGTTGGAGTCGAGGCACTCATTCGTTGGCTTCACCCGCAGAAGGGGTTGGTTGCGCCGGCTGACTTTCTACCCGATCTTGAACGACATGCCCTCGCGTTGGACGTAGGGCGCTGGGTCATCAAGAAGGCAATTTCTGCGAGCGACCAGTGGCGTCGAAGCGGCATACACATCCCGGTTGCGGTCAACTTGTTTCCAATACAGTTACAGCGCACCGCTTTTGTCAAAGAAGTCATCGATCTTTTGGCCGGTTTTCCCGACCTGCCGCCAGAGGATCTTGAGCTAGAAATCGTTGAAAGTGCCGCTTTGGATGACTTGAAAAAGACTTCCGAAATTATCAAGGCCTGCGCATCGCACGGGCTTGAGTTCACTCTCGACGACTTTGGAACTGGCTACTCGTCGTTGACCTATTTAAGGAGTTTGCCAGTCAGCACCATCAAGCTGGACCAGAGTTTTGTCAGAGGTATGGTCGATGCCAGGGACGACGAGTACATCATTCGCGGCATCATGAACATCGCCACGGCCTTCGATTTGAAGGTCGTTGCTGAAGGCGTGGAAACCATCCAGCATGGCCTGCTTCTGCAGAAGTTGGGCTGCGAGGTGGCACAAGGTTATGCCATTGCCAAGCCCATGCCATTTGAGGATGTCCGGGTTTGGCTTAATGCCTGGGTTTTGCCCGATGAGTGGCGGCAAACAGGTTCTGCAGCCGGCTGAAAAGTGGTGCAGGCTTCAATGCTTCAAGCCAGCTTTATCAATCCAGTTTTTTCAAGTGCAGACGCGGTTCCGGCCCGAATTCTTTGCTTTGTAAAGCGCACTGTCTGCTGAGGCCAGGAGGGCATTGGCGGTTTGGCGACTCGTTTTGTCTAAGGATGCGATGCCAAAACTTGCCGTGACATGAACCACCTTGCCAGCAGCTTGGATCGGTGTGCCCTCCAGTGCGGTTCGAATTCGTTCGGCCAGGGCCATCGCATCGGCCCCTTCGGTTTCTGGCAGGACGAGCAGGAATTCTTCGCCCCCATATCGGCCAAGATGATCATTTTTTCGGCGGAGATTCCCCAGGACCCGGCAAACTTGCCGCAACACTTCATCGCCGGCCAGGTGTCCATGCTGGTCGTTGACTTTCTTGAAGTGATCGATATCGAGCATAACGATCGACAGTGGACGGCGGTAGCGAGTCGAGCGAGCCAGTTCGTGTTCTAGGCGTGCGCACACTTCGCGCCGATTGAGCACAGCGGTCAGCGGGTCATGAGTGGCTTCTTCCTGCAGACTGAGTTCGAGCGCCTTTCTTTTAGTTACATCCAGCGCATAGCCCGACCAGACCGGAACGCCTTTCAGTTTTCTGGGTGTCTGGGCCGACGAGATCTGCAACCAGATCTGTCCTTGCTGCGGATGGTTGTAAGGAATCTCCCTGATTGTTACCTGGTCGTTGCCGTTGATGATGCGGCGCAGGCTCTGGCTGAAGTCCCTGACTTCTTGCGGTTTCTGCTTCGCCCAGCTGGCTTCATCACTTGTAAAAAAGCGCGGTGGAAATCCCAACACGCTCTCGGCAGCCTCGCTCAGGTAAAGAAATTCAACTTCTGAAGGGCTTGCGGTCACGTATTCCATGAGCACCAACGGTGCGTGGGACACGATGTCGTGGATGTCAGCGTAATGGGCTTTTGTCGAATCCTGTCGCGGCGCTTGAAGGCCGCTGCAGACCGGGGGAGTCGGCAGCAAATGAGTGATTTCTTCGAGGGCTTCTGCGCTTTCCAACCACTCGAGTGCAGCCGGAAGACTCGAAAACGCCCGTACTTCCTCAGTGCCGCCACCCCGTTCGGCTAGGGCGATTGCATAAACCTTTGCATTGGCCAGGACCTCGGCGCTATCGCTGACCACTGCTGTGCGCATGCCATTGGAGGCATCTTCCAGGGTGCTTTGCGTTATGTCAGCAATTTGCGTGTAGGCGCTGAAGCTGATCAGGAGTTTCGCGGCAGGAGTGAAAAGGTAAAGCTCCGCGCGCCGTCGCCGGAGTGCGGGATCACTGAGCGCTCGTTCGTAGCTATCGAGCAGTACCGCATCTCGGATCGTGCCGGAAATGATCCCTACCAGCAGATCACCGTTGCACAAAGAGTGAAACGTGATCACCGGGTGGCCCCAAGCTGGCTGGAACGTGGAGATGCCAGCCGGCCCGGTTGAGCGTGATCAAATTCGGCTCTGGGGCACTGCATTTATCGACCTTCGCCCGGAGCGGGCTGTCATCAGGACCCGGTCGGAACCGGCGCCAGCATGCCTGAAGTGCTGGCGTGTATTACCAGTTGATAATACATCTGAATTCGTTAGAAAGTCCAGCAGTTGGGACCGACGACCGGCCGGAAGAAATTCAGTGATCTGCGATGGCCGAGCTGCTTAAAAATCTAGTTCATAACGCTCAAACGAGAGCGAAGGGTCTAGTGGGCCGGATTCGCTTGAAGTCATCAGTCGGTGATGGTTGGTGGGCGATGCTGGGTTCGAACCAGCGACCCCTGCTCCATTTCTGGGGGCGATTTCAACTGACATGTTGCTCGCCGGCAATGAAAACGAGGTTTAGCATCTGTGATCAGCAGCTTTGGGCTCGGAGTTCCGACGCCGAAGCCGATTGGTACCAATGTCAGATTTAGGATGTGGGGTAGGAGGTCACTTCATTGCGCTCCTCTGTCATCAGCTGCATCAGCTTCGGATGGACGAATAGCTTTTCTCGACCCTCCTGCCGTTCTTCTAGAATTCCAACCCGAGCCAGCTCTTTCAGATAGACCGATGCGGTCTGACGCTGGGCAATATCTCGCTCAACCAGCGAGCCAATACGGCAGTAGGGTTGTTCGAAAATGACTTGGATGAGTTCGTGGCTGTAGATCTTCGGTAGCCGACGCCTGGCATAGCGGGAGGTTTCGGTCATCAGCTCTCGAATGGCAGCGATCTTTGCGCAAGTCCATCGCGAGACCTGCTCGACCCCCGCGAGCATGTAAATGATCCAAGCCTCCCAGTTGCCGTCGCGCGTTACCTCCAGAAGGAGGCGGTAGTAATCCTTTTTGCGCTTGACGATGTACCGGCTCAAGTACAGGATCGGCAGGGTCAGCAAATCGCGCTCAATCAGGTACAGAACGTTGAGAAGGCGACCCGTGCGACCGTTGCCGTCAGTGAAGGGGTGAATGGCCTCGAATTGGTAGTGGCCGATGGCCATCTTGATCAGTGGGTCCAGATCATCCTCGGCGTGGAGAAACCGCTCCCAGTTGCCCAGAAGGTCCCGCAGCCTGGACTCGGTCTCCGGCGGTGTGTAAATGACTTCGCCGGTCGCCTCGTTGCCAATGAGTGTGCCCGGAACCGACCGGATCTGCATGGGACGGTTTTTGATGGTGCTGCAGACTTCGATCGCGGTCGCAGTGCACAGCGGCCGGGCGCTCAGCTGCTGAAATCCCTCGAACAAAGCAGTTCGGTAGCGCAGCGCCTCCCTTGTGGCTGCGTCTGCCTGATCCTCCCGAGTCGCATGGCGAAACAGTTTGTCCGTAGTGGTTACGATGTTCTCGATCTCTGAGCTGTCCCTGGCCTCCAGAATCGGGAGTAGGTTGATGAGCAAGTTTGGGTTGGGTAGCAGGTCTGCCGCCTGACGAAGCCCTTCCAGGGCCGCTCGGGCCGGGATACACGCCTTGAGCGTTGCCTTGGTCTCGATCTGATCAGGCTCTGGAGGCAACAACGGAAGGTGGTTGTAGGGTTGGTCTGCTCGCCAGGACATGTACGTATTTCTGCGCTTTTTCAACATAATGTCAGAGGGGATGAGCATAATGTCGAAGCGATCAACATGTCAATGAAGTATGTCGACAAAATGTAAAATAGCCGACACATTATCCTGATCGGCTGTCGGCTTGCACCGGAAGTTGGTCCCGGCTTTGTACTGAATGCCGGCCCTAAAAAGCAGGGGTCACGAGCGAATGCTGGGCAAGATTCTGCTCGAAAGGACAGTGGTCACGTCCGATTTCATGGGAGTGCTCTACCCGTGGGGGCAGGAGTCAGGCTAGGCGTTCGAAGTTTTGAGATTTGGGCACAGAATGGGCACAGAGCCAAAGTTGGTCAAAAAATTGCCAATAAATCGAGGGCTTTTGTACCGTCAATGATCGGGAAAATGCTTATACTTTGAAGTCGTTATGACGTGCAAGGTGTGGTGGGCGATGCTGGGTTCGAACCAGCGACCCCTGCCGTGTGAAGACAGTGCTCTCCCGCTGAGCTAATCGCCCTTACCGATCAGGCTGCGTATGATAGTCGCGATGATGTCAGGTGGCAAATGTTGGTGCTTGTGCGCGTTATGGGACGGTCTCGGCAGTTCAAACCCGCAGTTTGCTGAGGGGAAGCGGTTTTGATTCGTTTCGCCGCCTTGCTGCTGGCGGCTTATTGCGCGATCGCTGCTTTCCTGTTCTTGTTTCAGTCAAAAATGATCTTTCTGCCGGACATAGCGGGTCGAGAGCTTGTCGCCACGCCGGCCGAGATGGGTCTTGTGTTTCGCGAGGTCTTTATCCAGACCTCCGACAACGAAAG
>JAZBPR010000051.1:0-5171 GCA_036351735.1 Wenzhouxiangella sp. | reverse complement strand
CTTCGTCGACACCCCGCTGGATGTCTGTGAGCAGCGAGATGTCAAAGGCCTCTACGCCAAGGCCCGTGCCGGTGAGATCCCCAACTTCACTGGCATCAGTGCGCCTTACGAGGTGCCTGAGCGTGCGGATCTGATCCTAAAGACCGTAGAGGCGAGTGCGGAGGAGTTGGCGGAGCGGTTGGTTGGCGCAATTCTCGAAGTTCGGAAGACGGATTGAGGCGGGGTTGTTGCTAGGAGCCAGATTCTTGCCAGCAAGAAATCTATGGCTAAAATAGCTGTTTTAGCTAGTCAGGTGAGAAAATGAAGAGCTTTACCGCATTGGAAGCCAAAAACAGACTGGGTCAGGTCATTGACGCCGCACAGCGCGAGCCGGTCACGATTACGCGCCAAGGACGCCCTAGCGTGGTCATGGTTTCGGCCGAGGAGTATCAGCGACGTCAGAACCGAGCCTGGCGGAACCTGCTGGCGGTGATGGAAGAGACTGGGCAGTACGCGAGTGAGCAGGGATTGACCGAGGAAGCGCTTGACGTGCTTCTTACCGATGAAAGCTGAGCGGGTAGTCGTTGATACCAACGTCTTGATTAGTGCCCTTTTGATGCCGACCGGCAAGCCTGCCGAGCTTATCCGTTGTCTTGAGAAGTCCGGTGCGTCGCTTCTGTTTTCGCGCCTGACCTTTCTGGAATTGGCTTCCCGGCTCGGGGGACCCAAGTTTGATCGGTACCGAACCCGTCAACAGATGGATCGATATCTTGAATGGCTAGCGGACCTGGCCGAATGGGTCAAACCGTCGATTCGAATCGAGGCCTGCCGGGATCCGGACGACAACCGGTTTCTGGAGGTTCTGGTGGCTGGTGAGGGTGATGTTCTGATCACTGGTGATGCCGATCTTCTGGTGCTGAACCCTTTTGAAGGCCGGCCGATTGTTTCGCCGGGGGAGTTTTTGGAGGGGGTGAACCAATTTTGATGATGGCGGAGAGGGAGGGATTCGAACCCTCGATGAGGCTACAAACCCCATACTCCCTTAGCAGGGGAGCGCCTTCAGCCACTCGGCCACCTCTCCGTAAGCTCTATTGTCGCATCCATCCGCTGGTGCTGGCGCAGATCCATTTTTTCTAGACCCGGCGATCCTCGCGGACCGCTTCCATCCAAGGCGCGTAAGGATAACGTTTGCGCGGTTTGACGTAAACCCCTTTTGTGACCGTTCCGCTGCACTCAATCCGGTCGGCGTATCGACACCGACTGATATAATGAGGGATTGCCCTGCCGGAGTGTTCTCGCCATGCGCCTGATCGAAGAAGCCCTGACTTTTGACGACGTCTCGCTGGTGCCCGCGTACTCCGAGGTCCTGCCGCGCGATGTTGACCTTTCTACCCGAATTACCCGGGATCTGCGCCTTAATGTACCGCTGGCTTCGGCGGCGATGGATACGGTGACCGAGGCGCGTCTGGCCATTGCCATGGCTCAGGCGGGAGGCGTTGGGGTCATCCACAAGAATATGACCATCGAGCGACAGGCCGAGCAGGTCCGCATGGTCAAGAAATACGAGGCCGGTGTGATCAAGAACCCGATCACGGTCAGCCCGTATACGACGATCCGCGAGGTCATTGATCTGACCCGGCTGCACAATATTTCCGGTGTGCCGGTGGTCGACAACCACGAGTTGGTCGGCATCGTCACCAGCCGCGACATGCGCTTTGAGAAAAAGCTGGACGATCCGGTGCGCAACATCATGACCCGCAAGGACAAGCTGGTTACGGTGCAGGAAGGCGCCAGTCAGGACGAGGTGCTGAGCCTGTTGCACAAACACCGGATCGAGAAGGTGCTTGTCGTCAACGGCGGTTTTGAGCTCAAGGGCTTGATCACTGTTAAGGATATCCAGAAGTCCAAGGACTTCCCTAACGCAGCGAAGGACAGTTCGGAGCAGTTACTGGCGGCCGCGGCCGTAGGGACGGCTGGCGATACCGAGGACCGGATTGCAGCGCTGGTGGAGTCTGGTGTGGACATTATCGTGATCGACACCGCGCACGGCCATTCCAGCGGCGTACTGGATCGCATCCGCTGGACCAAGTCGAACTATCCTGACGTGCAAATCATTGGCGGCAATGTCTCGACCGGTGACGGCGCCCGCGCGCTGGCGGATGCCGGAGCGGATGGCGTGAAGATCGGGCAGGGGCCGGGTTCAATCTGTACCACGCGCGTTGTTGCCGGCGTCGGAGTCCCGCAGGTCAGCGCGGTCGCGGCTGCCGCAGACGCCGTGCGCGAATTGTCGGTTCCGGTGATCGCTGACGGTGGCATTCGCTTTTCAGGCGATCTGGCCAAGGCTGTGGCGGCTGGCGCGTCGGTGATCATGATTGGCAGCCTCCTGGCCGGAACTGAAGAAGCGCCCGGCGAGGTTGAGTTGTTCCAAGGTCGCTCCTACAAGACTTATCGCGGTATGGGCTCGCTGGGCGCTATGCAGCAGGGCTCCAAGGACCGCTATTTTCAGGCCGATACCGAAGCTGAAAAGCTGGTGCCTGAGGGCATCGAAGGCCGTGTGCCTTACAAGGGCTCGCTGGAGGGTGTGATTCATCAGTTGATGGGCGGCCTGCGCTCGAGCATGGGCTACGTCGGCTGTGCAACCATCGATGACATGCGGACCAAGCCGCGCTTTGTGCGAATCACCGCCTCCGGCGTGCGCGAGTCCCACGCGCATGATGTCACGATCACTAAAGAAGCGCCCAATTACAAGCTGGGGTGAGAGAATGAATTTGAGAGTGGTGCTGCAACCAAGCGATGAAGGCGGATTTACGGTTTACGTGCCGGCGCTGCCTGGGTGCATTAGTGAAGGTGAGACGCGGGAAGAGGCCCTGGCAAATATCCGCGAAGCCATTGAGCTTTATCTCGAGCCAGTTGATGACGACTGGGTGCCGGCCCAAGACGGCGAGATTACCGAGTTGGTCGTTTGACCAAAGTCCCGAGTGTTGACTACCTCAAGTTGATCCGGGCCTTGAAGCGCGACGGATGGCTAGTCGTGCGGCAACGGGGCAGTCACATCCGCTTGCAGAAAAACTCTGGTGATGAGACTCTAAAGTTGACCGTGCCTGCGCACAAGCCAATTAAGCGTTCAACGCTTGCGCATATCCTCAAGCAGGCCAGACTGTCGTCCGACCAACTTCTTGATTTATTGTAGGCAAAACTAATGGATCTAGCGCCGTGACAGATATCCACGCCTCCAGAATCCTGATTCTGGACTTCGGCTCCCAGTACACACAGCTGATTGCGCGGCGCGTGCGCGAGATCGGGGTTTACTCAGAAATCCTGCCGTTTGACGTGGGTGATGAGGCGATTCAGGCGTTCGGCCCGTCGGGCATCATCCTGTCCGGTGGCCCGGAGTCGGTGGCGTTTGACGACAGTCCGCGGATTCCTCAGATCGTGTTCGAACTGGATGTGCCTCTGCTGGGCATTTGCTACGGCATGCAGGCCATGGCCGCCCACTTTGGCGGGACGGTCAGCCCGTCTGATGAGAAGGAATTCGGCTACGCCGAGGTGGCACTGGCCGAGCCCGGTGATCTGTTTCGGGGCATAGAAGATCGCGTTGACGCTGACGGCAAGGCGCTGCTGGAAGTGTGGATGAGCCACGGCGACAAGGTCACCGGACTGCCTTCTGGTTTCCAGACGACTTGCACCACGCCGTCAGCGCCAATTGCGGGTATGGGAAACGATGCCCGCCGCTACTACGGACTGCAGTTTCACCCGGAAGTCACCCATACGGCTCAGGGCCGACGAATTCTTGAGCGTTTTGTGCTCGAAATCTGTGGCTGCAGCGCCGACTGGACGACCGAAGCGATCATTGATGACCAGTTGGATCGGGTTCGTGCTCAGGTCGGGTCAGATACGGTCCTGCTGGGTCTGTCGGGCGGTGTGGATTCCTCGGTCGTTGCTGCGCTGCTGCATCAGGCGATTGGCGATCAGCTGCTTTGTATTTTTGTCGACACCGGACTGCTGCGACACCAGGAAGGTGATCAGGTCATGGCCACTTTTGCTGAGCATCTGGGCGTTCGCGTCGAGCGGGTCAATGCGCGTGACCAGTTTCTCGGTGCCCTGGTCGGTGTGTCAGACCCGGAGGAAAAGCGAAAAATTATCGGGCGGGAGTTTGTTCGCGTCTTCGAGGCTTCTGCCAAGGCGCATCAGGAAGCCCGCTGGCTGGCTCAGGGCACGATCTACCCCGATGTGATCGAATCGGCTGGTGCTTCAACCGGCAAGGCCAAGGTCATCAAATCCCACCACAACGTCGGTGGCTTGCCCGAAGAGATGAATCTACAGCTCGTCGAGCCTCTGCGTGAGCTGTTCAAGGACGAGGTCCGCAAAATTGGAGTTGAATTGGGCTTGCCGAGCGAACTGGTCATGCGGCATCCGTTTCCAGGACCGGGGCTGGGCGTTCGGATTCTGGGCGAGGTTCGCCCTGAATATGTCGAGCCGCTTCAGAAGGCCGATGACATCTTCATCAGCGAGCTCAGAAGCGCAGGCCTGTACGACCGGGTCAGCCAGGCTTTTGCGGTGTTTTTGCCGGTTAAATCAGTCGGCGTGGTCGGTGACGCACGCCGCTACGAGTATGTGATCGCCCTGCGCGCGGTTGAAACCGTGGATTTCATGACCGCGCGCTGGGCCTATTTGGACCATGCATTTTTGGACCACGTCTCCCGTCGCATCATCAACGAGTGCGAAGGGGTCTCGCGTGTGGTCTACGATATCTCCGGCAAACCGCCGGCGACCATCGAGTGGGAGTAGCCTCTTCAGGCTGTCTGGTCGTCGATCGTCGAGTCAACGCACTGCTTGGCTACGCTGGCCATACCGTTCTTGCAGCCCGACTCTGAAGCGTAGGTCTGGCTCGTCCCGATGACCTGACCGTTGGATGCCTTGAGCTTGAACGTCCATTTTCCCGACGCGGTCTGGTTGCACTCGAACCGATCCGGATTCTGGGAGTTTTTCTTGACCGACTCCACCCCGTTCATGCAGCTGGCTTTCTTGCCGTATCCTTCGCTGCCCAGAATGTTCTGGCCGTTGCCCGCCTTGAGCCGGAAGCGGTATTCGCCCGCTTTGTCCTTGTAAATTTCAAATTTTCCTGCCATGTCAGTTCCTTGTCAGTTGAAGTTGGCAGACACCCCGAAGCAGTGCCTGTTGGTATTATGCCG
>JAZBPR010000050.1:0-11226 GCA_036351735.1 Wenzhouxiangella sp. | reverse complement strand
GGCAGCGCCTGCAGGATGTGCTTGAGGCGACTGAAACGGCGACCTGGGAGTGGAACGTCCAGACCGGCGAGGCTCGCTTCAGCCGCCGTTGGGCGGAGATCATTGGTTACACCCTGGAAGAGTTGGAACCGATCAGCATCCAGACCTGGGCCGACTACAGCCATCCGGATGATCTGACTCGCTCCGACGAGCTGTTGAAGGAGCATTTTGAGGGCCGGTCCAGTCTTTACAGTCATGAAGCCCGGATGAAGCACAAGAGCGGTGAATGGGTTTGGGTGTTCGACCGGGGAAGGTTGATCGAATGGACGGCGGATGGAAAACCTTTATGGATGTATGGCACGCATCAGGACATTACCGAAAAGAAGCAGGCCGAGCAGGATAGAGAAGAGGCACTGCTCAAGCTTCGTAAATTGACTGACAACGTGCCGGGAACGATCTATCAGTTTCGCCTCTGGCCGGACGGAAGTGCCACCCTGCCTTTTGCAACGCCCGGCATGCTGGATGTCTATGGCATTTCACCGGAGGCTGTGCAGAAAGATGCCGGCGAATTGCTCAGGCAGATTCATCCCGATGATCTTGAGCGGGTGATGAAGAGTATCTGGCATTCTTTCCAGACTCTGACGACCTGGAAGAGCGAGCATCGGGCCATTCCCGACGGCAGGACCGTGGTCTGGCTGGAAGGCGTTGCGGAGCCAGAGCCTCAAAGTGACGGCAGCGTGCTCTGGAATGGCTATATCCATGATGTGACGGATCGCAAGGCATACGAGACTCAGCTTCGGGAGTCAGCCAGCGTGTTCCAGTCTGCCAACGAAGGGATTTTCGTCACCGATCTGGAGGGAGCCATTCTGGAAGTCAACGAGGCCTTCTGCGAAATCACCGGATACGACAGATCGGAGGTCATCGGAAAAAATCCGCGCATTCTCGATTCGGGACGTCAGACCCAGGACTTTTATCGGGCCATGTTCGAGGCACTGGAAAACGAAGGACGCTGGGCCGCCGAAGTCTGGAATCGGCGCAAGGATGGCCGGCTTTTCGCTGCGCGCCAGACCGTGAGTGTAATTCATGATGAAAGCGGCCAGCCTGCCCGCTATGTGTCTCTGTTCGCCGATATTACAGAGCTGAAGGAAAATGCCGAGAAGCTGCGGCGGCTGGCTGAGCGGGATCCGCTCACCGGGTTGCCCAATCGCCTGGAGCTGGCCCATCAACTCACTCGCAGTATCCGCTCAGCGCTGGACGCCGGGACGCCCCTGGCGGTGGCCTATATCGATCTGGACGGATTCAAGGCGGTCAATGACGACTTCGGTCATCCGGTTGGCGATCAGATTCTCAAGATTTCTGGTGAGCGTTTGGCCGGTTCGTTTCGCCAAAGCGACGTGCTGGGCCGGATTGGAGGGGATGAATTCGTCGCGATCATCGAGCAGGTGCCTGCTGGGGCAAGCATGCAGAGGATCATGTCTCGGGTTCTGGAGGATATGCAGCAGCCTATTCAACTAGGCGATCAGACCTTCCATCTGTCAGCCAGCATTGGACTGGCCTGGCTGCCTGAACAGGAATCCTTGGATGGCGATCAGTTGATCCGCCAGGCCGACCAGGCCATGTACGAGGCCAAGCAGGCGGGTCGCAACTGCTTCCGGGTGTTTGATGCGGAGCACGATCACCAGGTGCGTGAGGTCCATTCGCTGGTCGCTGAGGTTCGCAGCGGCTTGGTGGCGCGGGACTTTGTGCTGTATTACCAGCCCAAAGTCAATATGGAAACGGGAGAGATCATCGGTGCTGAGGCCCTGATTCGCTGGCAACATCCCGAACGGGGTCTGCTCACACCCTATGAATTCCTGCCCCAGATCGAGGGTCAGGGGGTGATGAAGACCATGGGTCACTGGGTGATCATGGAGGCGGCATCTCAGGTCTGTCAGTGGAAACAGCAGGGCTACCAGATTCCGGTGAGCATCAATATCGACGGCTTTACGCTGCTGCAGCCGGATTTTGTGCAGACCCTCAAGCATTGTCTGGAGGAATACGCTGATCTGAAGGACGGCGACATGACAATCGAGGTGCTCGAGACCAGTGCGCTTCAGGACATTAACCGGGTCCATCGGGTCATGGCCGAATGCGCGTCACTGGGGTTTGGTTTTGCCATCGACGACTTCGGCACAGGTTATTCGTCGCTGACTTATCTCAAACGGCTGCCCGCTGCAATGCTCAAGATTGACGCATCGTTTGTCAGAGACATGCTGGAAGACCCCGATGATCTGTCCATTCTCTCGGCTATTCTCGGACTCGCGAAGTCCTTCAAGCGGGAGTGCATTGCCGAAGGCGTTGAGACGGTTCAGCATGGCTTGCTGCTGCTGGCCAGCGGATGTGTCCTGGGGCAGGGGTATGCCATCGCCAGACCGATGCCCGCCGCGGATTTGCCCGGGTGGTTGGATTTCTGGCGACCGCCACCGGTCTGGCGGAATCATGGTGAACTGATCGGGGGCGGTTCCGGGGCGTTGTTCGCCTTTGTCGAGCACAACGCCTGGATGAAACAGTTCAGGCGATTCATGGCTGCGCCACGGCAGGCCGGTCTGCCGCCGCTTTCCGAAACCGAGTGCGCGCTGGGATGCTGGTTGCGCGGGCAGAGCGAAGTCAGCGATCAGGGGCTGCCCGATGCGCTGGTTGAAGCGCACGACGAACTGCACCGGGTGGCCTGCCGAATCGCCAGCCAGCTGGGGCGCAAAAAGCAGCCGGCGGAATTACCCATGGTTGAGGAGATCGATCAATGCCATGCCCGGCTGGTAAAAGAGTTCGAGCGGTATCTGAGTATCCAGCTGCAATAAATCAAAACAAGAACATGCTTTCTAGCCAATGAAAAAGCGGCATCTTATTTTTCTCGCGCTCAGCCTGATCCTCCTGCTGATCGACACCATTTTTGTGGTGGCTAACCAGCGGGCGCTGGATGAGGAAACGCGCCGATTGATCCGCAGCGAATCGGAGCAGCTGCATAACGCGTTCTCCACCGTTCTGGATCAGACCTACAGCAATCTGCTCACCATTGCCACATTCGTTGCCAATGACTCCCAGGCCAGCCAGTTGTTTCTGGAGGGCGCACGGGCGGTTGAAGAAGAGGGCGGCGGTGCTGGCGGGCCGCGGGCAGCCCGGGCGCGGAATGCGCTCTATGAGTTGTTGGCCGATAACTGGCTGGAGGTTCAGCGCAATTTTTCGACCCGTCAACTGCACTATCACCTGGGTCCGGGTTCAACCAGCTTTCTTCGTGTGCATCGCCCCGAGCGTTTCGGCGACAACATGGACCAGGTCCGCTTCACCGTCGTCGACACCAACGCGGAAAAAACTTCGCGCTCTGGCTTTGAGACGGGTCGGGTCTATTCCGGCCTGAGGGGTGTCGTTCCCGTTTACGCGTTCGACCAAAATGTTCTTGAAGATGTCTACGTTGGCGCACTGGAAGCGGGTACGTCGTTCGACCGCGTACTGGACGTCTTGTCCGCCAACTACGATAGCCACAGTGCTGTTTTGCTGACCGAAGAACACGTGCGCGCCAAAATGTGGCCGGATGCGATTGAACAAGTCTTCGCGAAACGTCCCACTACGTGTCAGTGTGTGGTCGAGGCGACCACAGACGATCAAATTGAGCAACTGGCGGATGTAATGGTCGATGCAGGTTTCTTCAGGCCTGGCTATCACGCCGACATTCTGGATATTGACGGTGTGCCGACGCTGGTTTCTACCGATCAGATCCGGGACTACCGCGGCACGCTGAGCCCTGAACTACCTGCGGTCGGGAGAGTCGTGTTCTGGCGCGATGCGACCGATATGGTCGGAAATATCCATGCGGCAAAAAGATTCAACTTGCTATTCGCCGCTTCGGCTTTTGTTCTGGTCGAGATCCTGTTGTATTTTGGATTGAAGATCGCCCTGCGAAAGCTTGAGCAAGAGGTTGAACTCCGGGTAACAGAAGTGCGGCGCAGCGAACATCGTTTGCAGCGCGCCCAGGACATTGCCGGTCTGGGCATCTGGGATTGGGCGTCCAGCGGCAACAAGGTGGTCGTTTCCGAGCATGGGCGACACATGCTGTCGATTGACGATAAAACAGGACAGACTACGCTGGAAGCGATTCTCGAACGCGTCCATCCAGAAGATCGCGAGCGGGTTGAATCGGCCATGCGCAGTGCGGCTGCGACGGGTGAGAGGATTCAGCTCGATCACCGCATTGTCAGTGAGAGCGGGCAGGAGTTCGTCGTTCAGCATTTCGCTGAACCGGAAACCGGGAGTGATGGCGAGGTCCGGTTATGCAGCACCCTGCTTGATGTAACGGACCGTCACCGCCAGGCCGAACAACTCCGCGAAGCGGCGACCCACGATCATCTGACCGGCATCCTCAACCGGGCTGGTTTCCGAACCCTGTCGGACCGGATCCTGTCTAAGTGCATCCGTGACCGCGCCGAGGTGGCACTGATGATGCTCGACGCGGATCACTTCAAGCGGATCAACGACACCTATGGTCATGAAGTAGGTGATCAGGTTCTGGTGGCGCTGACCCGCATGATCAGCGAGAACCTTCGGCCCTACGATGTCTTCGGCCGAATCGGTGGGGAAGAGTTTGCAATCCTTTTTCCCGACACGCCCGCCTTTGAGGCCCAGCAGATTGCCGAACGTTTGCTGGCCCTGATTCGCGCCCATCGCCTGAAGATTGATGAATCGACGAACGTACGGTTCACGGTCAGCGCCGGCGTTGCTGCCGGCAGGGCCCCAGATGTTTCGCTGGACCAGTTGCTCAGTGCCGCCGACCGCGCCTTGTATGGCGCCAAGGCAGGTGGCCGCGATCGCATTGAACTGGATGCTCCGGTTAGCTCTTGAGGACCAATTTCGCAGCTGCCTTAGGACAGGTGTTTCGAGTGGCCGCCGAGGGGGTCAGGTTGCGACAAAGACGGTGGTGATCAGGTAAGCGTTGTAGCCCAGATAAGCAGCAAGCAGTATGCCCCCCTCAAGACGGCTGATTCGACCCAGCCGGCTACGCAGCCCATAGCCCACAAAAAACAGTGACAAGGTCAGCACTGACATCATCAGCACGTCGCGTTGCAGCACTTCCGGCCCCACAGCCATCGGATGAATGGCGCCGGCGATGCCGACGACCGCCAGGGTGTTGAACAGGTTCGAGCCAATCACGTTGCCGACCGCCAGATCATGTTCGCCCTTGCGTGCGGCCATGATGGAGGCTGCCAGTTCCGGCAGTGACGTGCCGATGGCGATGATGGTCAGTCCGATCACCAGATCACTGACCCCGAAGTACTGCGCGATATTGACCGCCCCCCAGACCAGAATCCGCGAACTGACAACCAGCAGCACCATGCCAACCAGCAGCCAGATGGCGGCACGGGGCAGGGGCATGGCATGAGCTTCCATTTCGCTGACGATCTCGCCGGTCAAGGTGTCGTCCTTGCCGCGCATGCCCTGCCAGATCGTCCAGCCCATCAGGACGAAAAACAGCGCCAGCAGAACCTGGGCATCCAGGCGGCTGACCTCGCCGTCCAGCAGTTGCCAGGCGGCCAGCGCGGTGACGGCGACCAGCACCGGCAGTTCCTTGCGCAGGACCTGGGAATGCACCGCGATCGGGCTGATCAGCGCGGTGACGCCAAGAATCAGGGCGATGTTGGCGATGTTCGAGCCATAGGCGTTGCCCAGCGCGATTCCCGGATTGCCCTGCAGGGCAGAAAGCGCTGAAACCACCATCTCCGGCGCCGAGGTACCGAACCCGACCACCACCATGCCGACCAGCAGCGGTGGCATGCCAAGATGGCCGGCGATGGCGGCTGCTCCTTCGATAAAGCGATCCGCACTCCAAAGCAGGAGCACCAGTCCGCAGATCACGGCAACAAGCGATAAAACCATGGCGGTTGAAGCTTAGATCAGATCGCGCGCGTCGCGATGAAGCGCGTCAGTCTGCATCACAGGCGCGCCTGAAAGGCAAAACCGATGAACGGTGCGGCATCGGCATCGTCACTGGCAATCCGCTCGCCCAGCGCGTTTTCGAGCCTCAGCTTGCCGCCTACCTCCATACCCGCCAGGGCGCTCAGGCTGATCGCCGGGCTGGGACGATAAGTGGCCGAAAAGTAGGTCAATACGCCTTTTTCTTCGCCGACCCCGTTGGCAAACGCACCGTCCTCGTCCAGTCGGAAGCGATAGGTCTCGTAGCGTGCCCCCAGGCCCAGTGTCCAGTCGCTTACCGCAGAGGACGTCAGCTGCAGGCCGGGTCCGCGCGTGGCACCCAGTCCTCCGCCGGTTTCCAGCGCCAGGGTGTCGGTGATCTGCCAGTCAATCAAAAGAATCGGGAAGGCGTTGACGCCGTCCTCGATCTCGTCAAACACCCCGAATCCGGGACCGATGGTCAGGCGGTCGCTGACGCGGTAGTTCGCGCCGGCAATCAGACCGGCGTTCATGGCCTCGGACCAGTCACCGCCGCTCTCGGCGCTCCAGCGGATCGACGGCAGGGCGAAGACATTCACACGCTCGCCAACGCCGAAGCGGATCGGTGTGCTGATCCGGTACTCGTTGACTGTGCCCCAGGGGTCTGCGCCGGCCAGTCCATTGCTGCCGTCGAATCGGTAATCATCACGGCTGTAGCCCAGCGAGATGCCGAAACTGTTGCGGGGTCCTGTCGCATACGCGATGCCGGCTTCGATGCTGGCGCGACTGGCTGAGTAACTGCCGCCATCGTCCAGATCGGCGTCGAACTGGTGGATGGCGCCGCCCTCGATCGAGGTGAGCCATGGGCTGCCGGACGCACCCGAGGGCTGGGCAACAACTGCGCCTGCTGAAGCCAAAGCAGCGATATAGAAAACGATGCGGAACATAGGCAAGCTCCTCTCCAAAGCAGGTCGCGCAGTCTAACAGTCCAACCGGCGTAAAGTCGTGAGATGAATCAGCCGATGTAGATGTGACCGGCTGGATAGCGCACGCGCGGGACGCTGCGGGTGGCAAGAAACAGACCCAGGGCGAGCGGCCCCAGTCGACCGATGAACATCAACATCATCAGCACTACCTGCCCGACGGTGTTCAGGTCGCCTGTGATGCCATAGGACAAGCCGACCGTGCCGAAGGCCGAGACGGCCTCAAACAGAAGAACCAGAAAGTCAGCGTCGTGGGCCAAGGTCAGTACAAACACGCCCAGCATCACTGCCAGCGCGGCCAGAAGACTGAGAACCCACAATTGCATGACCTGATCGTGGCCGAGCGTGCGGCCGAAGACGTCGAGCTCTGATCGTCGCCTGACAAAGGCCATCACGGCCAGCAGGAGCACGATCAGCGTGGTCAGCTTGATTCCGCCTGCGGTCGAGGCGCTGCCGGCACCGATGAACATCAATCCAATGAATGCGAGCGCACTGGCGTCTTCAAGCGCGCCGATATCGAACGTGCTGAATCCGGCGGTGCGGGTGCTGATCGCCTGAAACCAGGCGGCCATCCAGCGCTCGGGGGCGCTGTCCAGTTGTCCCAGGGTGCCCGGATTGTTCCACTCCAGCCCCGCCACAATCATCACGCTGGCCGGAACGATCACTGCCGTTCCCGTGAGCATCAGCCGGGTGTGCAGGGAGAAGCCAGCCCAGCGGCGGGTCCGGCTGACATCGGCAATGACGCTGAAACCCAGCCCGCCGATCAGAATCAGCAGCGGGACGGTCATGTTCATGAGCGGGTGGTGTGCGTAGGTTGCGAGACTATCGGGGAATAGCGCAAAGCCGGCATTGTTGAAGGCCGAAACGGCATGAAACACGGCCTGCCACAGTCCATGCGCCCAACCGTTGTCCGGTACGAAAACCACCGCCAGCGCCAGGGTGCCGATCAGTTCGCAGACCAGCATCACTTTGAAGATGACCTTGACGGTCTTGAGCAGATCGGTCAGCGAGGTCTGGCTGAGTTCGTCGCGCAGATAGATTCTGCCGTGCAGGCCCACAGACTGGCCCAGCATCGCCAGCACCAGCACAGCAAAGGTCATGATGCCCAGCCCGCCCAGTTGAATCAGGGCCAGGACGACCGCCTGGCCCAGCAGGGTGAAGCTGGACCCGGTATCCACAACAACCAACCCGGTCACAGTGACCGCCGAGACCGCAGTGAACAGAGCCTGCGAGCTGGTAATGGGGTGGGTTGAGGCGGCTGGCAGCATGAGCAGCAAGGCACCCACGACCATGAGCAGCGCATAGACGATGGCGAGCACCACCGGTGGGGACAGACCGATGGTTCGGCTCCTGATGCGCGAGGGCGGGCCGGTGCGCATGGGCAGGCCGGTCAAAGACTGTCGGTGAATTCGCGCAGGCTGCGACGGTGACCCAGAAGCAGCAGCTTGTCCTCTGCCTGCAGCCTGAGCGAAGGATTGTCGGCATCCAGATACTCAGCGTCACGGATCACGCCCAGACAGCGAATTGCAAGGCGCTCGGCGAGATTGAGTTCGGCCAGCGGCTGGCCGGCCAGCTTTTCGGGGACGGCAAAATCGACTACCTGCAAGTCATCGCCAACCTGAATATAGTCCCGCACTTGCGGGTTGTGGAGCATCTGGGCAATATGCTGGCCCACTTCCTGCTCCGGATGGATCACTCGATCGACTTCCAGTCGCTCGAGAATGCTGTGGTGAACCGGGTTGATGGCCTTGGCCCAGACTTTGGGTACACCCAGCAGTTTGACGTTCATGGCCGCAAGGATGCTGGCTTCCAGATTCTTGATGGCCACGATGGCGACGTCGTAGTGATGGACACCGATTTCCCTCAGTGCATCGGCGTCGCGGGCATCGGCGATGACCGCCTCACTCAAAGCGTCGGCGATGTCGCCGACGCTGTGTTCATCGTTTGAAATGCCGAGCACATGGTTGCCGAAGCGGGCCAGCTCGCGGGCCACGGTGCTGCCGAGAATGTCCAGGCCAATGACAACAAACTTTCGGCGCTTGTGGCTCATGTTGTGCGTGGCAGCCGCGGAGGCTTGAACTCACCCATGTGCCCGGCCAAAGCGGGGCAGGGCACACCGGATGTCGTTCAGGCGCTCTCCAGCGCCAGGGTCTGCTCGCTCAGCGCGTCCAACTCTTCCGGCAGCAGCGCGGTCTGCGGATTGAGCAGAACAATAAAGTTCTCATCAATCCGGGCCATGCCGCTGATGAAGTCACGCGCAATCTTCGCGCCCATTTTCGGCGGTGGATTGATGTGGTCGGCATCGATTTCCAGCACTTCGCTGACGCTGTCGATCACAATCCCCACGGTCACGGTTGAATCTTCGCTGGTCTGTAATTCAAGCATGACGATGCAGGTCCGCTTGTTCAGCGGCGAGGACTCCCAGCCGAAGCGGACCGGCAGATCAATCACCGGCACGACATTGCCTCTGAGATTGACGACCCCGCGCACGTAATCCGGCATCATCGGTACCTTGGTGATGTGGCCGTAGTCGGTGATTTCGCGGATCGGCTTGATGTTCATGCCGAACATCTCGTCTTGCAGATAAAAGGTCAGGTATTGGGCCGAGGTATCTTCCCCGGCCCGCTGTTCCAACTGTTTCTGAATGGCTGTCGTTGTCATGATGGCCGCCTCAGAAGCGCTCGAAGCCGCTGTCGTCGAAATCGCCTGCAGAACCTTCATAAGCATCCTGCTTGGCAACTTGGGCGGCTTTCGGCTTGCTGCCGCCGGACGTCGGACGTCGAGCAGACATGCCCGCGCGGCCATGGTCGAGTTTGAAGAACGACATCATGTCCTGCAGCTGCTGGGCCTGGCTGCTCATCTCTTCAGCCGTGGAGGCCAGCTCCTCTGAAGCCGAGGCGTTCTGCTGGGTGATCTGATCCATCTGACCCATGGAGGTCGTGATCTGACCGGTTCCTTCGGCCTGCTCGTTCGATGCAGCGGCAATCTCCTGAACCAGATCGGCCGTTTTGGCGATGCTGGGCACGATTTCTTCCAGCAATGCGCCGGCCTTTTCAGCCACCGAGACGCTGTTGGACGCCAGTCCGCTGATTTCCTGCGAGGCGACCTGGCTGCGTTCGGCGAGTTTGCGAACTTCGGCAGCAACCACCGCGAAGCCCTTGCCGTGTTCCCCGGCGCGGGCTGCTTCGATCGCAGCGTTCAGGGCCAGCAGGTTGGTCTGGTAGGCGATGTCTTCGATGATGCTGATCTTGTCAGCAATATTGCGCATGGCTTCGACGGTCTGGGCCACGGCTTCGCCCCCTTCCTTGCCCTGTGAGGACGACTTGACCGCCATGGTGTCGGTGACCCGGGCGTTCTCGGCGTTCTGGGCGATGGAGCTTGCGATTTCCTCAACCGAGGCGCTGGTTTCTTCAACGCTGGCAGCCTGTTCGCTGGAGGACTGGCTCAGGCTCTGAGCCGTCGCACTGACTTCCTCGCTGGCGCTGGCCAGCCCGTCGGCGTTGGTCCGCACTTCGGAGACGATCCGGCGCAACTGTTCGACCATTTCGACCAGTGCGGCCAGAATGCCGGTCTTGTTGCCTTCGGAGATCTTGACGTCCAGATTCCCTTCGGCGACTTCCTTGGCAATACGCTCGATTTCAACCGGCTCGCCGCCGACCTTGCGCAGCACGTCGCGGACGATAAAGATCACAATGGCGATGGCCACCAGAACGGCGATCAGAGAAACGATCAGCACGACGCGGATGGTAGAGGCGTTGCTCGCCTGGACGCGCGGACCCAGTTCGTCCTGATCGTCCATGACCGACCGGGTCACGCTATCGAGTGAAGCGGCAATCCGCGGACCGTTGGCATCGAGCACATCGGTGATGATGCCGTTGCGTTCGACGATGATGTCGTGGGTGCGCCTCAGGGCCTGAGCATACTGATCCATGGCCTGGCGCAGTTCAGCCAGGCTTTGGCGGTTCTGCGGATTTTCCAGAATCGGATCGAGCGCATTGATTTCGCGGGCCAGATTGGTCTCGAGTTCCAGAACGGCTCGGTCAAAGTCTTCTTCGTTGTTGCTTTGCAGATAGCGGTTGGCATACAGCCGTCCCAGCAGCAGTTGTTGCTGGGCCACACCGGCGAAATAGGTGGCTTCGGAATCATCGTTGGCATACGCGCGTTCAATGATGTCGCTCAGTGCCTGGCGGGCTCGAACGCCCTGTACATCCATGACGCCAGTTACGACTTCGTTGCGCTGTCCCTGTAGCGCGACGACTTCGGGGAAGGCCTCGGAGTATTCCTGCAGCAGCTCGTCGGCTTCATCGACGTATCCCGCCCGCTCCGGATTCTGGATCTCGCTCTG
>JAZBPR010000049.1:0-2100 GCA_036351735.1 Wenzhouxiangella sp. | reverse complement strand
GGTGCCGCCAAAACTCGCGGACTGCCTCGACGAGTATGAAGACGCTGCGCGTGAGATCGTGCAGTCGCTTTCATTCTGATCGCATTCCGATTGCGCTCCCAGCTGTACTGGTCTGTACGGGACCTTTAATCGGTGAGACAAACGAATCGGCCATCGAGGAGTCTCTCTAGCCGGCTCGCTCGTGCCTGCAGAATGTGCGTTCCAGGCGGAACAGCTCCGCAAACAGACCCTCGGCTTGACTAGAACTCGTTCGCCTCACGACGCTAGCTTGGAAATTTGAAAGATCACAGCCACTTCCCCGCATTCAATTACATCCTGATGCTTGATCTCGCACTCACTAATCTTCTTTCCATTGACCAGCACACCATTACGCGAATCCTTGTCCCGAATGTGCCAACACCCATTTTCATGATATAGCTCAGCGTGAAGATTCGAGAGGGTACTGTCGTTTAACTGGAGTGCGCAGCTGTTCCCACGGCCGAGGGTCCAGACCGGTACCGAGCGATGTTTCAGGATCATCACCTGGCCCTTTTGCAGACCACGGGCAATCACTAATGCAGCCGGGCCGCTTGCTGATGGCGGTTGATTTCACTCAAGAATACATCTTCATCCGGCAGTTCATGCTCAGTCGTACCGTTGACATACAGCAGGCACAGGCGTGGACTTTTTATTTGATCACCCATCATAAAGTCCTGTAACAGCGGTGATTAACTGACCTCGCTCGACTTCCGGCGCCCATGGCGACCCATCGCCGTCACCGCGCCATCGCTTCGGCCCGTACCGGAGCCTTCGATCAGCGAACCACCGGTAATCACCGAGCGCAATGCCTGTTCGGCCCCAACCGCGAGGGGTTGAACACGGCTGCGTTCAAGATAGACGGTGTAACCGCCCACCTGGTAACTCATCGGCATGTAGACCGCGATTCGGGTCTCCTGCTCTGGCCCGGGCTCAACCAGCGGCAACTGGGCATGTTCCTGCATCACGAAGCCGACCAACTGCATTGTCCCATCACCGGAGGGCAGGGTCACGACCACCGGACGACCGAGATCCTGATCGCCGGTGCGGGCAAAGAACCGGGCCACATCCTTCAACCCCTGGAAGAGGCTCTTGACCAATGGGATCCGATCCAGAACCCACTCGGCGAGGTCGACCAAGCGGCGCACCAGAAAGAGATTGGCCAGCAGCCCGGCCGCCAGAGTCACCACCAGACCGAACGTCAGGCCCATCCCCGGCAGATACCAGCCTTGCGGGAGTAGATGTCGCAACAAGATTCCGACCACATTTTCAATGGAACGCCCCAGCCAAAACAGCAGCGCGATAGTAATGACGAGCGGCGCCAGCAAGGCAATCCCTTGCAGGAACCAGGTCCTTAATTGTGTCAACAACGCGGTCACCTGCATGGTCGGGCTCCAGAAATAGGATGGATTAGGGATTGATCAGGGCAACGTCTGCGATGCGCACTATGACAGCTTTCCGCCCCCGCCTGAAATGATTCAAGCCAGACGTATTCTGCACCTCGGCCTCACTGCGACTCAGCGTCTTGAGATAGGATGTACTCATGAACGAGCATCTAATGACACAGGGGCCCATAAAGAGACGAAACCTGGCGTCCACCTGGGCCTTGGCGTTCTTGGCCGGACTGACCGCCTTAACAGCGGCCTGCGTCGGCGAATCCAAGGGAGTTGCCGCAGACAACGAGGCGATGCCCCGGCCCGTACCGACCGAAGCGCAGATCACCAACCGTGGCGTCCACCCGGCGCAGGGCACAGTCGAACCCGGCTCGCAGACGCCGTCTTCGCTTGCCAAGGGCCAGGGCCAACGCCAAGGAGACCCTGCCTTGAAGGCTTTTGCAAAGTCACTGACAGCGCTCGAACAGGGCCAGCGCACACAGGTACGCATCCTACAGCTCGGTGATAGCCACACTGCCAGCGACCGCTTTAGCGGCCATCTCCGCAGGCTGTTCCAGCGCGATTACGGCAATGCGGGCCGTGGCGACCTACCGCCCGGGCTGCCCTGGCGGCTGTTCTCGCCAACCCAGGTCAGCGTCACACAAGACGGTGCTTGGCAGCTGCATAACAGCTTCAACCGCAGCGACACCGG
>JAZBPR010000048.1:0-5124 GCA_036351735.1 Wenzhouxiangella sp. | reverse complement strand
TGATTGGCAGCCAGCGCCGTGATGGTCAGGATCAGGGTTGCATGACTCGACTGCATGATGACTGTGGCGAGGATGCCGAGCCCCGTATACAGCAATAGCCCTTGAATTCCGCCTACAGCGAACTGGCTTAAGTCCAGACTCTGTTGAAAGCCCTCAAAGCCTTCTTTCATATAGTGAATGCCGAGAAACAGAAAACCGATTCCGGCCAGCACATAGCCCAGACCTTTGATCGGGCGCGAGCGGTTGAAAATCATCAGCACTCCGAAGATCAGGAGTGGCATTGCATACGAAGAGATGCTGATGCGGATTCCCAGCCCAGCCATCAACCAGGCGCCCGATGTTGTCCCGAGATTCGCACCAAAAATCACGCCAATTCCCTGTGCCAGTCCGAGAAGACCTGCGCTCAGGAAGCTGATGGTGATCACGGAAATCAGCGAACTTGATTGAGTCAGCGTGCTGGCAAGCGCACCGAAGGTGAGGCTTTTCCAGAGGCGATCTGTTGACCGCTTGAGAATCCGCTCGAGAAATCCACCGGTGAACGTCTTGAAGCCTTCCTCAAGAATCAGCATACCGAACAGAAAGATGGAAACGCCGGCAGCGATTGGCGTCAGGCTCGGGTGCGCATTCATCACCCAAGCCAAAAGACCCAGCGTTAGAAACAGTGGTAGGTGCTTAAACCGCAAAACGTTTGATCCGATCAGTCCGTGACCGGTCAATCATGCCATAGGTGCCGATCAAGCCTTTGAGGCTGCAATCTCGATTCTCAGTGGCAAACGGTAGGAAGATTGGCGGACCCCTTCCGGCCCGCCAATCATCAAAATCTTAATACTTAATGGTGCAACCATAGGGGCGCGTAACCGCATGGGCAACCTCTCTGCCAGCGGCCAGATCATCAAGCGCTTTGACGACATACTGAGTGGCGTCCGGGATGTCTTCAGAGTGACGGCTTGGGTTGGAGTCAATCCCGCCCATGTAGCTCAGAATGCCATCACCATCAATGATGTACATATGGGGCGTCACACGCGCGTCGTATGCCCGCCCCATATCACCCGACTCGTCGAGCAGAACCGCCGTCGGAAAGGCGTCGCGGCTGGCCGTCAATTCATCGGCTTGTTCAGGAGTGACATGGCCCTGCTCGCCAGCGCGTGAGGAAATCACGGTAAGCCAGATAGCGTTATGTTCATCGCGAGCCAGTCGTTGCTGATCCTGCATGTTGCCGGCGCTGTAGTGCTTGACCACAAAAGGGCAATCATGGTTGGTCCATTCCAGAATCACCAGTTGGCCAGCAAAATCACTGAGCGAGTGGGTCTGGCCTTTCGTGTCAATAACGCTGAAATCAGGCGCTGGTTGGCCTATCTCTGGAACGGCAAGCAGTGGATTGGCTGCGCCAAAGCTCAGCGCCAGGGCGATGGATGCAAAAAGAAAGGTCTTCATTTTCTGAACTCCTTGATGGTTAACAACTAAAGAGACTCCAGCGCTCCAACCACGATGGCCGGGGTGAGCACCTGCGGCAAGACCTGCGGTGGACCTCCTGATCTTGGATAAACCACATACAGCGGCACGCCGTTGCGTCTGAATTCTGCCAAGTACTGCGTTATCGCGGGGTCGCGGCGGGTCCAGTCGCCCTTGAGATAAACCACGTCGTGTTCTAGCAAAGCGGTGCGAACCGCATCGGTATTCAGCGCCACTCGTTCATTGACCAGACAGGTTACGCACCAGTCGGCAGTCATGTTGACCAGGACGGCTTGCTCCGGGTCATTGTTGAGTTGCTCTAGCCTTTCTACGGACCACGGTTCCCACCATTCGGAAGCCGGCTCGGCGGCGTTGGGTTGGAGTCGCGCCGCACTGGCCAGCGCGGCGAAGGCGAACAAAAGACACAGTGCGACGCTGACATGGCGCATCGTTGACAGGATTTGGCCGCGGTCTTTCAGACGGCCGACCCAGATCGCGAAACCGAGCGCTACCAGGCCGCACAGCAGCAAGGCAACGCCGTTAGCGTCTGTTTGTCGCGCAAAGACCCAAAGCAGCCAGACCGCAGCCAGATAGAGTGGAAACGCCATTGCCTGACGAAACGTTTCCATCCAGGGTCCGGGTCTGGGTAGTCGTTTAGAAAAGGCCGGCCAATAACTGATCATCAGCAGGGGTAGAGCTAGCCCCAGACCGAGGGTTGCGAAGATCAGCAGTGCGACCGGCCAGGCGAGCAACACCGCGATCCCCAAAGCGGTGCCCATAAAGGGTGCTGTGCACGGACTAGCCACTATGCAGGCGAGAACACCGGTAAAGAATGAGCCCTTCAGGCCCTCTTGACCGGACCATCGTTCGCCAACCCCCATAAGTTGGGCACCAAACGTATACAGCCCCGACAAGCCCAAGCCCATGATGAAGAACAAATAGACCAGTGCGCCAACCAACCAAGGGGATTGCAGTTGAAAGCCCCAGCCCAGTGCCTGGCCGCCGGCGCGCAGAGCCAGAAGAATCGAAGCCAGGATCACAAAACTGAGGACGACACCAGCGGTATAGGCCAGGCCATGTGCCCGATGGTTGCGGTCGGAGTGGTTCGCCAAGGTCAGTGCCTTGATCGAGAGCACCGGGAATACGCAGGGCATCAGGTTCAGCAGTACTCCACCGATTAATGCCATCAGCAACAGCAGGGCCAAGTGGGGGTTTGATGACTCTGCTGATGAGATCGAAAGGTCGCTGATCAACGAATCGGCCGACGCCTTGAGCGAAAAAGCGGTGCCCGTGTCCGGGTGAACCAGAACAAACGGCAGTTCATCCGGCGCGCCGGTGAAGTAGGTAGACAAGGGGGTGCTGATCTGAATCAGACCCCCATCAAAGGTGATAAAGCTGCTTTCAGCGTGATCAATAATGTTTTCTTCGGCAGGAAAGAACAACCAGCCCTGGCTTGGTAAGTCCCGGTCGATTTCAACCTGGATACTCAGTTGACCGCCGTCGGTGCTGAAAAAAGAATCCCATGCTGCGGCCTCTGGAAGACGGCGGTCCGCCCACTCAAACAGCGACTTCGTTCGCGGGTTGATCGGAGGAACTTGGTCTCTAACGGGCAGTGTCAGCCGCAGATGAGCATCTCCCGGAATGCATTCCACTTTGCAAACCAGCCAGTCTGCGTATAAGTCGATGGTGAAATCTTCACCTGAAGATAGCCCTGCAGGCGGGGTGATGGTGACCGGCAACAGATGCTCGCCTTCATAGCCATAGTTGACGAGATGACCAATCGGCAGGCGTTGCGGATAAGGCCAATCAACCTGAGAGACCTCGGTTCCTGCTTCCAGGGTCCAATCCATGACGATAGGCAGACCCGAATCACCGGGGTTGATCCAGTAGGTGTGCCAACCTTGTTCGGGCAGCATCCGCAGCCCCACCCGAAAGGGCTCTCCCGACTGTATCGAGAGAGTTTCGGAGACCAACTCAACTTCAATGTGAGGCCGTTGAACGGCGCCCGTCTCCGGAGACTGGCGGGCAATGCCTGCACCTGCAGTCAGCGCGAAGAAAAGAACAGTGA
Source organism: Wenzhouxiangella sp. (assembly GCA_036351735.1). Taxonomy (GTDB): domain Bacteria; phylum Pseudomonadota; class Gammaproteobacteria; order Xanthomonadales; family Wenzhouxiangellaceae; genus Wenzhouxiangella. The sequence continues at coordinate 1,604 of JAZBPR010000048.1, read as the reverse complement.
CAAGCTTCAGGATGAAATATGTGCGGAGCCGAAGAAGCATGGTGAATTCATCACCTTTAAAGGTCTTAGCGGGTCTTGCCGCCGAATAGCGCAAGCAGTAATCCCACAACAGCCGCGGCGGCGCCGCCAATCAGTTGCCAGGTGGTGTCGTCGCTGTATTGACCGGTGACAAGCTGCTGAGCTTGCTCGCCCAGCCCATCCGTGGCCTGCCAGCCGAAATAAACCATGCCGCATCCCACCACGAGCAGGGCCACACCCAACAATCTCCAAACACTCATTCTGATCTTCCTATCGTGTGATTATTCAGGAGGCCAGTCTACTAGCGTTGGCAGCGTGAGCAGAAAAAGGTACTGCGTTGACCGATGATGATGCGCTTGATACCTGCTCCACAATTCGGACAGGGCGTGCCTTCACGACCATAGACTTTCAGCGCCTGCCCGAAGTAGCCGGGTGTTCCGTCACCGACTGTAAAGTCTCGAAGACTGGTGCCTCCAACTTCAATGGCATCGCTGAGGATCCGGACGATGTGATTGGCTAACTGGCGGTAGCGTTCGCGGCTGACTCGCCCCGCGGAACGTCCCGGGTGAATGCCGGCACTGAACAAGGCCTCACACGCATAAATGTTGCCGACCCCGACAACGACGCGGCCGTCCATGATGAAGGCCTTGACCGATGAGCGGCGTCCGCGGGAAAGCTGATACAGATAGTCGCCGTTGAACGTCTCATCGAAAGGCTCGGGCCCCAGGGAGACCAGGCGCGGATGAGTTAGGGGATCGCCCTTGGTCCAAAGTAGTGCACCAAATCGCCGCGGGTCGGTATAGCGAATCAAATGACCGTTGCGTAACAGGACATCGACGTGGTCATGCGGACCCGGTTGGGGCGCGGAGGTCCAGGCGCGAAACGAGCCTGACATGCCTAGATGCCATAGCAGGTGACCGTGGTCTAGACGCCAGATCAGCCACTTTGCGCGTCGGTCGAGCGCAATGACCCTGATGTCTCGCAGTCTGGCGATGGTCGTGGGAATGGGCCACCTTAGTTGGGGCTGACGAACGACGATCGATTCAATCGTTTTCCCACTGGCCAGCGGCGACAGTCCGCGGCGGGTTGTCTCGACTTCAGGTAGCTCGGGCATGCATGGATTATGCCCGAGCTACCTGCTAAAGGCGGGTTCAGAATCCCAAAGACCAGCCTACCCAGGCTTTCAGATCATCATTGCGCGTATTGCCGTATTCCAGGTTGAAGCTGAATTCACCCAGGGCTTCGGTTGCCTTGGCCAGGCTGGCCTGATAGTGCGTGAAGTCGTCTGCGGCAGAGTCATCAAAGGCCGAGCGGCCCACCAGCAAGCCCAGGCTGTAGTCCTGTTGAAGATCGAAGCCAACACTTGCGTAATAATACATATCACCTGTTTCTAGCACTGACGCGCTACTGTCGTTGACGGTGTAGGCTGCGCCGACGGCGAACAGACTGTAGCTCAGTTCCCCGTAAATCTCGCCGAAGTCTGCACTGCCGGGAGCGTCTGGATAGGCATAGTAGATGTAGCCGACGTCGTAGCCCAGGCCGCTGTCAAGTTCCTGACCGAAGCCGAGGTAAAGATCAAGCTCATA
>JAZBPR010000047.1:0-9869 GCA_036351735.1 Wenzhouxiangella sp. | reverse complement strand
TTGGCGAACAACACATTCACCACGATCTGACCGGTGGCCTCACCGCCACGACCATCTCCAACCGTGTACGTGAATACTTCCTCCCCGAAGAACAGCAGATCGGGCTGGTAGACGAGAACATCGCCTGATCGAGCAACGGTGCCGTTCTCAGGCTGTCCAAAGCCGAGAATTTCGAGCGGATCGCCATCCGGATCGATGGCGCTGGCCAGCACATCAATGTCGACAGCAACGGTTCGCTGTGTGGTGGCCGAGATATCGGAGGCCTGCGGCGGTGTGTTGGTGCTCTCGACGGCCACGATCACCTGAGCAGTGGACTGACCGCCGAAACCGTCTTCAACCGTGTAGGCAAACTCATCTGTGCCCACAAAGCCCGCAGCAGGGGTATAGACCACCGATTCCCCATTGATCACGGCCTGGCCATTGGCGGGCACCGAGACATTAACAATCGTTAACGGATCGCCGTCCGGATCGCTGTCATTGGCCAGAACGTCAAATGGGTTACCGCTGGAATCCTGCTCGACAGCAAAACTGTCGTCATTGGCCACCGGCACTTCGTTGGCGCGAGCTACCGCTACCGTGACCATTGCCGTCCCCTCCCCGCCGAAGCCATCCTCAACGGTGTAGGTGAACTGGTCATTTCCGAAAAATCCGGCGGCCGGCGTGTACGAGACCGCACCACCGCTGATCATCGCCTGACCGTTAGCGGGCGCCGAGACATTGATGATGGTGAGGGAGTCACCATCAGGATCCGTGTCGTTGTCCAAAACGTCAAGGCGGTTGTCGCTGGAATCCTGCTCAACGCTGAAGCTGTTGTCGTTGACTTCAGGTGGCTGATTGTCAAAAACCACCGTGCCCTCCGTAATCGTATCGGTCACAGTCTCGAACCGATAAGTATCTACTTCGCGCTTGTGCTGCACCGGATTGCGCAGCGCGCGTCGAATCCAGGGAGCTTCAGAAGGCACTTCGACCTGTCGCATCTCCATGATCGGGCCATCCGGAGTCACCTTCACCCGTTCTGTCCGAGACTGCTCGGTTACAAATGCGATTTCCACCCGCCTGTTGCGGCTGCGGTTCTCATCGCTGTCGTTGGGGTGACGGGGCTCGCTTTCACCGCGCCCTTCCCAGGTGATTTCGTCAGGGCCAATGCCCGCCGAGCGGAAAAACTCAACCACGGCCTCTGCGCGACGATCACTCAGGCGCTGATTGTAGGCAGCGGGGCCCAGATCGCAGGTGTGTCCAACCACCTGAATCTTCCCGACCAATCGACCGTCACGGATGGCGGCCGCCAGATTCTGCAGGGTGTCGACCGCTTCAGGACGAATCTCCGCGCTATCCAGACCGAAAGTGGCTCGATCCGCCAAGGTAACCTCGGTTGCGATCACGCGTTCCTCAAAACGGGGCTCCGGCATCACTTCGACCGCTTGCTCGCGGAACATTCTTACCGGGCGGTGATTGCCGCCAAAGCTGTAGCTGTAGACCAGTGAAGCCCGCAGGTCATTGCGGTCGTCGACCAGATCACCTCGCTTGATCACCCAACCGGTGCGCAGCGACAATCCATGGGGCGTACCCGCGAAGAATCGGTCGGCAGAGAACGAGGCCGTCATCTGGCTGTTGCCAAAGTCACCCTTCTCATAGTCGAAACCGCCGCGCAGACGCAGCAGCTGGTCGTCGTAGTACTTGCCAGCGCGAAGACCAACGCCCCAGTCGTAAGGTTTCTCGAACAGTTCCGTCACGCGCTCTAGCAAATCGATCCGCGTAAACCCCCGCCCATCAAGTTCGCCTCGCACAGAGACATTGCTCAAATCGACCGCTCGGTTGACGAGCCGCTCGTCGGTCAACGACTGCATGCCATAGACACTGATGAACCAGTCCTCTCGCTCATAGCCCGCACCGAGGGTGAGCTTGCGGTCGTCGAACTGATTCTGGTCAGCAGCAACGAAGAGCTTCGCAATCCGACCATCGGTATACACCGGGCCGTCAGGGCCCATCTCAGATTGCCCACCGAACAACCAGTGGTAATTGAGCTTGAGGCCACCCGCGCTTTCGCGACCCAACCAGCCTTCACCAATCAGGGCCGAATCAGGACGCTCGGCCAGCGTTGCCATGAATTCACCGATCACGTCGAACTCGGTATCAATCCCGACGCCGACGCGGTAGCGATCGCCCGCAAACGTCATGGTCGGTGATTGACTCATGGCGCGCGGCTGGTCATCCTCGGCCGGATCCATTTGAGCAGACAGCGTTCCGGATGCTGCGATCACGGCGGCAAGCATGATTTTTTTCATGGAACCTGAGCCTTTTTCAAAAATTTAACAATCAAGAGGGCGGCAGTATAGCAACAAGAGACCGGTTGACCCAGCCTGATCCACTTGGATTGGTCAGCGGTAATCGCTGTAGGATTTTTCTTCGACGATTCTTGAACCGAGGGTCTCGTTAATCGCCTTCTTGACCGCAGCACGTTGATCGTTGGTGACATACACCGCCCGCGCCAATTCGATGAACCGCTCGCCAAATCGCTTGGCGCGCTCCTCCTCGCGGATCGCGTCTTCGATGTCCCACAACTGCTCATTGATCTTCTTCAGTTCTGCGCGCAGGCGAATAGTGTCGTCTGTCTCCAGCGACGAATCGAGCCAGACTTTTTCAAGCAGGCTTTTCTCGTGGGCAACGTTGGCCAATTTTTCGGCGTCGTGGATGCGCTCGGACTTGATGTCGAGAATCGTGAGCTTGTCCAAGAGTTCTCCCGGCGAAACGGGCGTCATCAATTCCACGGTAAAGCCTCCTCTATTTTTGTCTTCTACATAAACGCAAAAGCCGCCCACTGATCGGGCGGCTTTCACAGCAGTTCAAGCCGCGCCTGCGGCTCCGTCGGAGCGTCAGTCCTGGTTTTCCTTAAGCGCTTTCATACTCAAGCGAATCCGACCCTGCTTGTCGACCTCCAGCACCTTGACCTTGACCTTGTCGCCTTCAGCCAGTTCGTCGGTTACGTTCTCGACGCGCTGATCGGAGATCTGGGAGATGTGCACCAAACCATCCTTGCCCGGCAGAATCGTGACAAACGCGCCGAAGTTCATGATCTTGGTCACCGTCCCTTCATAAATTGCGCCGACTTCAACGTCTGCCGTGATCTGCTCGATCCGCTTGCGCGCATCATCCGCCGCCGCCTGGTTGACCGATGCAATCGTGACCGTTCCGTCATCCTGGATGTCGATGGTGGTGCCGGTTTCCTCGGTAATCGCACGGATGGTCGCACCGCCCTTGCCGATGACGTCGCGGATTTTGTCGGGATGAACCTTCATAGTGAACAAGCGCGGAGCGTACTGGCTCATTTCAGTGCGCGCAGAGCTGATGACTTCGTTCATCTGGCTCAGAATGTGGGTCCGGCCATCACGCGCCTGGCTCAAAGCTACGCGCATGATCTCTTCTGTGATCCCGTCGATCTTGATGTCCATCTGCAGCGCGGTGACACCCGACTCGGTGCCGGCTACCTTGAAATCCATGTCGCCGAGATGGTCTTCGTCACCGAGGATGTCGGTCAAAACGGCAAAACGGTCGCCGTCCTTGATCAGGCCCATGGCAATCCCGGCCACCGGCGCCTTGATCGGCACGCCGGCATCCATCAGGGCCAGCGAACCTCCGCAAACCGAAGCCATGGAGCTTGAACCGTTTGACTCGGTGATCTCAGACACCAGGCGAATGACGTAGGGGAATTCTTCGGCCTTGGGCACTACCGCGAGCAAAGCACGCTTGGCCAGGCGACCGTGGCCGATTTCACGGCGCTTCGGCCCCAGCATAAAACTGGTTTCACCGACGCAGAACGGCGGAAAGTTGTAGTGGAGCATGAAGTTTTCCTTGTACTCCCCCTCAATGGCGTCGATGATCTGGGCATCGCGGCCCGTTCCCAGCGTGGTGACCACCATGGCCTGCGTTTCTCCGCGGGTGAACAGAGCGGAACCGTGCGTACGGGGGAAGACGCCTACGTGCATGTCCAGAGGACGGACAGTCGTCAAGTCACGTCCGTCGATTCGCGGGTTGCCCGACAGCACTCGATCACGAACCAGCGTCTTTTCAAGCTTTCCGAAGGCCGCCTTGACCTCGTCAATGTCGGCCGCATCCTCAGCACCTTCCGGACACAGGGCTTCGACCACCTTCTGCCGGGCCGCACCGATTGCTTCCCGACGTTCCATCTTGTCGGTAATGGCATAGGCAGCCGTTAAATCAGCAGTCGCCAGCTCAGCTACTTTCTCTGCCAGACCCACGGGCTTGGCCGGAGGCTGCCAGTCCCATTTCGGCTTACCGGCCTCGGCAGCCAGTTCCTCAATCGCCTTGATGGCCACCTGCATTTGCTCGTGCCCAAAAGAAACGGCGCCAAGCATTTCATCTTCGGTTAGCAGATCAGCCTCTGACTCGACCATCAGGACCGCTTTGGAAGTGCCGGCCACAACCAGATCAAGGCGTGAATCAGCCAGCTGGGACTGCGTTGGGTTCAATGCATACTGACCGTTGATGAACCCCACCCGGGCGGCCCCGATCGGGCCGTCAAACGGCAGACCCGCCAGCGCAACCGCAGCCGATGCACCGATCAACGAGGGAATGTCACCATCGACTTCGGGGTTTGAGGACATCACCGTCGCGATGACCTGTACCTCGTTCATGAATCCGTCTGCAAACAGCGGACGCAATGGGCGGTCCATCAGACGAGACGTCAGCGTCTCTTTTTCTGTGGGTCGACCTTCCCGCTTGAAAAAGCCACCGGGAATCTTGCCCGCCGAGTAGAACTTCTCCTGATAATTACAGGTCAGGGGAAAGAAATTCTGGCCAGGTTTGACTTCCTTACGCGCAACCGCCGTCACGAGTACAACGGTATCGGCCATAGTGACCAAAACGGCACCATCAGCCTGGCGCGCGACATGACCCGTTTCAAGAGTGACGTCATGTTCGCCGAACTTGAAGGTCTTGGTAAACTTTTTCACAACTTTATCTCCACTTATCACAATAGAGAACACCCCGGTTCAGCCATCCTAGCTGCCGGGGTGTTCCATTCAAAATCTGTAAAGCCTCGGTGACTTAACGACGCAGGCCCAATCGCTCGATCAGGTCTCTGTAGCGCTGTACGTCTTTCTTTTTCACGTAGTCCAACAAGGACCGGCGCTGGTTGACCAGTTTGAGAAGACCCCTGCGTGAGTGGTGGTCTTTCTTGTGCTCCGCGAAATGATTCTGCAGATCCTGGATTCGTGCGGTCAAAAGCGCGACCTGCACTTCAGGAGAACCGGTATCGCCTTCAGACAACTGGTGCTCTTGCACAACCTGCTGCTTTTGTTCTGCCGTCAATGACATATTTCTTTCTTCTCCAAAAAAATTCGTTTGACGACCCGGCTTTTTCCCAAAACCCCTTCCTTGTGCCGAAAGGCCTAATAGGACGTTGCTAGAGGTCTGGTAGAGCCTTTGGGTAAAAGCCGACCGGCCGCCTGTTTCAAATCAGCCCGCAATTGTAACCCCCTTGCAGCAGCGATGACAACAAGATCGTTCCCCAAACAAGGGAGCGACGCCCCCCACCGAAGGCCAGGCTCAGCACGCGCCCATGCGCGGAAATTTCACGTGCGTCTGTTCTGCTAGCCGGTTGCGCTTTACCAAAAATGAACTATGCCAATTTTCGAAGCACGTCGAAACACACGCGGTCAAGTCACCCGCACGATTCTGTATTGCGTCGCCTTGATGGCTGCCGCCGGAGCTTTGATTTTCTTCATTTTCAACACAGAGCCCACCGCTGAGCGTGACGGTGCGGTTCGGCAATCGGCCTCCCTAGTCGACGTGACGCAAGCCCGGTTCGGCGATTTCCGCCCATCCATTGTCGCCATGGGCACCGTTCGTCCCGCCAAGGAGATCGCGCTCAGCGCCCGCGTCGCTGGGGAGATTGTTGAAATTTCCGAGCAGTTCGTTCCCGGCGGGTTCGTCCAGGCCGCCGATCCCCTCCTCCAACTCGACGATGCAGACTACGAGATCGCCCTCCAACAGGCCCGGTCAAATCTGGAACAGGCGCTGGCTGATCTTGAGATCGAGCAGGCCGAGCAGTCAGCCGCCGCGGCAGACTACCGCCGTCTTCAGCGTGAACTCCCACCCGAGCGCAGAGCACTGGTTCTGCGCGAACCACAGGGACGGGCTGCCCGCGCGACCGTTGAAGCCGCCCGGGCTGAGGTCAGGCAAGCCGAGCTCAATTTGAGCCGCACCCGAATCAACGCGCCATTTGATGCTCACGTTCTCAGTCGGGAGGCCAACCTTGGTTCACAGGTTGCGCCGGGGACTGCCCTGGGCCGCCTGATCGGCCTTGATACCTTCTGGGTTGAAGCCACCGTCCCGGTCTCCCGCCTGCCCTGGATTTCAGTACCTTCAGGAAGCGGTGCGGGCTCAAAGGTCGAGGTTCGCAATCGAACCGCCTGGCCGGACGGCGCGACCCGCGAAGGCCAGATCGTGCAGTTGATCAGCGAGCTTGAAGGCAACACCCGTTTGGCACGACTACTGATCGCCGTCGATGATCCTCTCGCCCGAAACGCTGCGATGGACCGTCCACCCCTGATTCTGGGTGAATATCTGGAAGCCACCATCGAGGGGCGGGAACTGCAGGGCGTGGCGCAGCTGCCGAGACAATACGTCAGAGCCAACGATACGGTCTGGCTAATGGTCGATGAGCGACTGGTCATTCGGCCGGTTTCCATCGTTTTTCAGGACGATCAATTTGCCTATATCGATGAAGGCCTGGAAGCAGGCGACCAGGTTGTGACCACGCGGCTGGCGACCGTCCGGGAAGGTTTGCGGCTGAGAGTCGATGATCAGGCAGCGACCGGCCAGGAGATTTCCTCATGAACGATCCGGGCCGATTGCTGAACTCAGCGGGTCCGATTTCGTGGATGGCGCGGAATCCGATTGCCGCCAATCTGGCGATGATCATCCTCCTGGCCGGCGGCATCTGGACGGCCATCACGATGCAAAAGGAGGTCCAGCCGCGCTATGAACTGGACTTTGTGGACGTCAGCGTGTCCTATCCCGGTGCGGCCCCCGAAGAGGTTGAGCAGGGTATTTTGCTACCCGTCGAGGAAGCTGTGCGCGGCGTTCAGGGCATCAAGGAGCTGACCTCCACGGCTCGCGAGGGCTCCGGCTCAATCAACCTTGAACTGGTGGCCGGCGTCAATCGGATGCGGGTGTATCAGGACGTCGACCAGGCGGTTTCCCAGATTCGGACATTCCCGGTTGATGCCGAGGAACCCCGTGTCCGGCTTCGATCCTGGCAGCGCGATGTGATGGAAATCGGGCTGTATGGGGACATCGACATCTGGTCGTTGCGCCAGCTCGGTGAGCGCGTGCGGGATCAGCTGCTCAACCAGCCCAACATCACCCAGGTTGAACTCCGACGGGTTCCGAGCTATGTCACTCACGTCGAAATCCCCCAGGAGGTGCTGCGTGAATACGACATGACCCTCGCTGAGGTCGCCGACCTGATTCGGCAGTCCAGCCTGGATGTGCCCGCCGGCGCCATGGACACAGCGCGCGGGGAAATTTTGCTGCGCATGAAAGAACGCCGGGAGTGGGCTCGCGAGATGGAAGAAATCATCATCGCCAGCTCCCCCACCGGCGCCCCGCTGCGGCTGGGCGACATTGCCGAGCTGCGCGATGGTTTCGACGACGTCGGCTTCCATGCCCAATTCAATCGCCAGCCCTCCATAGAACTGGAGATTTTTCGGGTAGGCACCCAGTCACCGCTACAAGTGGCCGCCGCGGTTCAGACCGTCCTTGACGACCTTGAAGCCAGCCTGCCGGAAGGCGTGAGCTGGCGGATCGATTCCAACCGGGCCGAGGAATTTGCCGACCGACTCAACTTGCTACTCAAGAACGGCGCCCTGGCCATCGTCATCATTGTGCTGATCCTGGCTTTGTTTCTGGAGGCCCGCCTGGCGTTCTGGATCATGATGGGCATGGCAATCTCGTTTGTTGGCGCGATCAACCTGCTGCCGGCCCTGGGTGTAAGCATCAACATGATCTCGATGTTCGGCTTTCTGGTCGCCCTGGGCATTGTCGTCGACGACGCCATCGTGGTCGGCGAAAACGTCTATGAGCATCGCGAACGGGGTCTGAACATGATGGATGCGGCCATCGTTGGCACCCGCGAGATGGCCTGGCCGGTGACCTTCAGCATCCTGACCAACATCGTCGCTTTTCTGCCTCTGCTGTTCATTCCCGGCGTGATGGGCCAATACTGGTCGCCGATGCCGCTGGTGGTGATAACGGTACTGGCGCTGTCGTTGCTCGAGGCTCTTTTTATTCTCCCCTCCCACCTCGCCCACGTGCGGCCGCGCGCGCAGGGCGCGGTCGGCGACAGCCTGCACACGGTCCAGCGTCGCTTTGCCAAAGGCTTTGCCGGCTGGGTTGATACCCGCTACAAGCCGTTTCTCGAACGCTGCGTTCGCCAACGCTACGTCACGCTGACCAGCGCGGTGGTCCTGCTGGCGGTGACCGGCGCCTACGCGATGAGTGACCACATCGGCATGATCATGATGCCTCAGCAACCGGCCGACGAGATCGAGGCTGGGGTCAGACTGCCAGTGGGCACAACGCGGGCGGTGAGTTCGGAAATGGCCGCACGGATCACCGAAGCTACCTATCAGATGTTTGAAGACAACAACCTCTACGAGGCCGCCGAGGGCATCAAAACCAACGTCTGGGGCCGACGCTTCATCGACGTCGAAATTGTTTTGCTGCCACCTGCCCAGCGAGACATCACCACTCAGGAGGTCATCGAACTGTGGCGCGATCAGATCGGCGACATCAAGGGGGTCGACCAGATCACTTTTGAAGCCGAACGCGGACCGGGGAGCTGGCGCGACGACATCAGCATTGATCTCAGTCACTCCGATATCAGCGTATTGGAGCGGGCGGCGACGGCGCTGGTCGAACGTCTGGCGCAGTTTGCAGATACTCGGGATGTCAACGACAACTACGACCGCGGCAAGGCGCAGCTCGATTTCACGCTGCTCCCGGAAGGCCAGGCACTGGGGCTGAGCCCAGTAGAGGTCGGTCGCCAGCTGCGCGGCGCATTTTTCGGCGACATCGCCCTGCGCTACCTGCGCGGCACCAACGAAATTGAAGTCCGGGTTCGGCTGCCTGAAGATCAGCGCGAAGACATCCAAACGCTGGAGAACTTCATGGTGCGAACACCGAGCGGCGTCGAGGTGCCTTTAAGTGACGTGGCCCGCGTTGAGGCCGGTCAGGCGTTCAGCTCCATCAATCGTAGAGACGGCCGTCGGGTGATTAACGTCGGCACCAACATTGAGCCCGAGACCGCCGTCAACCGGGTGCTCGCAGCCGTCACCGATGAAGTCCTGCCGCAGTTGCGCGCCGACTTCCCGGGCATCACCTGGACCTTTGAGGGCAGCCAGGCGGAACTCAGAGAATCAACGGCCGCCTTGTGGGGCGGTTTCGGGCTGGCGCTTTTTGCCGTTTTTGCCCTATTAGCGATCGCCTTCGGCAATTACGTCCAGCCCCTGATCGTGATGCTCGCCATCCCTTTTGGGATTGTGGGCGGAATACTCGGCCATATCCTGCTTGGATATGACCTGTCGCTGGTCAGCCTGCTGGGCGTAGTGGCCGTTTCGGGTGTGGTGATCAACGGCGCACTGATTATGGTCCACTATGCCAACCGCCAGCGGTCTGAGATGTCAGCCGAGGAAGCCATCATCAAGGCCGGCGCGCGACGATTCAGACCAATCATGCTGACCACGATTACGACCTTTGGTGGCCTGGCACCCATCATCATGGAGACCTCGATTCAGGCCGCGGCACTGATTCCCATGGCCATCTCGCTGGGATTTGGCATTCTGTTT
>JAZBPR010000046.1:0-6415 GCA_036351735.1 Wenzhouxiangella sp. | reverse complement strand
TCTTGCGCTTCTTGTTCTCGTATTCCAGGTCGGCAAAGCTCAGCTGGTCCATCGAATTCTGTCCGGTGAGAAACAATGCCGATATTGTCGCAGAATGGCGATTAATTCAGAGTAACCTTAGTGCTTGGCGTCCGAATGCGCTTTTTGGCCCGTGAGCCTGGACCAGAGCGAAAGGACCGCCACGATGATTGTGCCGATCGCGACACCAAGAAGTCCATCGAGTAGAAGCAGCGTGACCGCATCGAGAGGGCCAGTCAGCGCCGCCCAGCCCTTGAACCGGTGCTCGATGGCTGGCGTATTGTGCGAGAAGATGCCGCCGCCAACCAGAAACATTGCGATGGTGCCTACGATCCCAAGGCCCTTCATCACCATCGGCGAGGCGTCAATGAGCCACTCTCCTAACCGGCCGATCCCGCCACCGTGCCGCGACAGGTGGATACCCAGATCATCGATCTTGACGATCCCGGCGACCAGTCCGTACACGCCCACAACCACAAACGCGCTTATGGCGATCAGCACGCCTAACTGCACGCCAAGCGTTGCCGCGGCAACTGCGCCCAGTGAGATGACGATAATCTCAGCCGACAGGATGAAATCAGTGCGAATTGCACCCTTGATCTTTTTCTTTTCAAAGGCGACCAGGTCGACCTCGGGATCCCGGAATGCCTTCGTCAGCTGCTTCTTCGCCTGCATTTCAGCTTCCGGATAGAAGAGCTTGTGGTGAATCTTGTGAGCGCCTTCATAGCATAGAAAAGCACCGCCGAGCATCAATAGCGGAACGATCGCCCACGGCATGAAGGCGCTGATGAGCAGCGCAGCCGGGATCAATATGGCCTTATTGAGTGCTGCGCCCTTGGCGACCGCCCAGATGACCGGCAGCTCACGCTTGGCCGATACACCGGTGACCTGCTCGGCGTTGACTGCCAGATCATCACCGACCAGGGTCGCGGTCTTCCTGGCAGCGACTTTGGTCATCACAGCGACGTCATCGAGCAGGGTGGCGATGTCGTCAATAAGGCTGAGTAAACTCGCTCCGGCCATGCAATATGCTTGTCGCCAATCGAGCACTCAGTCTGTCATAACTCGGAGGGGATCGTGGCGGTTTTGATTAGAGCGCGCTCGGCAATACCGCGCAGCCGTCAAAGCAAGTTGTGCCCTGGCTTATGAATGGGTCCAGTCCTGGATGGGGCGGGAAAGAAATTGCGCCAGGTCGATGCCGTCAGCGCCGACCATAAGGGTACGGTCTGGCTCGACAGCTTTTCGGAAAGCCGCCATTCCCGACAGGTCGTTACGCCGGGTTGTGCTTTTGACCTCGATGGCGAACAGGCGCTGAGCCGCGCGGACGATGGTGGTTTCGACCAGCGCATCCAGAATGGAGCGACGCCAGCGCTCTGGCTCGCCGGCCAGCGGTGCGGCCTGATCGCGCCGTTTATTCAGGCCACGGGATCAGATCAACGACGACGGGTAGATGATCCGAAGCGGCGCTGTCCGCTGAGTCGAGTTGCAGGGCGTTCAGGGAACTCTCGTCCAGAATGCCGGTGTCCAGCACGAAGGCATTGGCGAGCTGCAGTGAGTGTTCAGAGTAGGTCAGGTAGTCCAGGCGGCTTCGCAGCCCCTCGCGTCCGAAGGTGTAGAGCAATGCGGGGTCGCCCAGCACCGGCGCTTCGATGCGTGTCAGCGGACTGCCGTCCTCGTCCAGCATGCGGCCGACCCGGTCGACCACCGCGGGGTCACCGAGCAGATTGAAATCGCCGCCCAGGACGACGTGCTCGGGCCGGGCAACGCTCTTCATGCCCACCAGAATGCGGTTGATGGCGTCGGCTTCGGCAAAGCGGCGCTGGTCTTCAGGCGTGTCGATGGCACCGGAAGCCTTCAGGTGCAGGCTTCCTACCAGCACGTCACCGATCGGGGTGTCGGCAACGGCCGCGGCAAAGCGTGCCGGAAAGTCCCAGCCGCCGGCGTCCACCGGCGTGGTGCGCGGGATTTTGCCCATCAGCGGATATCGGCTGACGATCAGCGTGCCGCTCCACGAGCCTGCCGCGCCGGACACCATGGTGTGCCAGGCCACGTTGCCATCGATATGTTCTTCAAACCAGTCGGTAATCTGCTTTTCGGTCAGCCGATCACGGGACCACTCCTGGAACAGGAAGAGGTCTGGATTCAGTGCCTGAATCACCCGGGCAAAGGGTTCCGGCGTGTCCAGCTGCGAGCCCCAGAGCGTGTTCCAGCTGATGACTCTGAGAGCGCCGGCGGGCACTGGGGGAATTGAAACCGTCCGGCTCGTGACCGGCGCAATCCCACGGACATCAGGAAGTTCGACGGCATCGCTGGCAAGTACTTCAATTCTGTCGCTCTCCTTGTCACGGGCATAGACGGCCAGGCCCGCCTCGCCGCCAGTCCCGGAGGCGCGCAGAATCTGCGCCAGTTTTGCTCTGGACAGGCGCAGTTCGAACCAGCTCGAGGCATAGGAGGGCCCGCTGGCCAGATCCATGTCAGCGGCGACCAGAATGGTTTCATCGGGCAGGTAACCGGTGATGCGAGGCCGCCATCCGCGCTCACCCGGCTCTCGAGGCGGTGAGAAGACGATTTCCATGTCCGCACCGGGCTCGAGAAAATGGTCGATACCGGTCTGATCGCCATCAAAGTCGATCACAACATGAATGGCTCTGGGGCTGCGCGTCAATGTCGTAGGCTCAAGCGCCGGAAAGCGAATGAACAGGTGTTCGCCGGATACCGCCATGAAGTGCCGGCTTTGCCAATCATCCAGTCTTCCGTCGACCCGAAGATCCGTCTCGATGACTTCGGGCAGGGCTGGCTGGCTGCTTGCGGACCGCAAACCGGGTGCCGGATTTCGGTTCAGCGACAAGCTGCTCAGAGGCAGGACCTGGCGAATCGGTTTTTGCCCCTGCTGGTCGATGATGTTGAGCTGAATCAGCGGATCCGGCTGCTCCCAGTCGACTTCGATCATCCCGTAGTGATGGCCGCGGAAGGTGCGGCCCACCCGATAGCGATTGGTCTCAGGCGGCCGGGGTTCAGCGTCGGCCGGACGAGGCCGGCTTTTGTTCAGGCCGCTGGATGTCAGGTCGAACAGCGGGTAGAAATCAGGCTGATCCAGGCGCGAGAGTTCGGCGTGGTGGCGGTCACCGCTGAGCAGGATCACGCCTTCGGCCTGGGTTTCCTTGAGCAGATCCAGCAGGCGCCGCCTTTCCTGGGGGAAGTTCATCCATTTCTCGAAGCGATGCTCGGAGGCCAGGACCTGAATGCTGCTGACAATCAGCCGAAGTTCAGCTGGCTTCAGGAGCTGGCGTTTGAGCCATTGCCACTGCTCTTCACCCAGGACAGTGGCCGCGGGATCCGAGTTTGGCCAATAGACCCGAGGCTCCGAGTCGTCATCGCGGGGATAGGCACGCAAGGGGCTTCTGTGATATCGGGTATCGAGCATGATGACCTGGACACGCTGGCCCGCCTCACCATGGATTTCTGCGTGATAGACGCCCTCCCGATCACGGCGGGGGTCATCATCAGCGACTCCAAAAAAGTCCAGAAAGACCCGTTGAGACGCCTTTTTGTGCGGGTAATCTGCGCCGCCGTCATTGGCGCCGAAGTCATGATCATCCCAGGTTGCCAGTATTGGAATGCCCGACGAGACCAGCTGTCGATAGCCGGGTTGTGCCGCCAAAAGACCGTACTTCTCGCGCATGACCGCCATATCGTCGGTGTCGGCGTAGATGTTGTCTCCGGCCCAGATCCAGAGATCCGGGCTGCCGGCGTTGACCGATTCCCAGATCGGCTGGGGTTCATCTTCGGCCGCGCAGGAGCCGAACGCGATGCGCGAGATTGGTTGAGCGCTGGCCAGGGAGAAAGCCGCAAGCGCGGCCAAAGCCACGAACAGTTGCAAAGCCCCTGACAAGGGTCTGGTCGGTCGCATCATGTCAGTCCTGTGGTCGAAGATTTTGGAGAATGATTGAAGAATGCCACTGAGGTTTGTCACCACTGGCATTCAGCGGGCGAAGATGCATCGAGCCCTGCCTGAATAACTTCCCTGAATGATGCGCGCCATATCGAGTTGCTTGATGTCCACCATTGATAGAAGCAGGGGCGTTGTGCCTGCACCAGGGTGAGCTCCAGCTGATTCTGCCATTCTTCGTCAGGCAGGAGGCCCAGTTGATACTGGTAGTGCGCGTTTTCCACCAGCGTGACCCAGACCGTCCAGAAAGTAGCGAGCGCACGAATCTCCTCGGATGTCATTTCTGAATGGTTCTGTCTCCAGGTCTCGAGAGCTGTACTGAGCAATTCAGGTGTATACGAGGACATGTTGACCTGCATTTCCATGAAGGTCCGCTGCTGATAGACATCAGCGCGCGCAATTTCATGTGACTGGCGGACTTCGAGACCAACAAAGACCAGTGACGCGATGATAGCCACGATACCGATCAATTCAAAAATGTCTTTAACCTGCTCTCGTTTCAATGCTGGATTCCGATAATTCGTCTGCGGCCTTCAAATCTGCCAGAGATTGGGGAATCGAAACGGCCTGATAGGGGGCCTTGCTGGTCCCGGGATGGTCGCAGTATACGGCTTGAACCCGAGAGTACGGAGAAATTGCCCGCACGTGCCCCTGATTTCAGGCTAAACCTGACAAATCGGACGTCTCGGGCACCGAAAATTCGCCAGCTTGGAACCCTGCTAGTTATCGGGGGATTACCAGGGAGAGTGTATGGCTCATCATGATTTCTGAAGGAGACAATCTTGACTTTTCGATGTATTAACGGTCAGTCTGGCTTGACACAGGGACACTTTAGCCTTGGGCGAACGATGGAGGAGGATAGATGGCCAACTGCTGCAGCGAGTTGATGTTCGAGTTCAAAGCAGATGCCAGTCATGCCGATGGTTGTGAGTTTACGCTAGGCACTTGCAGTAGCTGCGGAGCATGGCTGGTTCATTGTTTCCAAACCGCGGTTATACATGAAGGCGTTTACGAGACTATCGACGCTGAGATGTCGACAAAGGTTCAGGCTTTAAGCGGTAGAGAATTGAAGGAGTTCATGCGGGCGTGGTACCGGCGCGTTCAGAGTCCGTGAGCTCTGATTTTAGCTCGCGGTACTGCTCCTGAGTGATAACTCAGGCGTAGTGTCGGTTCATCCTGACGCCGGCAAAGGTAGTGTTCATACGAGCTGGCCGCACGTTACTGGAAGCTGGTGCCGAGCAACCAAAACACACTCCATACAAATGCAAGGCTAAAGATCAAAGAAAAGAAAGCACCGAGAACGCCGTGCGCGATCCTCTGCTGTTTGCATAAGACCACGTTCATAACCGCGGCACCGATTATAGCGACAGCAATGTAGGCTCCAAACAGCACCAGTTGGAGCACGGGATGTTTCTCAATCTCATCCATGCCAAAAGCGCTTGCTGCGAAGGCAAGTACCGCCAGGGCGGCTGGCCCCGACGCGGCACCTATCAGTAAAATGCGCCTCCAGGCAAGGCTGTTTGTGGCGGGCTGCTTTGATTTGATGTTTATGTCCAGTTCCTCCACAGGATAGGGGAATAGAGAGCACTCGCAGAACTAGCAGCCCGACTTTACACCATCATGGCAAAACAGGAACAACTCGGTGGGTCACCCGGCGGGTAAGCCCATAGAAATCAATAGGATGGTGAGCCTTGCAGGACTTGAACCTGCGACCTACCTCGTCCTCGCGGTTAGGGCAGTTGCTCGGTGAGAGGCCTAGAGTTGTACACGTTGGCTGTACGTATGGGTTACAGACTGAGGTGCCTGTTCCAAAAGTAGAACCGCAGTTCAGTCGGCTTTTTCGAAGCCGTCAAAAGTGGTCTTTGTCGATCATGGCCTTGCGCT
Source organism: Wenzhouxiangella sp. (assembly GCA_036351735.1). Taxonomy (GTDB): domain Bacteria; phylum Pseudomonadota; class Gammaproteobacteria; order Xanthomonadales; family Wenzhouxiangellaceae; genus Wenzhouxiangella. The sequence continues at coordinate 564 of JAZBPR010000046.1, read as the reverse complement.
CCGTCACCGGTCGCGACCGAGCGCTTTGGCTAAAAAATCGTTGACCATCGTCAGCTCCCCAATCTTGGCATGCAGCTTCTCGACCTCGACTTTCTTGCCCTCAAAGACCGCATCGGCCTTAATCAAACCTCAGATCTGTCAATAAAACCCTGAACAAGGGAAGTTCTTTCAATTGCTCAGCCTCTGAATCAGGCGCTCGAATGGCTCAGGCTTGTAATCGTCTAGACCGAAAAGAGATTGAGCGTTCGGGACTGGCTTCGCGTTCGGATCGCAGGCGGAGTCGCCCAAGGCCACCGAATTGGGTCCACAACCTGGATCGACAAAAGCGGGCGTGCAGACACCGTCCAAGCAGGATTCGAACAGGGTGCAGGGATCGCCATCACTACAGGGCGTGCCATCCAAGACCTTCGAAGAACTGCATGTCCGAAGATTTTCGAGACACTCGACGAATAGGCATTGGTTATCGGTCGTGCAAGGATTATCCCCGACGCACTCGCCCTGCTCGCAGCGGTCGTTTTCTGTGCAGTACAGACCATCTTCGCACGCGGTTCCATCGGGCAGCAT
>JAZBPR010000045.1:0-3022 GCA_036351735.1 Wenzhouxiangella sp. | reverse complement strand
GCCTGCCAGAAGAAGAACGATTGCCCGGCCTTGGGGGCTTGCGTGTTGGCGTTGGCAGTAGGGGGTAAGACCGGGCAACCGTGGAGCAAAAAGTAACATACTTCCAGTTGGATGCCCCGAACTTTTTGCCGTTGTGATTCGGTGGCTGAGGGGGTTGCCACCCTCATCGAAGCTTTGCACGATCTGGAGCAGCGCCTGAAGGTGACTCGTTTCGATCATGAATCCGCCGGGCTCGACCTCCAAAGGGTCACGGTGGGGTGGCGCGAGTCGGCAACGCTTTTAGTGCGGGCCGGTTAGGCATCTCATTCCAGGAGCTTGGGTCTGGATAGCTTGTGGGCCGAGGCTGCGGGGCTAGGATCGTCCGGTTTTCGAACCCGACGATCAGGGGGTTCCTGAGCACTTCCGCGCGCCGGTTGGGGCTACATCACACGCGGCGAAGGCCCCGAGTTGCGTCATGACTCCTTGCGATATAGTCTTTGGTTCTGGGCGTTGGGTTGAATTGAGCCGCAGGGCTGTGAAGTGCAGTCAGCCGCTTCGAAATGCTCGAACGTGAAAGAATCAACCGGCGCCGGTACCGAACACAAGGCCAAATCACGATAGCTACTTTGAGTGATACAACTTCAAGCACCATCGCAGCGCCTTGCTGGCTTCACCCCTGCTCACGTGTTCACTAGATAGCATGATCAGATCGTGGCCCCCGACAAGCCGCACTGAACGAGATGTACCCGAAGCAATCGGAGCGCCTCATCGCTGGGCTGCTACGAATCTCGATGCCACGCAGTGCGCTGACCGTCAATCCAGTCACTCAGGAAGATATCGAGCGCGGCATTCTCTCGGTTCTGAAAAAAACTAAAAAGGCGTTTCGGTCCCTAGCCTATGTCGTGAACACGGATTGAGTCAGGTGTCGTTTTAACGCTGGCGCGCTCAATCTGGCGGCTTTCGCGGGCATCTCGGTGCCTGGATGAGCCGATCCGTCTCTCCGTCGAAATCACTGGTTAGAACCTACGTCGATCGTGGTATTTCAGCCGGATGTACTCGTGTAAGGAGAGCAGATGAGTCCGCAGGATTTCGCTTATTGATCTCAATCAAATTCGGGCAATCATTTAAGTGCTAGCTTGACCAACGATAAGTGGGGTTTTCTATGGAACGAGACTTTTTTTTACTTCTTTTGTCAGTAGTTCTTTTTTTTACGACCATTGTGTTACTTGTTCGTCTTTGGAGAAGGGGCAAGAAGGCAAGACGAGATTGTGCTAGTTCAGATTTGGCATTTGCTCTCGGTTATTTTCTTTTAATAATCATGACCCTTATCCATGCTTATGAATCGAATCCAGACGCATCGATTCGATTCCTGCTAGACCTCTTTATGCTCATTTGCTTCAGTATGATTTTTTCGGTCTTTGCCGGTAACGTCTTTTTGTCAGTTTGCCGCTCCCGAAAAGAAACTCATCAGACGGGCAAGGCCCGCAAATAACCATTGGAGTCAATCCTGTGCCAGACGGGCGCATTCCGCACCTGTGCGCCCGGAACGTCCTTTCAGCAGCATCTCTACCAGATCACGGCGCTCGCCGATCTCGCCCTGGCGGAAGCCATATTGTTGGGTCTGTGATAAGGGTTCGGGAAATTTCAATGTCTTTTTGGTAGCGTATGGACAGGAAGCCCGCCGCACTCGTGTAATTGAACCATGTAAGCTTGTGACCTTGATGCATTAGGAGGGTCAGTTCAGATGGAAGTCATAGAGGATGTTCGCGAAGAATTTCTCCGGGCGGATCCGGCAGCCCGGCGCCGGATTACGTTCGCCATCTATGGACACTTTTGCCGCTCAAGTTACATCCCTTGGCTCGTGCTGGTGAATTCGACTTTCGTGGGCGGCTGCTGCGTGCTCGCGATGGCTTTTCTCGCCCATCACCAAAGTTCTCCATTTGGGCTAGGCTACGCTCTGTCAGCAGGGCTTCTCGGCGGAATCAGTGGTGCCGTGCAATTTAAACTCCTGAATAAATATGTCGTCCTAAAGTACGGACCATATATTCAAAGAGAGCTTGGGAAATCATGATCGGAAGCGATTTCGCGTCGAGCCAGATTCTACGAACCCTAGGCGCGCCGCTTGGCTTGGAGATAGCAACCCAGGGTGCGTTCGAATGGCAGGTGCTCAATTTGCGTGTTCATTGCTGTCGCAGGCGCCGTCAGACCCCAATGGCCATCGATTGCAATGAGTCCCAGTCTCTGAGGTGGTGGCGAGACCGCCCATGGCCGCTTTGAGATAATCCACGCTTTAGCGGAATCGAAACGGCGTGCATCTATGGGTAGACTGATATCGAATAGGCGGGGTCTTTTGCTATTCAGATTTCTCGCTGTAGTCTGCCTGTCCTGTCTAGTCGGGTGCGCTTCGACGGGGCCAAGCGTATCCACTCAGCGGCAGATGGACAAACTGCTCGCGTCTCAAGAAGCCATTGACAGGATTTGGCGGGGATACACTCTTTCGTCAAGAAGTTTGGCGATGTACGACCCTGGTGAAGGCGTTCTGCTGCTCACAAGCCATCCGCAAGTCGAGGGCCTTGAGAAAGTCAGAGGGCGATCCTTGGGTGGCCCCGCACTTTTCTACGGAACAAGGAACGATTTCTCGAGGTCAGGGGGATTTCACATCGGAGCGAGGATCGATGATTTGGTCGTAACGGCGGCGCATGCTGATCTTGGAATACCGGTTCTGCTCCATGAGGACTTCCATGCTTTCCAGTCCGAGTCTTGGGGTTTTCAACCAGATGTCCGTCTGCACGTGTTCAACACGATTGACCCGAAATCTTTTGGCGATCTACTCAATGAGGAATCCAATTTTCTCTTGGCTGCATGGAAACCTTCAGGTGACGCTCGACAGCGATTGTTGCTCGACTACCTTGCTGTCAGAGCGGCTAGAGAGTCGCAGATGAGCGAAGAGCAAGTTACCGCCGAGAGACACTTCGAAATCATAGAAGGAACAGCAACCTTCTTTGATGTTCGCGCCTCTCAAGCCTTGGGCCTTCGATCTGTT